>JBQVQW010000006.1:0-138916 GCA_052441165.1 Caulobacteraceae bacterium | reverse complement strand
GGTCAGGCGCGCGCCGAAGCGCGCCGGCAGATGGCGCTGGCCCGCACCCAGATGGCCGGCGGCGCCGACCAGATGGATGCCGGCGCGCGCCAGATGCGCGAGGAGGCCGCCCGCCTGCGCGACCCGGCCTATCGCGCCCGTCAGATCGAGGAGAACCGCGAACGCGGCAATGAGGTGACCGACGCCGAACTGCAGGCCCTGTCTCGGTCCCTGCCGCAACGCGCCGTTGAACTGGAGCAACGCGCGCGCGAACTGCGCGAGCGGTCGCGCAACGCGCTCTGAGCCCCGCTCAGGCCTGAAAGAAAAACGCCCCGCCGGGATCACCGGCGGGGCGTGTTGTCATCCGCGGAGGGCGTCCCAAGCCCGGACTGCGTCGGCGTCGCGGGCGCTGAGGTCCGGATAGGCCGGGTCGGAGCCGACATCCGGCACCCGGCGCCAGGAGCGGGCGCATTTGGGATGGTCGGCCGGAGAGACGATGACGGTGATCGCGTCGCCGCCGATCTTCAGGTCAACGCCGGAGGTGCGGAAGACTTCGGCGGCGTCCAGTCCGTCAAGCGGAGCAAAGGCGTCGGCCGGTCCGGTGACGACAGGCCAGGCATCCAGAGCCCCACCGATGACCTTTTCGCGACGAGCGGCCTCGAGAGCCTCGTTGACCACCTCCAGCACGGTCTGCACCCCGGCCCAGCGCTCGGCCTCGGCCGGGTTGCGCCATTCGTCGGGCGTCTGCGGGATTACCCGCGCGCAGTTGGAGCCGCCTTCGGGGAAGCGGGTGGTCCAGGCCTCTTCCATGGTGAACGGGGTCAGCGGGGACAGCCAGGCCGTCAGGCGGGCGAAGACCTCGTCCATCACCGTCCGACAGGCCCGCCGGCGGACGGCATCGGGCCGGTCGCAGTAGAGGCTGTCCTTGCGGATGTCGAAATAGAGGGCCGAGAGGTCGTTGGAGCAGAACTCCAGCACCGGGCGGACGACGTCCTGGAAGCGGTACTCGGCGTAGGCCTTGCGGACCTGGCCATCGAGCTCCCACAGGCGGTGGAGGATGAACCGCTCCAGCGGCGGCATGTCCTCCAGCGGCAGGCGTTCGGCCTCGTCGAAGTCGGCCAGCGCGCCCAGCAGGTAGCGAACGGTGTTGCGCAGCTTGCGATACGCCTCGACCGTGGTCTGCAGGATCTGCTTTCCGATGCGCTGGTCCTCGGCGTAGTCCACCAGCGCCACCCACAGGCGCAGGATGTCGGCGCCGGATTCCTTGATGACGGTCGCCGGGTCGGTCGTGTTGCCCAGCGACTTGGACATCTTGCGACCCTGCTCGTCCTGGGTGTAGCCGTGGGTCAGGACGGCGTCATAGGGGGCGCGGCCGCGGGTGCCGGAGCCTTCGAGCAGGTTGGACTGGAACCAGCCGCGGTGCTGGTCCGAGCCTTCGAGATACAGGTCGGCGGGCCAGTGCGACGGGCGGTCGCCGGTATAGCCGTGGGCCGGGTCGCGCGCCTCCAGCGTGAAGGCGTGGGTGCAGCCGCTATCGAACCAGACGTCGAGGATGTCCTCGATCTTCTCGAAGCGAGAGGCGTCGTGCTGGCCCAGGAAGTCGGCGTCGGGTGTCTCGAACCAGGCGTCGGCGCCGCCTGCGGAGACGGCCGCGAGGATGCGGGCGTCGACCTCGGCGTCGACCAGCGGCTGGCCGGTCTGCCTGTCGACGAACATGGCCAAGGGCGTGCCCCACGCGCGCTGTCGGCTGACCAGCCAGTCCGGGCGGCTCTCGACCATGGAGCGGATGCGGTTCTTGCCGGCGGCCGGGTGGAAGGCGGTGGCGTCGATGGCGGCCAGGGCCTTTTCGCGCAGGGTCTCGTCGTCCTTCAGCGGCTGGTCCATGCGGATGAACCATTGCGGCGTGTTCCGGAAGATGACCGGGGCCTTGGAGCGCCAGCTGTGCGGGTAGGAATGCTCCAAGCGGCCGCGGGCCAGGAGAGCTCCGGTCTCGATCAGCTTTTCGGTGACGACCTTGTTGGCCGCGCCGAACTTGCCGATCTTGTCCTTCTTGCCCTCGGTCTCGATGACCTTCAGGCCGCCGAAAAGGGGCACGTGCTCGTAGTAGGCGCCGTCCGGATCGACCGTGTCCGGCACCTCGTGATGGCCGTGGGCCTTCCAGACCTCATAGTCGTCCGCGCCGTGGCCCGGGGCGGTGTGCACGAAGCCGGTGCCGGCGTCGTCGGTGACGTGGTCGCCGGCCAGCAGTGGCACGGAGAAGCCGTAGCCCGGCGACAACGGGGCCAACGGATGGGCGCACTCGAGGCCGGACGGGTTCAGGTCATCGACGCGGGTCCAGGTCACGATCTTCGCGGCCCTGAAGACATCCTCGGCCAGCTTGTCGGCCACGATCAGTCGGTCGCCCGGTTTGGCCCAGGGCTCGAACTCAAGCCCTTCCTCCATCGCGGTGACCTCATAGAGGCCGTATGCGATCTCGGGGCCGTAGCTGATGGCGCGGTTGGCCGGGATGGTCCAGGGCGTCGTCGTCCAGATCACGATCGACGGCGTGGCGTGGCGGAAGGCCAACAGGTCGTCCGGATGATCATCGCTGGCGGCGACGACGGGGAACTTGACCCAGATCGTCGGGCTGACGTGGTCGTGGTACTCGATCTCGGCGTCGGCCAGGGCGGTGCGCTCGACCGGCGACCACATCACCGGTTTGGAGCCGCGATAGAGCTGACCCGAGTTCTTGAACTTGTGGAACTCGGCGACGATGGCCGCCTCGGTCTGGAAGTCCATCGTGGCATAGCGGTTGTCGAAGTCGCCGACGATGCCGAGGCGCTTGAACTGATCGCGCTGCACATCGATCCAGCCGGCGGCGTATTCGCGGCACGCGGCGCGGAACTCGGCCTTGGAGACCTCGTCCTTGCGACGGCCCCTGGCCCGGAACTGCTCCTCGATCTTCCACTCGATCGGCAGGCCGTGGCAGTCCCAGCCCGGGACGTAGTCGACGTCGTGACCCAGCAGGAAGCGGCTGCGAACCACGAAATCCTTCAGGGTCTTGTTCAGGGCGTGGCCGATGTGGATGTCGCCGTTGGCGTAGGGCGGGCCGTCGTGCAGCACGTAAAGCGGGGCGCCTTCAGCCTGACGCTGCTTGCGCAGGGCGGCATAGAGATCGCCCCACTGCTCGAGGATCACCGGTTCCTTCTGGGGCAGGCCGCCGCGCATGGGGAAGGGCGTCTCGGGCAGGAAGACGGTTTCGCGATAGTCGCGGCTCTCGGGAGTATCGGTGGCGTCAGCCATGTCGTCAGTCTCGTCGTGTGTGATCGTTCGCGTCTGTCTCGATCCCGGCGAGCGCGGGGGCGGCCCCTGCGGCGCTACGCCGGGCGGCTAATCGAAATCGGGCGAAACACGCGGACGGTCATGGTGCTGGCGGTCTAGCAGACCGGACGGGGCGGACGCCAGCCTGCGCGGTCTAGTGGCCGCTGTTTCCCCGCGGCGCGATGGCCTCCGGGTTTTCGCAGGAGACGACCTGTCTGGGCACGTCGCCATTCATGTGTGAGATCCAGCATTCGTCGAAGACCGAGCAATAGCAGGCGGTTGCCCGGGCCCGGAATCGCGAGGCCTCGACCCTGTCCCACGCCGCCAGCTCCGGCGAGCCGCCCTGTCTGGGCCACCGCATGATCGGCCGCTCGTCTCCGGCAGACAGGACTGCGGGTGCAAGCGGAGCATTCTGTAGAGGAAGCCGACGCAGGTCGGTGCCTGCCCCGAGCGCATAGTCGGACCACCTGTCGTAGGTCTCGCCATCGACATTCAGGCGGGCCCAAGCCACCCGGGCCGGACCGGTGCCGACGTTCCGAACCTCGAAGTGGAGCACCTTCTCGCCGTCGACGTTGTTGCCGTGGGTGTACTGGAGGATCGGCGTCGACTGGGCGCGGACCAGGCGCTGGTTCTGTTCGACCAGGGCTTCCATGGTGTGGCCGGTGTGGAGCGAGACATAGAGCGAGCCGAAGGACACGATCAGCACCGCGACGGCCATGGCGATGTCGAACCACTTTCCCGCGTTGCGGTGATGTTCGACGACGTGGTGTGGCGCTTCAGGCGGCTCGATCATCCCATCCCCCGATCCATGACCGGAGACCCTTCCGGCGGCCGGTGCGGGGGTTCAAGATGGTTTGCGGCGAACCTGTCTTATGCTGCGACGAGGGCCTTGCGGGCCGCGACGGCGTCGGCGTCGATCTGGACCTTCAGGGCGTCCAGGCTGTCGAAGGCCAGCTCGCCGCGCAGGAAGGCGACCAGATCGGTCTCGATCGTCTGGCCGTAAAGATCGCCCGAAAAGTCGAGAAGCCAGACCTCGAGCAGCGGATCGCCGGTCGGATACATGGGCCGGACGCCGAGGTTGGCGACGCCGTCGATGACGCGGCCGTCCGGCAGACGGGTGCGCGTCGCATAGACCCCATAGGCGGGGCGCATGTAGTCGCCCATGGCGACATTGGCGGTCGGCACGCCAATGGTGCGACCGCGCTTGTCGCCGTGGATCACTTCTCCGGTGATGGCGAAGGGACGGCCGAGAATGGCGGTCGCGCGCTTCATGTCGCCGGCCTTCAGCGCCTCGCGCACTGCGGAGGATGACAGTTTCAGGCCGTCACGGTCATCGACGCGTTCGACGACCGAGACGGTGAACCCTGCGGCTTCACCGTAGGTGCGCAAAGCCTCCGGCGAGCCCGTCCGGCCCTTGCCGAAAGTGAAGTCGAAACCGACCGCGGCGTGCCTGACACCCAGGCCGGCGCCCAGAACCTCGAGAGCGAACTCTTCATCGCTCATTGCGGCCATCTCGCCGTCGAACGGCAGCAGGTACAGGCGCTCGACCCCCTGGCCGTCCAGGGCGCGAGCCATCTGGTCGGGCGTCATGAGGCGGAACGGGGCGGCGTCGGGCTGGAACCAGCGGCGCGGGTGCGGATCGAAGCTGACGACGGCGAGAGGTGCGCCCAGACGGCCGGCCGCTTCGCGCGCCCCGGCGATGACGGCCTGGTGCCCGCGGTGGACGCCGTCGAAGGCGCCGATGGCGACGGCTGCACCCTTGAGCGAGTCCGGCAGGCCTCGCCAGTCGCGGACGATCTGGATCAACGGGCCGATGGCTTGCGGCGGCGCGGGACGCGCACGGTGGCGATGCCATCCATGATCAGCTTGCCGTCCACAAAGCCCTCGCAGTTCAGTTCGACCCGGGCGCTTTCGGCATCGACCGAAATGACGGTCACGCGGATGGTCACCACATCGTCGATGCGCACCGGCAGGTGGAACTGCAGTTGCTGGGAAATGTAGATCGCCCCGGCGCCGGGCAGGATCGTACCCACGACCGCAGAGCCGAACGAGGCGGACAGCAGGCCGTGGGCGATGCGCCCGCGATAGGCGGTTTTCGCGGCGAAGGCCTCGTCAAGATGGACGGGATTGAAGTCGTCCGACGCCTCGGCGAACAGCTGGATCCGCTGTTCGGTCGCCGTGATGACCTTCTCGGCGGTCATGCCGACGTGGAGTTCCTCCAGGATGTAGCCGCCGGAGGGATGCTTATCGACCAATTCAACCATGTGGGCGGTGTTACCCCCGGTGCGACCGAATGACCATCCTCACCACGTCAGATCGAGCGTCGCATAGCGGGCATATGTCGTTTCCGCCTTCAGGAGTTCGCCCGCCATCTCCGGATCGATGCGGCCGTCCTCGCCCCGCGCGGCGTCGCCGTGAATGCCCTGGGCGATAAAAAGGCAGTCGAGGTTCTGGCGGTTGGCGCCCAGCACGTCGGTGACAACGCCGTCGCCGATGCACAGCACGCGAGAGCGGTCGACCGGCTTGCCCAGCAGGGCTTCCGCCTCCTTCAGCGCCAGATCGTAGATCGGAGCATAGGGCTTGCCAGCCATGGTTACGCGACCGCCGAGGCCTTCGTAGAGATCCGCCAGCGAGCCGCCGCAGTAGATGAGCCTGTCGCCGCGCTGTACGACCCGGTCGGGGTTGGCGCAGATCAGCTCCAGATCGCGCGCGGCTCCCTGCGACAGGCGCTCGCGGTAGTCTTCAGGGGTCTCGACGTTGTCATCGACCGGGCCGGTGACGGAGATGAAGGCCGCATCTTCGGCTCCCTTGGCCACCTCAAGGCCAAGACCGTCGTACAGCGGCCAGTCGCGATCCGGTCCGATGATCCAGGCGGGGCCGGGTGCCCGCTTCGCCAGCTCGGCGCGGGTCGCGTCTCCGGAGGTGACGAAAGCGCGCCAGCTCTCGCGGGGCACGTTCAGGCCATCCAGCTGGGCCACCACGTCGTGCGAGGGGCGGGGCGAGTTGGAGATCAGGACCACATGACCGGCCTCGCGATTGAAGCGCGCCAGCGCCTCGCAGGCGTCGGGCCAGCTTTCGCGCCCGTTGTGGATCACGCCCCAGACGTCGCAGAGCAGGATGTCGTAGTCGCCGGCGATGTCGCCGAGACCGGTGAGGGCGTGGGGGAGGGTCATTCCCGGGAGATAGCGGGTTGAACGGCGGTAGAGAAGGCTCAGCCGAACCGGCGCTTCTGTTCCGCGCTTCGCAGCGTGGAGCGGAGGAAGTCGGCGGGCGGGTCGGTTTCGGCCAGCACGTCCTCCTTGATCGCGCGGGGCTCGCCGAACAGGTGCCCCTGGCCCATCGAGACGTCCAGTTCGAGAATGTCGACGATCTGGCGCTCGGTCTCGCACTTCTCGGCAATCAGTTCGATGCCGTATCGACGGGTCAGGCCGGCGAAATCGGCGGCGGAGATGTCGCGAAGAGATGGAAGCGCCGAGGCGCCATCCATGTCGAGCAGTTGTTCGATCAGCAGATCAGCTGAGACCTTCATGAACTTGACGTCCGACCGCTGCAGGTCGGCGAAGTCGAGATCCAGCGTCTGGACCTTGTCGATCGAGAAGCGGAAGCCGAGGTCGGCCAGCTTGGCCATGTTGCGGGCCTCGACCGCACCCCGGGCGTCGAAGGTCGCCTGACCCAACTCGAAGATCAGGGCCTGATTGAGATCGCGGTTCTCGGAGAGGAAGTCGAGGAACTGCGGGAAGAAGGTCTCGTCGCCCAGCGAGGTCAGGGCCACATTGCAGAAGACGCCGACCTTGCGATCCTGACGGGCGAGGCGCCGCACGATCTGGGCGCAGCGGAAAAGCAGCAGGTTGTCGATGGCCGGGACCAGACCCTCGCCCTCCGCGACCGACAGATACTCGGCCGGCATCATCACCCGGTCGTCGGCGGCGCGCAGACGGGTGAAGCTCTCGTAGAAGATGGTCCGGCGCTGGGGCAGGGAAACGACCGGCTGCAGGTAGAGGTCGACACGGTTCTCGGCGAGCGCCTCGTGGATGGTCGCCAGAAGAACATTGGACTGCTGCTGGTGGCGGGCCTCGAAGGCGCTGGCCGGCGCCGGGCGGCTCATCCGCTCGTCGATCGACTCGCTCATCTGCTGGATCAGGCTCTCCAGCATCCGCACCTCGCCGGTCAGGGCCTCGGTCGACGTCAGGGCCCCGCTCTCGATGGCCTGGGCCAGTTCGGTCAGGGCGCCCTGGGTCGACTCCATGGCGTCGGCCAGCAGGCGATGAGCCTCGCGGACCTGGTCGATCTCCTTCTTGAGCGCCGCGCGCTGGGCGCGGCCCACGAACATGGCATGGGCGGCGGCGAGCAGACCGGCCGTGCCGATGCCAGCAGCGACGCCGCCGCCGGCGCCCAGACCCGCGCGCCAGATGAAGGCGCCGGCGGTCATCGCCAGAAACAGGTAGCCGAAGAACAGAAAGCCGTTGGTAAGGGCGCGCATGGAAACGGTTGAACCGCCTTCCCGGATGGAATCGCCCGAGTATCGGGGTATCAGGGCAATACGAATAGGGTCTGCAAGCAGATTCCCCCAGCCATTCGAGGTTAATGCATGGAATTGTTCGATCTGACCGGCAAGGTCGCCGTCATCACCGGCTCCTCGAAGGGCATCGGCAAGGCGATCGCCGAGCGGATGGCCGAGCACGGCGCCCGCGTCGTCATCTCCTCGCGCAAGGCCGGGCCCTGCGACGAGGTCGCCCGGGCGATCAATGCGAAGCATGGCGAAGGCCGCGCCATCGCCGTTCCGGCCAACATCGCCTCGAAGGAGGAACTGCAACGTCTGGTCGACGAGACCAACGCGGCCTTCGGCCAGATCGACATTCTGGTCTGCAATGCCGCATCCAATCCCTATGCCGGCCCGATGGGCGGCATCTCGGATGAGCAGTTCGAGAAGATCTTCCACAACAACGTGCTGGCCAACCACTGGCTGATCCAGATGGTCGCGCCGCAGATGCTGGAGCGGAAGGATGGCGCGATCCTGGTGATCTCTTCGGTCGGCGGTCTGCGCGGCAACGCCCTCATCGGCGCCTACAATGTCTCCAAGGCGGCGGACATGCAGCTGGTGCGCAACCTCGCGGTGGAGTTCGGATCGTCGAACGTGCGGGTCAACTGCATCGCGCCGGGACTGATCCAGACGGACTTCGCCCGCTATCTCTGGGAGAACGAGGAGGTGCTGAAGGTGACGGTCGAGCCGAACCCGATGAAGCGGATCGGTCAGCCTGACGAAATCGCCGGCACCGCTGTGTATCTGTGCTCGAAGGCCGCCGCCTATGTAACCGGGCAGACCCTTGTTGTGGACGGCGGGCTGACGATTGCCTGGTGACGATCACAAGGTGGGCTTCGGCAAGGATCTCGGCTGGCGGCTGGAGGCGGGCGCCTTCGCCGGGATGACGGCCTTCCTTCGCCTGTTGGGCGTCGAGGGCGCGTCGAACCTTGGCGGCTGGCTGTTGAAGTCCCTGGGGCCCCGGACCGGCACCCACAGGACGGTGACGCGGAATCTCCGGATCGCCTTCCCCGACATGCCGGCGGCCGAGCGTGAGGCTCTGGCGCTGGAGGCATGGGAGCGGGTGGGGCGTACCTTCGCGGAGACACCGCTGCTGGACCGCGTGACGGTCGAGAGCGGGCGGCTGGAAGTCGTCGGCATGGAGCGGTTGCAGGCCATCCGGGACAGCGGAAAGCCTGTGGTCTTCGTGTCGGGTCATCTGGCGAATTTCGAGACGATGGCGGCCGCGATCCTCGCCTCGGGCGTGCCCTGCCAGATCACCTACCGGGCGGCGAACAATCCCTATGTCGACGAGCAGATCCGCACTGCGCGGGCCCGCTATGGCGTGAAGCTGTTCGCGCCGAAGGGCGGGGACGGCGCGCGTGAACTGTTGGCGGGGATGCAGCGCGGCGAGTCCGTCGCCCTGATGAACGATCAGAAATTCTCGGAAGGGCCCGAAGTGCAGTTCTTCGGCCAGCCGGTGAACGCGGCGCCGGGACCGAGCCGTCTGGCGCTACGCTTCGGGACGGTGATCGTGCCGATGTCGGTGGTTCGCCTGCCGGGCGTGCGGTTCCGGGTGACGGCGCACGAGCCGATCGAACTGGCCCGGACAGGCGACCGGACGGCCGACATCGCGGCGGGCGTGCAGGCGATCACCAGTTTCGTCGAGGATCGGGTGCGCGAGCATCCGGCAGACTGGTTCTGGGTCCACAAGCGGTGGCCCGACAAGGTCTATGCGGCGCTGGAACCCCTGGCGTCGGCCTGATCGGTCGAACGCCGACGCGGGCCCTTGTAGTCCGCAGACTGAATCCGGCGACGGTCCGGACCGAAGTAGTTGTCGGTCTTCACGAACGGGCGCGGTTTGAAGATCACCGCCTGAATTCGGCTGAGGACGGTCTTGGCGGTGATCGGCTTGACCACGAACTCGGTCACACCGGCGTCGCGCGCCTCGTAGACGCGGTTCTTCTCGGAATGGCCGGTCATCATGATGATCGGCAGATAGGGGTCGACGCTGTCGGGGCTGTTGCGGACCAGCCGTGTGAACTCGATGCCGTCGATCGGGAACATGTTGAAATCGACGATGGCCAGATCGACCTGATGGTCGCGCAGCATCTTCAGGGCGGCGCCGCCGTCTGCCGCTTCCAGAACCTTGGCTATACCGGCCGACTGGAGAACAGCGGAGGTGATGGCCCGCATGTGCTGGTTGTCGTCGACCAGAAGAATCTGGAGGGCTGAGAGGGAGGCCATTGGCAGGGTCGGAGTCCGGCGTTCGAATCAGGAACCTACGGCTGGACAGGCGCCGCGTCCATCGAAGAACGCTGACGGTTTTGCGCGTAAACGGTTACGCGTGAAGAGATTTCCCGAAATGCGCGCTCAGGTTCGGACCAGCAACGTGGGGTCGAGGTTCCGGTCCCGCCACTTCATCCGCCAGCAAAGATGAGGCCCGGTTGCCCGGCCGGTCATGCCGACCTTCCCGATCAGGTCACCGCGTCTCACGTCCTGACCTTGACGCACGTCGAGCCGGGACTGGTGAAGATAGGCGGTGATCAGGCCCTGGCCGTGGTCGAGCAGAACCAGTCCGCCCTCGAAATGCAGATCGGGCTGAGCCAGCACGACCCGCCCGGCGGCGGGCGCGCGGATCGGCGATCCGGCAGGCACGGCGAGGTCCACGCCGAAATGCGGGCGGGCAGGCGTCCCGTTCAGAACGCGTTGTGCGCCCCAGCGACTTGAGATCCTGAAACCTTCGACGGGCCAGACGAAGCCGTCGCGGAAGTGGTCGGCGTCGATCCGGCTGGCAAAACCTTCGGTCTTCAGGGCCACTTCCCGCTGGATTCTGGCCAGAAGGACGGGGTCGGCGGGAACCTCGACCGTGGCTGGTGGCAGGCCAGTGATGCGGGAGGTGGGAAATGTCCCCGGAGCGATCTCAAGGGTGCGCCGGGCCGAGCGAGGACCGTCCTGCACCCGGATTTCGACGCTGGACGGGGCCTCGCGGTCGAGGCCGACGATGAACAGGCCGGAGGCTGCCGCCGTGGTCAGGCTTTCGCCGTCAACGAAGACGAGGGCGCCGGGCCAGGTCCGGCCGACGATATGGCCGCCCTGGACAAATCTGCCGGACAGTTCCAGCCCGTCGGCACTCTGCGCGCGGGCAGGGCCGGCGGCCAGCAGGGCGCCGGCGCCCAGAAGGACGGCGCGGCGGTCGGAAATCACGGCTGCTGGGCCAGGCGCTGGAACGCCTCGGCAGGGCTGGCGTAGGCCTCCTGCAAACTGGCGGACCAGTAACGCAGGGTTTCCAGGGGGATCGGCTTGCCGCTGACGGCGCAGGTGACGAAGCGGCCGGGCTTCAGCACGGCGTACTCGCCGTCGCCATAGTGAAGGGCGGCCTGTTCGGGAGCATCGGTCGTCATGGTCGAAGCCTAGCGTGGGCCGGGCGGCGTCGCCAATGGCTTTCGCGCGTCAGAAGAGGTCGCCTTGGCCCGGAGCGGCGGGCTTCGGGCGCGGCGGCGCGGCGGGCTTCGGTCTTGGCGGCGGCCCATCGCCATCAATCCGGGCGCCTTTCGATCCATCGGCGAAGACCAGCCGGACAGCCTGACCGTCATGCAGGGCGGCGGCCGATGCGATCATGGCCCCGTCGTCGCTCTCAACTCGGGCGAAGCCGGGCTTGGGCCGTTTCGGATCGAGGGTGGCGAGGGCGCGCGACAGGGCCGCCAGGCGGGTCTGGTCGCGATCCAGCTGGCGCGGCAGGGTCGGTGCGAAACGCGTCGCGACGGCCGACAGCCGGTCCTGGCGACGCTCCAGCGACCGATCCAGAAGACCCCGCGACAGCCGGGCCGACACGGCGGCGTACTGGCGCTCATGGACGGCGACGTTGCGGTGCAGGGCCGAGCCCAGCTTGCTGCCGGCCAGGTCGAGGCGCTGCTGCGGCAGGGCCAGCAGGTCCTCGGGACGGGCAGGCAGGCCGCGCGCCGCCGCCCGGAGGCGAGTGCGCCGATCCTCGAGGATGCGGCCACCGGCGCGGGCCAGTCGGCGCTCGTAATCGGCGACGGCGTACTGCAGATCGGCCAGCACAGGCGTGGCGATCTCTGCCGCGCCGGTCGGTGTCGGCGCGCGACGGTCCGAAACGAAATCGATCAGGGTGGTGTCGGTCTCGTGCCCGACGGCCGAGATGATCGGGATGGAGGCGGCGGCCACGGTGCGGGCCAGTCCCTCGTCGTTGAAGCACCAGAGGTCCTCGACCGAGCCGCCGCCACGGGCGACGATCAGCAGATCGGGCCGCGGGATCGGGCCGGCGGCGCTCATGCCGTCGAAGCCGCGAATGGCGTTGGAGACCTGCCCGCAGGCGGCATCGCCCTGCACCACGACCGGCCAGACGATGACGCGGCACGGCCAGCGTTCGGCGATGCGATGCAGGATGTCGCGGATCACTGCGCCGGTCGGGCTGGTGATCACGCCGATGGTGGCGGGGAAGGTCGGGATGGGCTTCTTGCGTGACGGCTCGAACAGGCCCTCGCCCGCAAGCCTGGCCTTCAGCCGCTCCAGCTGCGCCAGCAGGGCGCCCGCGCCGGCGGCCTCCATCGTTTCGATGACGATCTGGTACGACGACCGGGCCGGATAGCTGGTGATCTTGCCGGTGACGATGACCTCGAGCCCCGACTCGGGGCGGACCCCGAGGCCGCGGACCGAGCCCTTCCAGACCACGCCGTCGATCGCCGACCTGTCGTCCTTGAGAGTCAGATAGACGTGGCCCGAGGCGTGGTGGTTCACCTTCGAGATCTCGCCGCGCAGCCGCACATGGCCGAACCGATCCTCGAGCGTCCGCTTCAGGGCGAACGACAGCTCGGTGATCGACAGGGGCGGGTTGTTGTCCCGGGGCGGAGGCGGCGCTTCGGCCGGCCCCTCGAAGACATAGTCGTCGCTCATGCGTCGGAGTCTAGCGGGAGCCGGGCCGAAGGGGGAGGGGTCAGAAGCGTTTGCTCAGCCCCAGGGTGAAGACCCGACCGCGAGGATCGGCGACAATCGGGTCGTAGCCCAGCGCGAACTGGGCCAGCGGCGGATCGGAATCGGCCACGTTCACGACACCGACCGAGAGCTCCAGCCCGTCGGACAGGGGCCGGGCCCAGCGAAGGTCGACGGTGGTCCAGGACGCGATGGTCGGGTCGGTGATGCCGCTGCGGTCATTGCGATAGCCGCTGGTGTAGTGGGCAACGGCGGCGAGGGTGTCGGTCGCGCCGGTCCACGCGACGGAAAACTCGCCCCGGTTCCGGGGGAGGGAGCGGCCCAGGGTGTTCAGATTGGTCGATCCGAGGCCCGAGGTCGCGGGCGCGCCGGGCGACAGGCGAATGTCGTACCGGTCTACATAGGTCCAGGCCGCCTGTGCGGTCAGGCGGCCGGCGAACAGTTCGCGGTCGTAGCGGGCAGCGATGTCCAGCCCCTGCGTCTCGATCGAGGAGGCGTTGACGAAGCGCAGGTCCACGAAGGTCAGGGCCCCGGTCGGAGCGCGGGTGACGCGTTGCTGGGCCGACGTGCCGGTACGGCCGGCGAGATCGTCGGCAGCGGCCTGGTTGATGATCGCCTGCGCCGACTCCTTCACGATCAGGTTGGTGTAGTCGATCCGCCAGGCGTCGATCTGGAGGCGCAGGCCTGAAACCGGGGTGAAGACCACGCCTGCGGACAGGTTCTCGGACTCCTCCGGCTTCAGATCGGGATCGCCGGTGGTCAGGGTGTTGACGAAGACGAAGGCGCCGCGGTCGAAGACCGAGGGCTGGGACGCCTGCGCTCCGGCCAGGGTGTAGACAGACGGCGCGCGGAAGCCCTGACCCCAGGAGGCGCGCACGGCGAGGCGGTCTGTCAGGTCCCAGCGGGCGGCGAGGCGGGGGCTGAGGGCGCGTTCGCCGCCGTCGTAGCCTTCCTCGCGCAGGGCGGCCTGCAGCTCGAAAGCATCGGCGACCTGAAGCCGGGCTTCGGCGAACGCGGCCCAGGCCTGCTGGTCGCCCGAGAAGTCGGGGGAGTACCCGGCCGTCAGAAGTTCGCCCGCGTTGACCAGATCGCTCCAGTCGTGACGGAAGCCGCTGTCGCGATACTGGGCGCCGATAGCGGCATCCAGGGCGACGGAGCCGCTCTGCCACAGGCGGCCATCGCTCTCGATCTCGACGGTGGTCAGGGTCGAGGCGCCACGGAGGCCGGTCGAGCCGGTGATGCCGGCGATGACCGACGGATCATTGCGGGCGCCTGTGCCGAGATGGGCGCTGCCGAACGGGTTGTACCAGCGGCAGGGACCGACGCCCGGGGAGCCTGTCATCGGGTTGCAGCCCGCGCCGCCCAGACCGTTCAGCGCGTTCTGGAGCGCCGAGCCGATGGTGTCCGGCTTGTCATAGGCGACGTGCTGGCGGCTGGAGGTCGCCGAGGCGCGCCAGTCCCAGCCATTGCTGAAGGTTCCGGACAGGTCGGCGGCGATACGCCAGGTGCGATAGTCGAACTCGGCCAGCGAGGCTCCGGCCTCGGCGCCCAGCGTCCGGCCGCGGAACAGGACGGCCTCGCCAAACGGGTTGTCGGGATGGCTGGCCGGCACAGTCACGCTGCGGGCGAGGATCGGCAATGACGGCGACTGTCGGGCGACGGTTTCGGTCGACGACCAGGCGGCCTGCACATGCGCTTCGACTCCACCGAGCGTCCGGCGCCAATCGGCGAATAACTGTGTGCGGGTCTCCTCCGGCGACAGGTCGAAGAAGTCGGAATAGTCCAGCCGGCAGAAGACATCGGTCGGACTGTTGCGGAAAGCCTCGGTAAAGGCGGGATTGGTGCAGTCGGGGTCGGGCGAGAAGGCGTTGCGGCTCGGGCGGAAATAGGAGCCCGGCTGGCCATAGCTGGTGACCGCTGTCCATGCGGCGCGGCCGTAGGCTGTGGCCTGGGTGAAGTCCCGCTCGTCCGAGCCGAGCGCGGACCGGTCGAGGTGCGAGGCGGCCAGAACCATGCGACCATCGAGAACGGAGACGCTGGCGATCGCCTCGAGCAGGGTTTCGTCGGCGCCATCCATGAAGGCGTGGGTCGCACGCAGTTCGGGCCGGGCGATATTGGTGCGGGTGACAAAGTTGACCACGCCGGCCACCGCGTCCGAGCCATAGACCGCCGAGGCGCCGTCCTTGAAGGTCTCGACCCGGTCCAGGGCGATCAGGGGAACGAGGCTGTTGATGTCGACATAGGCGGAGCCGTCCGTGGCGACCACGGCGCTGGAGGTCCAGCGGAGGCCGTCGACCAGCACCAGGGTCGAGCCAAGGCCGAGGTTGCGCAGGTTGAACTGCGCCGTCCCCGAACTCTGGGGCTGGTTCAGCTGGTCGACGCGGACCTCGGAACCCGAGTTGGACGGCAGCATCTGCAGGATGGCGGACGGGTCCGTCACGCCGGCCTGCCCCAGGGCCTGCCTGTCCAGCACATCGACCGGCGCGATGCGATCCGCGCCCCTGAGGCGGGAGCCGGTGACCACGATCTGGTCGAGCTCATCGACCTGCTGGGCCATCGCCAGGGTGGGCGCCAGCGCCACAGCGGTGCTCATCAGAATGAGGCGGGCGGACGGAATCGAACGAGTGCTCATCCGCGCGCCTATAGCGCTGCCGTAGCGGGTGCGACAGGTCGTCCTCCAAATCGGCGGTCAGGGAACAGTGAGCAGGGGAGGTCGTTGGTTCGCCATGGCCGCAGACCCGCCCGACACCGACCCCGCCGACCGGACCCCGCGCGAGCGCGGACTGGAGCGACGCAGCAATGCGCCGGCGGTCAGTCCATGGCTGGTAATCTGCGGCATCCTGATGCTGGGCGCCGTGATCTACGTCGTTTCGGCGCTTCTCCAGTAACGAGGACGATCTCCATGCTCCGCAAGACCCTGATAATCTCGATCGCGGCCTCCGGGCTGCTGGCCGCCGCAGCATGTTCGGACAACACCGATGACGACGTCGTCCAGCCGCCTGCGCCGGGGGCTCCGGCCGAACCGGTGACCGAGCAGCGGGCGCAGACCGCCCAGACCTCGGCCGCCCTCGCCTTCGGCATGACCCGCGAGCAGCTTGAGGACGCCGACCTGATGTCGGCGGAAATGACCGATCTGGGCGACGTCGAGACACTGGTTCTCGACGGCAGCGGACGGCTGACGCACGTGGTCATCGAGCTGGAGGGCGCCGGGGATCGCAAGGTGGCCTTGCCGATCGCCGATGTCAGCTCCATCGCGCGCAACAACGGCGCCCTGAAGGACCTGAGCACGACCCTGACCGCGGCTCAGCTGGCAGCCATGCCGCAGTGGACCCCGGAATCCGTCGCCCGTTAACCCTCGGCGTCTTGACCCGCCCGGTTCGGGACTGCATTGCGCGGTCATGAACATTCTGCTGGTCGGATCGGGCGGGCGCGAGCACGCCCTGGCGTGGAAGATCGCCCAGTCGCCGCTCCTCAGGCGACTGGTCATCGCACCGGGCAATCCGGGTATGGAAAAGCTGGGCGAGCTGGCGCCGATCAAGGCCACTGATGTGGATCAGCTGGCCGCCCTTGCGCGCGAGATGAAGGCGGATCTGGTCGTGGTCGGACCGGAAAGCGCTCTCGAAAAGGGGTTGGTCGACCGACTGGCCGCGGCCGGCATCCCCTGCTTCGGGCCGACCGCCAAAGCGGCGCAACTGGAGACCTCGAAGGCCTTCTCCAAGGATTTCATGGAGCGCCATGAGATTCCGACCGCGGGGTTCGGGGTCTATGAGCGGTTGCACGACGCGCGGCAGGCGTTGTCGGTATTCAAGCCCCCCTATGTGATCAAGGCCGACGGTCTGGCCGCCGGCAAGGGCGTGGTCATCGTCGAGGGCGCCCGTCAGGCCGAGACCGAGATCGAATGGATGCTGGGCGGCCGCTTCGGCCAGGCCGGCGCCCGCGTGGTGATCGAGGAGTTCATGGACGGCGAGGAAGGCTCGCTGTTCGCCCTGTGTGACGGCAAGACCGCCGTGCTGCTGGGCGGGGCCCAGGACCACAAGCGCGCCTATGACGGCGATCTGGGCCCGAACACCGGCGGCATGGGCAGCTATTCGCCGGCTCCGGTCTTCACGCCCGAGCTCGTCGAGGCCGCCGAACGTCTGGTGGTCAGGCCGGTCGTCGAGGGCATGGCCGCCGAAGGCGCCCCCTATCGCGGCGTCCTGTACGCCGGCCTGATGGCCACCAGCGAAGGGCCGAAGGTCGTCGAGTTCAACGCCCGCTTTGGCGATCCGGAGTGCCAGGTGCTGATGATGCGTCTGGACGGCGACATCGTGCCGATGCTGCTGGCCTGCGCCCGCGGCGACCTGACCCGTGCGAAGATGCCGGACTTCCGGGCCGAGACCGTAATCTGCGTGGTCATGGCCGCTCAGGGCTATCCCGACAGTCCCGTCGAGGGCTCGATCATCCGCGGCGCCGAGCAGGACTTCGGTCCGCACGTGCAGGTCTTCCACGCCGGCACCAAGCGCCGCGACGACGGTCAGCTTGTCGCCGCCGGCGGGCGTGTGCTGAACGTGTGTGCGCGCGGCAGGGACATCGCCGAGGCCCGCGACAGGGCGTATGCGGCGATCCGCAGGATCGACTGGCCGGGCGGCTTCTGCCGGACGGATATCGGGTGGCGGGCGCTGGAGCGTGAGCAGGCCGCCGGCTAGTCGAGATCCGTTTCCGGCTCGGCATTACCGGGGCGCCAGTCCGACGCATAGTGCAGTCGGATCGACAAGGGGAGGTCGCCGGGCCCGGTGGCAATACGCCCCCAGCGAAACCTTTGCGATCGGCTGACCAGTCCGTCCAACTGTTCGCGGGCGACAGGGTCGGACGGCAGCGCCGTCCGCGCGATACACCGACCGGTTCTGCCAGTGACCGTGTAGATGCACTCGTACCGGTAGGCGCGTTCTTCCCGGGCCGGGGCCGCGGGGATGGTGATGACCATCGCGCAGCGAACCTCATCGTGAAATGACGCGAACCGACAGTCCTGCTGCAGCACGATATGGCGAGCAGCAACTCTGGAAGGCTGCTCCGTTGAAAGAGCGACTGTAAGGGCGAGTTCAATCACGCCGTCAGGCTACCATGGGCCGTTCAAACCGGAAGCCCGCCGCCTCAGGCCCAGGCGAACAGCAGGCGGCCTTCGCCCATGCGCTCGCGCAGGCGCGGCAGGTCGGTGTGGGCGACCGAAAAGCAGCCGTAGGAGCGGCCCAGCTTGCCTTCACGCGCCAGGAAGTCCGGATCGGCGTAGTCGGCGCCGTGGACGATGATCGCGCGCTCGCGAGCCAGGTTGTTGGTGTATTCCAGTCCGTCGAGCAGGACGTTCGGACCCTGCTGCGAGCCCCAGCCGGCTCCGGCGGTCGCGTAGGCGCCGACCGAGGACTTGTAGCTGTCCGGCACGTTCGAGAAGCTGCGGGCATAGCCGGAGTGATCCGGATCCGAGCCGCGGCCGTGGCTGGTGCGGAGCAGAACGATCTCGCCGCCTTCGAGGTCGACCTCGTACAGACGCTCGTCGCCCGAGAATTTGGTGAAGTCGACCAGATACATGCGGTCGCGCTTCGTGATCCGGCGCCCGTGGATGTCCAGCGCCGCGAGAGCACGCTCCATCAGTTCGGGACGAACCTGGCCGCGCGGATCAAGGACGCGGGTCGAGTTCAGGTGAGCGGTGATCGCCTCGGGCTCGACAGCCTGGGCGACAGTGATGCGCGGCGTCGGAGCTGCTGCCTGCGGGCCGACCGGGGCGAAGGTCGCCGTTGGTCGGGTGGCCGCAGTCGAGGCGCAGCCCGAAAGCAGGGCGGCCCCGCCCAGGATGAATCCGCGTCTGGCAAGTCTCATGCGACGCCCCTCGCATGTTTCACAGGAAGTGACGGGTTGTTTCAAAAGCCGGAGGGGCTGGCAACCTGCGCCTTGGCGGATGTCCCTTAGCCGCTATGGTGATGACCGGGTTTTCAGGAGGGTTTCGTGAAGTCGATCACAGCGATGCTGGCGGTGTTTGCCGCATGTGTGGCCACAAGCGTTGCCGCGCAAACGCCCGCGATGACGCCGGATTCTCCCGATACGGGAACGACGTTCGTGCAAGTGGGGCGACTTCTGGCCGACCCGGCGAACGGCGTTGTGCAACGCGATAAAACTCTCGTGATCCGTGGGAACCGGGTTGTGGAAATCCGCGACGGCTTCGTCGGCGAGGGCGATATCGTCGATCTGCGCGCCGCCTTTGTGCTGCCCGGCCTGATCGACAGCCATGTCCACCTGACCGGCGAGCAGAACCCGAACTCGCGTCTGGAGAACGTTACGGAATCCAACGCTGATCAGGCTTTCGCAGGCGCGCGGTTCGCCCGTCGAACGCTGATGGCCGGCTTCACCACGGTGGCGGATCTGGGCGCGACGAACGAGTCGATCTTCGCCCTGCGCGACGCGGTGCGGCGCGGGGATGTTCCGGGACCACGGATCATCGCGTCAGGCGAGTCGGTCTCGATCCACGGCGGCCATGGCGACGTGAACGGATATCGCGACGACATCATGCACATGTTCACCGGCGAGAGCATCTGCTCGGGGCCCGAGGACTGCATGAGGGCGGTGCGGCTGCAGGTGCGGGCCGGCGCTGACATCATCAAGATCACGGCCACGGGAGGCGTGCTGTCGAACACCGCTGCGGGTCTGGGGCAGCAGTTCTCGGACGCGGAGCTGGCCGCCATTGTCGATGCGGCGCACCGGATGGGCCGCCAAGTCACGGCTCACGCCCATGGCGCGGACGGGATCAACAGCTTCCTGCGAGCGGGCGGCGACTCCATCGAGCACGGCACCTGGCTGGACGCCGAGTCGATCCGGTTGATGCGCCGCGATGGCGTCTATCTGGTGCCGACGCTGATGGCGGGCGATTTCGTCGCCCGCATCGCCTCGGGCCCGGACAATTTCTTCACCCCGGCCCAGACCGCCAAGGCGCTGGAAGCCGGCCCGAAGATGCTGGACATGGCGCGCCGGGCGCATGAGGGCGGCGTCCGCATCGCCTTCGGCACCGACAGCGGTGTCTCCGCGCACGGTGACAACGCCGGTGAGTTCGCCCTGCTGGTCCGCGCCGGCCTGACTCCGCTTGAGGCGATCCAGACGGCGACCGTCAACGCGGCCGCACACCTGCGGATTTCCGACGAAGCCGGCAGAATCGCGCCGGGGATGCCTGCGGACCTTATCGCCGTCGGCGGCGACCCGCTCAGCGATGTGACGGAGCTTCAGCGCGTGCGCTTCGTGATGCGCGGCGGCGAGGTGTTCAGGAGCGAGTGATCGCGGCCAGCAAGGTCGCGAACCCCGCCTCGTCCTCGAAGGTGGCCTTCACCGGCCAGCTGACCACCTTCGTGCGCCATTCCGGCGGCAGGCGCGACCAGTCCTTCTCGGTGGTCACCAGAGTGGCGCCGAAGATCTCCGCGCGGTCGGCGAGGAAACGGAGGTCGGCCTCGCGATAGGGCGCATGATCCGCGAAGGGCGCAAAGTCTGCGAGGTCGGCGCCAGCAGCCTTCAACGATCGCTCGACCTTCCACGGCTTGGCGATGCCGGCGAAACCGACGATCGGGCCGGACGGCGGAGGGCCTGCGGGCTCCAGCCGGGCGACGAAGACAGGCAGGGCGCCGAAGCTCTCGACCAACTCCGGATCGGCTTCGGTCAGATCCGATGGCATCAGGATGACGACCGCGTCGGCGCGGGCGAGGCCGGCTTTCAGCGGCTCCCGCATGGGGCCGGATGGGAAGACCGATCCGTCGCCGAAGGGCCACTCGCCGTCGCGGGTCTCCCCGTCGACGACGATCAGGCTGATCCTCTTCTTCAGCGCCGGGTTCTGGTGGCCGTCATCCAGCACCAGCGCCTGGGCGCCGTCAGCCGCGGCGGCCTTTGCTCCGGCGACGCGGTCGCGGGCGATCCAGGCGGGACTGTCCAGCGCCAGCATCAGGGGTTCGTCCCCGACCTCGCCGGCGGTGTGGGCCTTCAGGTCGACGCGGACCGGGCCTTCGAGACGGCCGCCATAGCCGCGCGACAGGGCGTGGGCGTCCACGCCCGAGGCGCGCAGCAGGCGCAGGACCTCGCGAGCGATCGGCGTCTTGCCCGAGCCGCCGACCGTCAGATTGCCGACGGAGATCACGGGCACACCCGGATCGACGGGCGTCGCGCGGGAAATGCGATTGGCGGTCACGCCGGCCCAGACCCAGGAGACGGGCTTGAGCAGCATGCGCGCCATGGCAGCCGACTTGCGGTCGCGCTGGTACCACCATTTGGGCGTCGTCAGGTTCATCGCCGGCCTCGAACGGGACCGGGCGGAAGAAGGGGGTGCAGAACTTCCAGCAAACGATCGAGACCCGAGCCCGCTTCGGCGGCCGCCCGCCGCGCACGCTCTCCCATGGATTTCGCGGCGTCTGGATTGTCCAGCAAAGGCGCCAGGGCCGCGGGCAGATCCCACGGCGCCTCGACGAGGGCGAGGCCTCCGGCCTGCACGAGATGATCCGTGACGGCGGCCCAGTTGGTCATGTCGGGGCCTGTGACGGCGGGCTTGCCGAGGCGTGCGGGCTCCAGCGGGTTGTGACCGCCGACGGGCGGCTTCTCCAGCGCGGCGGAGAAGCTGCCGCCCATGACGACGACGTCGGCGACGCGCAGGAACAGGCCCATTTCGCCCAAGGTGTCGGCGACATACAGGTCAGTGTCGCGGTCCAGCTCCCGTCCCTCCGAGCGGAGGGCGAAGCGATAGCCGTCGCGGGTCAGGGCCGCGGCGATGGCAGGGCTCCGGTCCGGGTGACGGGGGACGAGGATAAGGCACAGCCGGTCGGACAGCTTGTCCATCGCCCGCACGATGGCGATCTCCTCGCCGTCATGGGTGCTGGCGGCCACGACCACGGCACGGTCGCCGATGGCGGCGCTGAGGCGGGTGAAGGCGGCCGGATCATGAGGCGGAGCGTCGCCCGCCAGCTTCAGATTGACATGGCCGTCGATGCGCGCGCCAAGGCTTTCGAGGCGGACGCCCGACAGATGGTCCTGTGGCAGCACGCGATCGAAGGCGGTGACGATGCGGCGGGCTGCGCCGGGAAAGCGTCGCCAGCCGTCGGCGGTCTTCTGGGTGATCCGGGCGCTGGCCAGCACCAGTTTCACTCCGCGCGCCTTCGTGGCGAGGATCAGGTTGGGCCACAGCTCGCTCTCGACGAAGACAGCTGCGGTCGGTCGCCAGTGATCGAGAAAGGCGGCGACCGCCCCGGGCGCATCGACAGGAGCATACTGGTGGATGACGCCGGGCGGCAGGCGGCGGCCCAGAAGTGTGGCCGAGGTCACGGTGCCGGATGTGACCAGCACGGTCAGGTCCGGACGTGTCTTCCTCAATCGCTCGACGACAGGCAGCAGGGACAGGCTCTCGCCGACACTGACGCCGTGCAGCCAGATCAGGTCGCCGTCAGGGCGCGGGACGCGGGTAACGCCCAGGCGTTCATCGACCCGCACCGGGTCTTCCTTGCCCTTGCGGGCGCGGGCGTCGAGCAGACGCGGGGCCAGAGGCTCCAGCATCCGGGTCAGCAGCCGATAGGCGATCAGGGCGGGGCTCAAGCGGCGGGCTCCAGTCCCGTGATGGAGTCGGCGCGGGCCTCTACCGCGTTCAGGCGGGCGGTCCAGTCGGCTGTGACGGTAGCCACATCTGCGCCTTCCGGATACTGGGCCAGGTCCCAGACGATGGCGCCCCTGCCAAAGGGAAGGGGCAGAATGGCCTTGTCCCAACTGTTCAGCCGTATCGCCGGCTTGCAGGACAGACCGATGAACAGGGCCGGAGCGCCCGACAGTTTCGCCAGCACCGGCAAGCCCTCGGCCATCTGGCGCGCGGGTCCGCGCGGCCCGTCCGGCGTGATGGCCAAGGCGCCGACTTTCAACTGTTTCAGTCCGTCGCGGAGGGCCTGCGTCCCGCCCTTGGCCTTTTCCGTTTTGTCCTTGTTAGCGGACGAGCCGCGGATCGCGGGAATGCCCTGACGCGCCACGGCCTTGGCGATGAACTGGCCGTCCGGGCTGAGAGAGATCAGGGCCTTGGCCGGCTGCGCGCGGTCCAGCGGCCAGCAGGCGGGCGACAGGCCTATGCGCGAGTGCCAGAAGGTGCAGAGCACGCCGCCGCCTTTGGCCCAGACGCCTTCAGCGACCGTCTCATTCTCATGCGTCCAGCGGATGGTGGCGAAGCAGAACCGCATCCAGGCGGCGAGAAGCCAGGCGAGGCTCGCCTGAATGACAGGATTGCGAAGCGGCCTCATGCGCTGACGATCTCGACAGGATCGCCATCCAGCGACTGCTGCCTGGCCAGACGAGCATAGAGGCCGCCCTTCTTCACCAGCGCGGTGTGCGAGCCCTGCTCGACCACCTTGCCGGCCTGGACAACATAGATACGGTCGGCGTTGCGCACCGTGGACAGGCGGTGAGCGATCATCAGGGTGGCGCGACCCTCCATCAGACGCTCCAGCGCGGCCTGCACCAGAGCCTCGCTCTCGGTGTCGAGAGCGCTGGTGGCTTCGTCGAGGAGGAGGATGGGCGCGTCCTTCAGGAAGGCGCGGGCGATGGCGATGCGCTGGCGCTGGCCGCCCGACAGGCGAAGACCTGCCTCGCCGGCGCGGGTCTGGTAGCCCTCGGGCAGTGCCGTGATGAAGTCGTGGGCGGCGGCGTTGGCGGCGGCGGCCTCGATCTGCGCCTGCGACGCGCCGGGGCGGCCGTAGGCGATGTTGGCCGCGATGGTGTCGTCGAACAGGAAGGGCTCCTGCGTGACCAGGGCGATGCGGCTGCGCAGGTCCTGCAGCTTCAGCTCGCGGATGTCGGTTCCGTTCAGCGTCACCTTGCCGGCCGTCACATCGTAGAAGCGCGGCAGCAGGCTGAGGATGGTCGACTTGCCGCCACCGGACGGGCCGACGAGGGCGATGGTCTCGCCCGGCGCGACGGTCAGGGAGACGTCGGACAGGGTCGGCGCGCAGCCCTGGGCCGCGGGGGCGTAGGCGAAGCTGACGTGCTCCAGCGCGACCGTGACCGGTCCGGTCGACAGGGCGGCGGCGTCGGGCGCCTCGCGGATCTCGGGCTGGATGTCGAGCGAGGCGAACAGGCGGCGGGCGGCGGTCAGGCCCTCGGACATCACCGTCTGCAGGTTGGTCACCTGACGCAGCGACTGGCCCGCGGACATCAGCAGGCCGATGTAGGCGGCGAAGGCGCCGACGCTCATCTCGCCCTGACGTGCCTGCCAGCCCGCATAGGCCATGACGGCGGCGACCACGATCATGGCGACGAGGTTGGAGAAGGGGCCGGCGAAGGCCCGGGAGTCGGCGGACTTGATGACATGGCGCTGGCGACGGGCGACGACGTCGCCCACGCGGGCTTCCTCGGCCGCCTCGCGGTTCTCGATCTTGATCAGCCGGACGCCGTCCAGGTTCTCCATAAGGGCGGTGGAGAGGTTTGACGTCTCGACCATGGCGCCGGTGGTGGCCTTGCGCATTCGCTTCCCGAAGCGGCGCATGACCCAGGCAATGATCGGGGCGCCCAGGAAGACGATGGCCGTCAGCTTCCAGTCGGTCCACGCCATGTAGGCGAGGACTGCGATCAGCGTCAGCCCGTGCTGGGTGTAGTTGACGACGCCATTGGTGAAGGCCTCGCGCACCAGATTGGCGTCGAACAGGACCGAGGCGACGAAGCCGCCGGAGTGCTGGCTGCGCAGACGCGCGAGGTCGGCGCGGATCATCGAGCCGAACAGCTTCACCTGGATATCGCCGACGATGCCGTGACCCAGCCGGTTGACCAGCGCGGCCTGTCCCAGCGCGGCGGCGGTCCAGATGAGGCCGGCGCCGACGATGATCAGCGGAATGCTGACCAGCGCCTGACCGGGCGGAATGGTAAGGATGCGCCAGATCGTGACCGGCCTGCCGAGGAACAGGCCGTCGATGGCGGGCTGCAGCAACTGCAGGACGGTCGCCGCCATGACACCGACGATGGCCGCACAAAGCACAGACAGGAACAGCGCCGTCCGGTGGTGCGAGAGGTAGTCGCGCCAGATCCGGCCCAGCAGAGGGCGCAGGGCTTCCTTCTCGTCCTCGGCAGGGGCGGGCGTCGTCATCGGTCCGAGGTCGGACGGCAGGGGGCGGAAGTCAAGCGATCAGGACTTGAGCGATGTCTTCTCGTCGTCATCGGTAATCAGGGTCACGCCCGCAGCGCCCTCGACACGCTCCGCCGGCGAAGCTGTCGGGTTGGAGGGATAGCGGCTTCCGTCGAACGCCAGCTTCGCCTCATACCCGTCGGTGACCCCGCCGCCCCGCACATGAACGCCGATGTCCGGCAGGCCGTTGGTCTGGGTCGAAAGCACGCGGATCGGCGCCCGGGTGACCGTGGTCTCGCCCAGCACATCATAGCCCGAGGCGCCACGGCGAAGGATGAGCAGATTGCAACCGCCCGAGCCGCAGTATTCCGGGCCGACCAGATAGACGAGGGTCAGCGCATTCACGCCCTCACCGGTCGTTCGCGCGACATAGCCGAGCGGCCCCATGGCTTCACGGGTGCGGGCTTGCAGGAATGTGAGGAGAGCGGGGTCGGCGGATGCGGACGCCTGGACCGAAACCGCCGGTGTCGCCTCTGGAGTAACCGGGGCTACTGCCGTTTCCGTGGCGCGATCGCAGGCGGCCAAGGTCAGGGCAATGGCGCAAAGAGAAGGCAGGCGCATCTCAACCTCGTCTGTCAGTTACGGCAGTGCGGCCGATGTCCGGGGTCTTGTGGACCAGCATGATCCTGTGCGGACCGTGACGACGCGGCAACCCCTCGAGGCTGATAACCACGAAGTCTTGAGCGAAGCCGACGTGCAATGGCCACCGGCTCTCGAACGCGGGAAGAGCGACTTGCGCGCCTGCTCCGGCGCGGCCCAGCTCGACGAGCCCATTGGAGCCTGCGGCCAGAACGGCGCCGCCGCGCACCACGAGGCCGTCGAACTCCTCAGAGCAGCCGCGGTCCGTCGACGGTTGAAAGAAACAGGGGCCCTTGTGAACGATCCTTGCTGCGCCACCGCGGCAGAGCTCCGTGATGCGGCCGTGAGAACCAGCGTGGTACGCGCGCTGCGATAGCAGGATGCACTGGCGGTCCCAAGGAGCCGGGACTACCGCAGTCACCTCCAGGCAGGCATTGATCAGCGTCCCGCAGTCCGGGTCGGCGCCGTTGTCGCGAACGGCGCCAATCATGCCGGTTTCAGGATCGATGCGGTAGAACGCCGTCCCGATCTCTCCGGAGCCCGTGCTGAAATAGATGTCGCGGCCGATAGCCGTAGCGTGGTTGTCGGCAAAGGTTGGCAGTCGCTTCCGCAGCAGGGCGGTGCGCTCCCCGGTCCTGGCGTCGATCACCCGCCGGTCTGTCAGCAGTCGGGTCTGTCCATCGCAGATCAGGCTGAGCGCGAAGTCCTCTTTTGCCGCGATGGGCACGCCCGGCGTCCAGACACCACCCTGCAGGGTTGCGAGCCGCCAGCCCGCGCCCTCGACGACAAGCGCCTCAAGCTGCGGGCCTTCATCGCACAGATCGACAACCCGGAATGCAGCGAGTTCCCGCCTGGCAGTCGCTTTGTGTTCGGCGAGACTCCACAGTTCGCCGCCGTAGCTCACGGTCCAGAGACGCCCGCCATGATATCCGGCGCGCCGAATGAATTCGTCCGGCGGCCCCCCGCGTGCACCGCTGGAGCCCAGCGATGCCGATGGAAGATCCCAGTCCATTCGGAGAGTTACGAAGGTGAGCAGCCCGGCGACCGCGAGCAGGATCAGGACGAGGGCGCTGCTGCGGAGCACGAGATCATCAACCTCCACCTGACGCGGCCGACGCGCCGGTTCACCTCCGGGCCGGCATTGGGGGATGTCACCGCGCCGCTGATAGCCGGACGCTAGCATGCCTTCGACTGAAGCCTAGGCCCCCGTGACGCCGCGCCCGCGAACCTCTATCTCCGGACACATGACGTCCTACGACCTCTCAACCCCGATCGGCCGGTTCAAGGCGCGCTGGGATTATGTCTGGAAGGATCACGCCTTCCTGCGGCGATGGTTCATGAACGCCCATTGGCTGGGGCCGGATCTGGTGCGGACCAACCAGCCGTCGCCGCGGCAGCTGGCGTACTGGAAGGCGCAGGGCGTGAAGACGGTGATCAACCTGCGCGGCGCGCGGGACGAGGCCTATTATGCGCTGGAGAAGGACGCGTGCGAGCGGCTGGGCCTGACCCTGATCGATGCGCCGCTGGACAGCCGGGATCCGCCGCAGAAGGACCGGGTGCATCGGGCGAAGCGCCTGTTCGAGACGATCGAGTATCCGGTGCTGATCCACTGCAAGTCCGGCGCGGACCGGGCCGGAATGATGGCGGTCTTCTATCGCCACTTCCATCTGGGCGAGCCGATCAGCGAGGCCATAAGGCAACTGGACAAGAAATACCTGCACCATCGCGAGGGCCTGACCGGGGTGCTGGACTATACCCTGGAGAAGTACCTGACCGAGATCGAGCCGACGGGCGTCGGCTTCCTCGAGTGGATCGACAGCGACGCCTACGATCCCAGGGCGATCCGCGCGGAGTTCAAGGCGCAGTGGTGGGGGACGCTGCTGACCGAGAAGCTTCTGAGACGCGAATAGGGAGCATCAGCTCCACGGGCCGCGCGGCGTGTTCGGGTCCACGGACCGTTGTTTGTCCGCAGCTTCCCGGGCGGCCCTGCGTTCGGCTTCACGGTGATTGAACCAGCGCGCCCAGCGGCGCTCTCCGCGAAATGCGAACAGCCACAGGACCAGCGTCATCGACATGAAGACAAGGCTGGCGATCTCCTCGGCGCCGAGGGTTCGCCCGAACAGCGTCATGCGCGGGGCTCCCGGTCGTTATCTGTGGGCATGATCGGGTCGTTCCAGGCGGTGTCGGACTCGCCGGGCGCGTTGGTCGGGTTCGACGGCTTGCGGCGCGTCGCCCAGAGGACGATGCCCACGGCCAGCGCCAGAAGGACCAGGACGATCAGGATGGTGTTCACGGCGAAGCCTCCGGTCAGCAGGACTGTCCGGAGGGGAGCGTATCAGCGTGGCCGCTGGTTCCGGAAGAGCTTCAGGCGTCGCCGCGCGGGTCGATCATCCGGTGGGCGTGCAGGATGAAGAACCGCATGTGCGCGTTGTCGACCGTGGCCTGGGCGCGAGCCTTCCAGGCCTTCTTCGCCTCCTCGTAGCTGCCGTAGGCGCCGACGAACTCGATCTTCGACAGGTCGCGGAAGACCGGGGCGTCAAGGTTGCGCAGCTCACCGCCGATGACGAGGTGAAGCAGCTGGGTGTCGGTTTCGGCGGTCATGGGGGGCCTTCGGGGAGAAAGTCAGCGGGGCGCGAGCGGAATAGGCCCTGTGCGCCTGACGATCAACGGGTGAAGGCCCGGCGCGCTGCAGATGAGGCTGTTCTGTCGCGGATCAGGCTGGTTGAAGCACCACTCGTGGCCATGATGATCGCTGACCTTCGCGCCAGCCTCGTTGGCGATCAAGGCGCCGGCGCAGACGTCCCAGTCCCATTTGGGCGTGAGCGCTATGGCGGCGTCGAAGGCGCCGGCGGCGACCAAGGCCATGCGATAGGCAATGGCGTTGCGCTTCTCGAACCGCATCTCGGGCCAGGGCTCGTCCCACTGCGGCCCCTCCATCAGGCGGGCGTCGGCGAGGACCGATGCATCGTCGAGGTGGTCGGTGTCGGCGGCGGAGACAGGCTTGCCGTTCAGTGTCGCGCCACCGCCCAGCGTCGCCACGAAGGTCTCTCCGAGCGCCGGGGCGTGGATCACCGCGGCGACCGGCCGGCCGTCCTCGACCACGGCGATCGGGATGCACCACCAAGGCTTTCCCTTCATGTAGGCGACCGTGCCGTCGATGGGATCGACCACGAAGATGCGGCGGCGGGACAGGCGGTCCTCGCTGTCGGCGGTTTCCTCGGACAGCCAGCCGTACTCGGGGCGGGCGGTGAGCAGGGCGTCGCGCAAGGCCTGGTCCACGGCGAGGTCGGCCGAGGTGACGGGCGAGCCGCCGGACTTGGACCAGATCTTCAGCCCGGCCTCGCGCTCGGCCAGCGCCAGTTCGCCCGCGGCGAGGGCGGCGGCACGGATCAGGTCGAGGTCTGCGGCATGGTCCGTCATTTGCCCGCGATGGCGACGGCGTCGAACAGCAGCGAGGGGCTGTTGAACCCGCCGCGGAACTCGAGGTCCGATCCGGCAACCATGCGCGCCCACAGGTCGGTCAACTTGCCGGCGACTGTGATTTCGCTGACGGGGTAGGCGATGGCGCCGTTCTCGAACCAGAAGCCGGACACCCCGGCAGACCAGTCGCCTGTATTGCCGTTCAGCGAGGGACCGAACATCGAGGTGATCAGCAGGCCCGAGCCCGCCTGACCCATCAGACCGTTCAGATCCTGCTCGCCCGGCTCGAGGTGCAGGTTGTGGGTTGAGACGCCGGGCGGGCCGGCGAGGCCGCGCGAGGCGTGGCCGGTCGACGCAAGACCCAGCTGGGCGGCGGCCGAGCTGTTCAGCAACCAGGTGGTCAGGACGCCGTCCTCGACGATGGCCTTGCGCTCGACGGCCACGCCTTCGTCGTCGAACGGGGTGGAGCCCAGGCCCCGCGGGCGGAACGGGTCGTCGATCAGATTGGCGCCCTTCGGCAGGACCTGCTGACCCAGCTTGTCTTTCAGGAAGCTGGTGCCGCGAGCGATCGACGGGCCGGAGATGGCGCCCAGCAGGGGCGACAGGATCTGGGTTGCGACCCGGTTTTCGAAGATGACCGGCGCGGTGGTCGAGGCGATCTTGCGCGCGCCGACACGGGCAATGGCACGCCGCCCGGCATAGTCGCCGATGGATGCGGCCGAGGGCAGGTCGGACAGGTGGCGCACGGCGCGGTGCTCGCCGCCGCGTTCCTTCACCCCGTCCTTCTCGGCGATCACGCCGACGCCCAGCGAGAAGGCCGAGCCATGATAGGCCCCGTCGAAACCATGCGAGGTCACCAGCCGCCAGCGGCTGGACGAGGCAGCCGCGTGGCCGCCTTCAGAGAGCGACACGCCCTCAACGGCCAGGGCGACGGCCTCGGCCTCCGAAGCGGCAGCCTGCAGTTCGTCGGCGGAACGCTCGGTCGGGTCGTACAGATCGAGGTCCGGGAAGGGGCCTTTCGCCAGCCGGTCCTGCGGGGCGAGGCCGGCATACGGATCCTCGGGGGCCAGCTTCGCCATGGCGACGGCGCGCTCGACCAGACGGGCGCGGGTCTTGTCTGACAGGTCCGAGGCGGAAACGGTGGCCTGACGACGGCCGATGAAGACCCGCAGGCCCAGATCGCGGCTTTCCTCGCGTTCGACGTCCTCCAGCGCGCCATTGCGGACGCCGATGGACAGGGAGGCCCGCTCGGAGGTCACGGCCTCGGCGGCGTCGGCGCCGGCCTCCAGCGCGGCGGCGACCAATTCGGGCAGGATGTCGGGAGGGGCGGCGTCACGCGGGGAGGTCATGCCCCGATATGGCCGGGGGTCCGCTGCGGCGCAACCGTCGTCGTCAGGAGACCGCGGCGAAGATCAGCAGGCCGGCCATGGCGATGAAGGGGATGTAGGTCAGCAGCATGCCCAGCATCCGGCCGATCGCCGGCTGTTTCGCCTGCGCCATGCCCCAGGCGTGCAGGACCCGGCCGAGGAAGAAGGATCCGCCGAGCGCGTGAACAACAGGCGCGCTGTAGAAGACGGCGGTCACCGCCAGCGCGACCAGCGCCAGAGGGATGTATTCGATCGCGTTGCCGAAGGTGCGGGTGGTGACGGTCAGGGCGTCGTGACCCCCGTCGCCCACCGACACCTTCAACTTGCGCCGGCCTGCGCTGATCCGCGCCGACAGGAACAGGACCAGCAGCAGGGACAGACCGGTCCACAGCGCCACGGCCATGAAGGCCTCGGTGCGAAAGGCCAGATGCTCGGCTGCGGTCATGGCAGGTCCCCTCAGTTCTCCCGCGCCACCGGATAGAGGCGGTAGCGGTCATCATAGAACGGTGTTCGCTCGTAGAACCACTGCAGACGCGCATCGCCATTGGCGGCGAAATCGGGCTCTGCCGCCAGTTTGGCCTCGAACTCGGCCTTCAGGGCCGGATCGGCGGCCATCATGCGCTCGGCCAGCGGCGCGATGGCGTAGCCCTCGATGTACTCGACGCGGCTCAGCACCTCGGGGAACAGGCCCCAGGCGAACAGGCTCTCGGACGACTGCGGCTCCAGCATCAGGACGACGACGTCGCCCAGCACCTGATCGGTCGGCACGCGGACCGAGCCGGGCTGGAAGGTCCATTCGCGACGCTCGGGCGTGACCGAGGTGACGGTGACGCCGACGTGGCCCTCGTTGGCCCGGGTCGCCAGCTTCGGGTCGTCGAGACGCAGCATCTCGACGCTGACGGTGCGCGGCGCGTCCAGTGCCTCCATTTCAATGCCGTGGGCGCGCAGCCGCTCGATGATGTCGGCGCGGTGGGCCGGGACCCAGTAGGCCTCCGGCCGCTGCAGCGTCAGCGTCGGGCGCGAGCCGAAGAAGGGCATCTGCCAGATTTCCGGGTCCGGCTGGCCCAGCCAGCGGATCTCGCGACGGCCCGACGCCGGGCTGTCGTACGTCTCGTAGGTGATGCCCTTGAAGGCGCGGATGTAGGTCGGCGTATCGACCGCGACGAAGTTGGTGGGGATTTCCGCCGGGCGCAGGGCGCTGTCCGCCGCGACAGCCGCGCGCAGGGCGGCTCCGTCGGTCGCGAGGTGGCGCAAGGCCTGTTCGATGAAGACGTAGGTGCCCAGCACGCGCTGCTCGTGCGGCTTGAGGCTATGGTTCTCGATCAGGATGGTCGGGACGTGGGCCGCCGAGCCCCAGCCGTTCGAGAACCGCTCGCCCAGACCACCGTCCGACAGGCCCGCGCGCGGGTTCTCGTCATCGACGCCGAACACCAGTTCGCCCGGGATGTGCCCCTGGGCTTCCAGCGCGGCGTTCATGGCGGGCTTGAAGGCGTCATCCAGCCAGCGGGCGGTCGCCGGAGAGCGCGACCAGACACCGTTCTCGCCGTTGTAGCCGTAGGTGACGTCGTACTGATAATCCATGCCGTCGGTGACGTGGACGTCGACGTACAGGTCCGGGCGGTATTTCAGGATCAGACCGCGCACCGCCCGCATCTCGGGCTGATCCATCTTCAGATAGTCGCGGTTCAGGTTCTGGTTGGTCGCCGTATTGCGCCAGCCCTGAATGCGCGGCCCCCGCTGGTTCGGCCGGCTGTAGGCCCCCGCGCGCTCGTGACCGTCGACGGACAGGATGGGGATCAGGATCAGGTTGACCCGGTCGAGCAGGTCGTCCTTGCCGTAGAAGGCGATGTCGCGCAGCAGCATCATGCCCGCGTCCTTGCCGTCGATCTCGCCCGGGTGGATGCCGGCCTGCACCATCAGCACGGGCTTGGAGGGGTCGAAAGTCGCGCCGTCCCTGGAGGCGATGACGGCGTAGATCGGCCGGTTCTCGGGCGAGACACCGAACTGCTCGATGCGGATCAGGTCGGAGGCGGCGTCGAGACGATCGAACCAGGCGCGGGTGTCGGCATAGGTCGGCGAGAAGTCACGCGCCGCATCGGCCTCGAAAGGCGTCACCCAGCGATCCGAGGCGTCGCGCAGCAGGCTGCGGCTGGCGCCGTTCCACTCCGGCGCCGGCGGCAGGAAAGGCTGATCCCACGGGGCGACATTGGACACGGACTGGGACATGGCGGGACTCGCGAACAGAAGGGCGGCGGCGATCATCAGGGACGTGCGCATGGCAGCCTTCCTCGACCAATTGCACGCCGCGGGCAAGCGGATCAGCCGGGCAGGGGCGGAGACCAGCCGCCGGCCGCCATCAGGTTGATCGCCGAGATGGAGACGGTCCAGAGACTGTAGGCCAGGACCACCAGCAGGCTGCCGACCACCACCGGTCGCCAGGGCGCGAATGCGCCGATCGCCGTTGTGGTGAAGAAGATGCCGAAGCCGACCCAGAGCCGGACCGTCGACAGGGCGGCGAACCCTTCGTTGACGCTCATCAGGGCCAGGAACATCAGGCCCACGATGAGATTGGCGGTCATGATGCAGCCGAAAACCAGCCGGCGGTGGCGCCAGAAATGATCATCCAGATCGAGCCGATCCTGAACGCCTTCGGCCGAAACGCGAGGGAAGGTGACGCTGGCGGCGGTATAGAAGACCGCGGCGATGACCAGCCCGGCGATCAGCAGGGCGTGGCTGAACGGCGCCCCGCGGAAGATCACCCAGGCCTGATTCCAGAAGGTCGCGACATCGAGGGCGACGAAGGTCGCGAGCAACGGGGTCAGCCAGCCGAAGCGGACGCGCTCCCGCTCGTGGAGCACACGGGCGAAGCCGCCGACCAGTTCAGCGACCGACAGGCCGAGCAGCAGACCGTAGAAGCTGAAGAAGAACTCGAAGGCGCTCATCGATGGTGTCCGGTCCCTGAACAGACGAAAGGGCGCAGCCCCGTGGCTGCGCCCTGTATTTCATTCTCGCCAGGAGTCGTGAATCAGGGTTCGAGCGCTGCAGTCAGGCGTTCGATCTCCCGCTGTTCCCGCGCCTTGCGATCATTGAGCTGGGCCAGCTCCCGTTGCTGACCCGCTGTCAGCGCGGCCCCGCCCTGGGCAGCGCCCTCGATCTCGGCGATCCGGGTCTCAATCGTCAGAAGGCGATCCTCGGCCTCATAGCGAAGGTTCAGCAGCCGATCCTCGCGGCTGACCCGCGGGCGGGCCTGACGCATGTTGTTGCGACCCATGGTCTGGGCTTCCGGCGAGGTCGGGATACTGATCACCGGCATCGATACGGCGATGGCCAGAACAGCGACGAGAATGCGCATGGGGAGGACTCCGCTCTAAACTCGGAAGCGAACGCTAGATTACAAACCTGTCACCTGAAAAGCGCTTTTTGGACACAATCCGGACGCGTCGAACAATCTGTTGCAAAACTGCTCGGGCGCGAGGCCCGAGCGGTCCGTCTCACGACCCGCCGAGGGCTTCCTCGAAGCGGGCGATCTCGCGCTGCTCGCGCTCCTTGCGCTGGTTCAACTGGGCCAGCTGACGCTGCTGGCCGTCGGTCAGACCGCCCGCAGTCTCGCCGGTCTGCCGGATCGATGCGATCTGTTCCTCAATCGCCAGCAGACGATCCTCAGCTTCGTTACGAAGGTTGGTCAGGCGCTCTTCCCGGCTGACGCGAGGGGTGCGGGCGGCGGCGCGACCGCCGGCCTGGATCTGGGCGTCGGCTGTCACCGGCGCCGCGATCACGGGCATGGACACGGCGAGGGCGAGGACGGCGACGAGGGTACGCATGCAAATGAACTCCGGATCGGAAACAAGGCGCGACGCTAGGCACAAATCCGCGACCTGAGAAGGTCCTTTCCGACACGAGGTAGCAACTTCCGGTTGGGGAGTGGTTATTTCCAGATCGGCGTTGCATCACCCGGCAACCCGAGGCGATCCCACATCTGCGAGACGCGTTCGACGACGTCGGAATCCATGCGGATTTCCTCGCCCCACTCGCGCTTCGTCTCGGGTTCCCACTTGTCGGTGGCGTCGAGGCCGATCTTGGAGCCCAGTCCGCTCTCGGGGCTGGCGAAATCCAGATAGTCGATCGGGGTGTTCTCGATCAGGGTGATGTCGCGCGCCGGGTCCATCTTGGTGGAGATCGCCCACATAACCTCTTTCCAGTCCCGGGCGTCGATGTCGTCGTCCACGACGATGACCCACTTGGTGTACATGAACTGGCGCAGATAGCTCCAGACGCCGAGCATCACGCGCTTGGCGTGGCCGGGGTAGGCCTTCTTCATCGACACGACGGCGATGCGGTAGCTGCAGCCCTCGGGCGGCAGCCAGAAGTCGGTGATCTCGGGGAACTGCTGCCGCAGCAGGGGGATGAAGACCTCGTTCAGCGCCTCGCCCAGCACCGAGGGCTCGTCCGGCGGACGGCCGGTGAAGGTGGTCAGATAGATCGGGTCCTTCCGCATGGTGATGGCGGTCACCTGGAAGACCGGGAAGGTCTCGACCGAATTGTAATAGCCGGTGTGGTCGCCATAGGGCCCCTCGGCGGCGTGCTCATCCAGCAGGACGTGCCCCTCCAGCACGATCTCGGCCTGGGCCGGGACCATCAGCGGCACGGTCTTGCAGGGAACGAGCTCGGCCTTCTGGCCGCGCAGCAGGCCGGCGAACTGATACTCCGACAGGGTGTCCGGCACCGGCGTTACGGCGGCCAGGATGGTGCCCGGATCGGCGCCGAGAACGATAGCGGCAGGCAGGGGCTCGCGCGCCCCGGCCTTCTTGTGCCGGGCGTAGTGCTGGGCGCCGCCGCGGTGGGCCAGCCAGCGCATGATCGCCCGGTCCTTGCCCAGCACCTGCATCCGGTAGATGCCGAGGTTGAAGTCGTCCTCGCGGGCGTCGGACGGGCCCTTGGTCACAACCAGACCCCAGGTGATCAGGGGCGCAGGCTCGCCGGGCCAGCAGCCCTGTATCGGCAGCGAGGTCAGGTCGATCGCGTCGCCTTTCAGCACGACCTGCTGCACCGGAGCGGTCTTCACCGTCTTGGGCCGCATGGACATGACCGTCTGCGCCAGCGGCAGCATCTCCATCGCGTCGCCCAGACCGCGCGGCGGTGTGGGATTGCGAAGGAAGGCGAGCAGTTCGCCGACCTCGCGCAGTTCCGCGGCGGTGGTGCGCGACTTCTTCTCGAGCGTCACGCCCATAGCGACGCGCTTGACCGTGCCGAACAGGTTGGCGAGGCAGGGAATGGGGCTGATGGAGCCGTCCGGCATGACCGGCTTCTCGAAGATCACCGCCGGGCCGCCGTTGCGCAGCAGCCGGGTCTGGATCTCGGTCATCTCCAGATGGGTCGAGACCGGCTCGGACACCCGGACGAGCTCACCCTCCGCCTCGAGGATGTCGATGAAGTCGCGCAGCGATTTGTAGGCCATGCGGCGAGGCTTAGGCGGACGCGGACGTCCTGTCACGCCGTCCGAGCCTGCGGTCGATCGCCACGACGATCAGGCCCACCAGCGCGAAGAACGCCAGCAGCCCGGCGAACCAGGCTCCCGCCTTGCCCCAGCCGAGGGTCGAGGCGTCCACGAACCAGTAGGGCCACCAGTCGGAGGCAAGGCCGTGGATGGTGGTCCAGGCGCCGTAGATCAGCGGGAAGGCGAGCCATCTTGCCGCGTCGCTCCAGCGCAGGGCGCCTTTCGGAACGATCAGCAGCCAGTCCAGGAGCATGGCCGTCGGCATCAGATAGTGCAGTCCCAGATTGGCCACGAGCAGCCAGCCCTGCGGGTTCCAGGTGGCGTGCAGCATGAAATGGTACACCAGCCCGACCACGACGGCATACATCGCCACGCTGGCCCGAACGCCGGGCGAGGCGGCCCAGCGGCCTGGCGCGCTACCCCCGGCGACAACCGGCAGGGTCATCGCCAGCGCCACCAGCACATTGGTCAGGATGGTGAAGTAGCTGAAGAAGTTCAGCGTCAGCTCGACCGGACTGCGATCCGGCGTCGCCAGCATCAGGGCGTACTGGAGCGCCAGAATGGCCCAGCCGATCAGGGCGAAGACCGCGCGCCAGATCAGGGCGGTGCGCGGTCCATGCATTCAGTACCCCCGGGTGTCGGACACCAGCGCCCAGATCGGCAGGCGCAGGGCGGCGGTGGCGGCGCCGATCTTCAGGCTGTCCAGATGGGCGCGGCCGGCCTCGGCGCGGCGCTCTTCCTCGGGCGTCATGTCGAGCAGGCGGGCCATGTCTTCCACGCTCCAGCCGCGCTGCTCGCGCCATCGCTTCAGTCTTGCGCCGACCGCCGCGTCCGACGGATCGACGCCCGGAAATCCGAGCACCGTACCCATGAGCGTCTCTCCTGATCTCCGGTTCAACGCCGGAGTGTCAGGCCCATTCTTCATCCCATTTGAAGGCGGGATCAATCCAGTCGCCCAGACGGCCGTCCGGACGGGCCAGCGAATGGATGCGGTCCATCTCCTCGGCGGAGAGTTCGAAGTCGAAGATGTCGAAGCTCTCCTGGGCGCGACTGACCTTGGTCGTGCGCGGGATGGCGATGATGTTCTGCTGGATCAGCCAGCGCAGGGTGACCTGGCCCGGCGTCTTGCCGTGGGCCCTGCCGATTTCGATCAGGGTCGCGTCGTCGGCGATCTTGCCCTGGGCCAGCGGCGACCAGGCGGTGATCGAGGAGCCGAGCTCGCCGGCGGCGGCGATCAGCTTCGAGAGCTTCAGATAGGGGTGATACTCGACCTGGTTGGTCACCAGCTTCGCCTTCGACAGCGCCTGGGCCTGCTTCCACACCTTCGAGGGGAAGTTGGACAGGCCGATGGTGCGGGTCAGGCCCTGATCCTTCGCCTCGTTGAGGGCGTCGATCGTCTCCTTCATGTCCGGCTCGGGCTTGGGCCAGTGGAGCAGCAGCAGGTCCGGCGTGAAGCCCAGCGCCCCGGCCGACTCCTTCGCCTGTTTCAGCAGGGCGTCGCGGTGGAAGTGGGCGACCCAGATCTTGGTCGTCAGCCAGAGGTCCTCGCGCTTCACATGACCGGCCGCGATGGCGTCTCGGATGCCGTCGCCGACGGCGGCCTCGTTCTGGTAGATCCAGGCGGTGTCGATGTGGCGATAGCCGATGCGCAGGGCCTCGGCGACCATGCGCCGGGCGTCCTCCGGCGTCAGGTTCCAGGTGCCGAAGCCCAACAGGGGGATAGCGGCCCCGTCGATGGTGATGGCGGGCTGGTCGGTCATGGGAAGGCTCCGGGGAAGGGGAGGCGCTTACCTATGCTGCGCCGGCGATGGTTCAAGCAGCCAGTCGAAGATCTGATCCCAGAGCGGCTCCATCCCGCGGCGGAAAGCGCCCTCGTGGCCGATGCGCTTCACGCCGAAGTCGGCGGGTGAATGGACGATCATTTCGGTCGGGGCGTTGGGATAGATCTGCAGCAGGATCGGCGAAGTCACCGGCGTCGCAATGGGGTCGTCAGTGAATATCCACGAGCGGATAGGAGCGGTGACGGCGTCGAAGTGGTGAGGCTTCAGCCGATCCTTCAACTCGTTGAGGAAGTAGGGCTCCTTCAGGCACCAGCGCCGCCAGGTCTCGAAGACACCGCGCGGCAGGTCGGTCCCGGCCCAGAGGCCGCCGCCCCGGATGTAGCCCCGACGGGCAAGGCTGTACGGGCCGTAGGCGTGCCAGAAGAAGAGCTCCAGCGGGTTGTAGCTGCGGTGATGCCGACCCCAGTAGCCGCTGCCGACCGATACGAAGGCATGGCGGTGGATCCGGTCCTGATTGGACATGAAGCCGAGAAAGTGGCCGCCGACGCTGTGGCCGACATGGACGACCGGCACGCCCGGCGCGGCATCGATCAGGGCGTCCAGCGCCGCGGGCATGTCCAGCCGGCCCCAGTCGACATAGTCCATCTTCATGGCCGCGAGGTCTTCGGGCCGGGATCCGGCGATGCCCCGGAAGTCATAGCTCAGCACCGCCGCGCCCTTGCCGGCCAGATGTCTGGCGAACCGGTCATAGAAGCCCTTGGGGAAGCCTGTGCCGGAACTCACCAGCACGGCGACCGTCGGCTGCTGCGCCGAGACCAGCCGCATCGACAGCGGGTAGCCGTCGCTTGCCGGGGCAATGAAATCGCGGATGATCAGGTCGGTCACAGGATGGTCCGTAGCTTTTCAAAACGAACCTAACCGATTGCCCTCGCGTCAGGTCAAGTCTTGGAGCGCGGCCATGGGTCGGCTAAAGCCGCACGCTGATTTGCCGAAGAGCCCTGCCATGACCGACGTCATTCCCGACCGCCTTTCCGTCGACCCCGACAGCCCGTTCCACGACGCCGACCTGCTGGCGAAGGGCGTGGGCGTGCGCTTCAAGGGCGAGGAAAAGACCAACGTCGAGGAATACTGCATCTCCGAAGGCTGGGTCCGCCTCGCCGTCGGCAACCGTGTCGACCGCCGCGGCAAGGCCCTGACCGTCAAGCTGCAGGGGCCGGTCGAGGCCTGGATCAAGGGCGAGTAGGTCGGCTTATGGCAGCATCGTGAAAACTGCTGCCCGGAACGCTTCACGCTCCTGAACCGCGGGTTTAGGGTCCCGGCCTCATCGCTGAGTCCCCCGGAGCCGTCATGCGTCTGTCCGTTCGTCTTCTTGCCGCAAGCGCCGTGGCGCTGAGCTTCGCCCTGCCCGCCGTCGCGCAGGACGCCGCCACCATCCAGCGGGCAGAGCGCATCCGCGACGCGGCGCTGCGGGAGAACATCGCGCTGGACTACGTCACCCAGCTGACGACCCGGTTCGGCGCGCGCCCGGCAGGCTCGAAGGCCGAGCAGGATGCATCGGCCTGGGCCGCCGACTACATGCGCCAGCACGGCTTCCGCAATGTGCGGATCGAGCAGTTCCCGCTGGTCGGGTGGGAGCGAGGCGTGGAGAGCGCCAGCATCGTCGGTCCGCGTCCGCAGGGACTGGTCGTCGCCGCCCTCGGCCATTCGCCCGGGACTAACGGCGTGATTGAGGCCGAGGTCGTGCGCTTTGACAGTCTCGAGGCCCTGAACGCCGCGCCGGCCGGATCCCTGGCGGGCAAGATCGCCTTCGTCGACGCCGGCCAGATGGTGCGGATGCAGGACGGCTCGGGCTACGGCCCGCTGTCGCGCATCCGGGGCGCCGGACCGGCCGCCGCGGCCGGCAAGGGCGCGGTCGCCTTCATCATGCGCTCGGCCGGTTCGGACGAGCATCGGATGCCGCATACCGGCACGACCCGCTATGTCGAGGGTCGCGTGCCCCTGCCGGCCTTCTCTCTGGCCGCGCCGGACGCCGACCAGCTGTCACGCCTGATGGGTCTGGGCGAGACGGTGCGGGTCAGCCTGTCCTCGACCGCCCACACCTATGAGACGGTGTCCCAGAACGTGATCGGCGACATCGTCGGGGCCAGTCGCCCGAATGAGGTGATCGTGCTGGGCTCGCACATGGACAGCTGGGACCTTGGCACCGGCGCGATTGATGACGGGGCCGGTGGAGCGATCACCCTGGCCGCCGCCAAGGCCATCGCTGGGAGCGGCCGTCGCCCGGCGCGGACGATCCGCGTGGTCCTGTACGGCTCGGAAGAGGTCGCCCAGCCGACCAATACCGGCAACGGCGGCGGGGCCTATCTGCGTAACGTCCAGGCGGCGGGCCAGCTGGAGAACCATATTGTGGCCGGGGAGAGCGACTTCGGCGCGGATCGCATCTACGCGCTGCGCCTGTCGCCGGGTGCCCAGGACAGCGACTTCCAGCGGGCAGCGGCGCAGGTGCTGTATCCGATCGGTGTTCTGGCCTCGGGCGAACCGGAGCTGCATGGCGGCGTCGACATCGGTCCGCTGGCCGAAGCCGGCGTCCCGGTTTTCGGTCTCGCGCAGGACGGCACCCGTTATTTCGACCTGCACCACACGGCGGATGACACCCTGGACAAGATCGACCCGGAACAGATGACCCAGAACGTCGCCGCCTGGGCAGGGCTGGTGTGGCTGATCGCTGACTCCGATGTGAACTTCCGGGAAATGCGATCGGCCGGGACACCTGCACACTGACGCGTGCCGGAGCGCGCAAACCCGGTTCTGTTGCGACGGGTGTTGGCGGGTTTGCGATTAACCACGGCATTGCCGTGACTTGCCTGGCTGACGCGGTAGCATAGCCGATCACGGGAGGGAGCCGTGCGCGGGAACGCGCCGTCATCGCCGTCGGGATCAGGTCCTCCGGCGAGCCGACGGTCATGTGTTCACGGCGTAACCGGCGGCGGATCCCGCGGAGCCGTGATCTTGAGCGAGACGCGTGTCGAGCCTGAAAGAACCCGCGTAAGATCGGCGGTCATCTGGCTGACGCTGGGTCTGTGGGCGTTTGCTGCGACGACTTTCGCCGGCTCGATACTCCTGGGCGGATCGCGCGGGCTGACGGCGCCGGTCATGGCCTGGCTGGGTCTGTGCACGCTAACCGGGCTGGGGCTCTCGCTCGTCCTCCGTCAGCTCTTGCAGCAGGTGAAAATCCGCTCTGCGCGAGCCCGATGGACATTGCTGATCGGCGCAGCGGTCGCGCTGGCCTCTATCCAGGCACTGGTCGACGGGGCCATCCACGCCCTGATCGATCACTTGTCAGGTCCGGGTACGGAAGCCTGGTTCGATCCGAAACACTTCGGAATGAACGCCCTGATCTATGTCGGTCTCTTCGGCTTCTACGCAGCGACGCTGGAGCTGATCTCCATGACCGGGCGCGCCGCGGAACATGCCCGCGTGTCCGCGACCTATGCCGCGCAGGCGGCCGAGGCCAGGGCGCTGGCCCGGGAGGCGCAGGTCAGGTTGCTGCAACTGCAGATGAACCCGCACTTCCTATTCAACACGCTGAACTGTGTCTCTTCACTGATCGCCGCGGGGCGGGCCGAAGCGGCTGACCGCATGATCGCGCGTCTCTCGGACTTCCTGCGTGTGTCTCTCGAGACGAGCGTGGAAGGAGTGTCTCCGCTGGGCAACGAGCTTGCAGCGCTTGAGGCGTATCTCGAGATCGAGGCGACCCGGTTCCCGGACACGCTGGATCTGGAGATCGACTGCCCGGAGCGCCTGCATGAGGTCCCGACCCCGAACCTGATCCTCCAGCCCCTTCTCGAAGCCGCGGTCCACCACGCCCATTCCGCGGAGGGTGGGGCGCGGCGTATGCGGCTGATCATCCGCCGGGACAATGACCGCCTGATCGTCAGGGCCATAGACGCCAGCCTGATCCCGAGCGGCGCACCGCCCTTCGAGGGATACGGTCTGCAAACTGTCCGACGGCGCCTTGAGGTCATTTATGGCGCTGCGGCCTCGATGCACGTCTCGCCGCCTGATGACGGTTTCCGCATCGAACTTTCGTTCCCCCTCCACCCCATCCCAACGGCTTCGGATTGAGATGCGCATCCTGCTTGCAGACGAGGATTCCGGCGCAATCGGCCATCTTCAGTCGGTTCTGGCCGATCGGGAGGGTGTTGAGGTTGTTGGCTCGGCCCGGGACGGCGGGCAAGTCGCCGGACTGATCGAGGCCTTGCGGCCGGATATGGTGTTCCTGGACGTTCAGATTCCCGGCCGGAACGGCCTGCCGCTGGCCCGCGCGCTCACGGCTTCGGGCAAGGTCGAGGTGGTGTTCATGGCCTCTGCCGCCGGGATCGGGCGCCGGAATCTGCCGGTTCCCGCCGGAGATCTGCTCCTCAAGCCGGCGGAGCCTGCCCATGTTGATCGACTGATCGCCCGGGCGCGTGCACGCAACGTCACCGTCCCGCTCCCGCGGAGAGCATCGACGCCGGTCGATGCTCTCTGGGCGCCGGGCTCGACAGGGCTCGTTCGCGTCGATGTCGATACGATCGACTGGATCGAGGCGGCGCGCGACTACGTCCTGCTTCACACGGCGTCGCGGTCGCACATCATCCGCTCGACCATGTCTGCGCTGGAGCGTCTGCTGGATCCTGAGCAAATACTCAGGGTCAGCCGGTCGGCCTTCGTTCAGCGGAAACTCATCGAGACGCTGGAGCAAACAGCCGGGGGCCATGTCGTCCGCCTTGCCGGTGGGCGCATGGTGCGGGTCGGCGTGACCTACGGGCGGGTCGTCGAAGCGCTGGGCGGCAAGCTGTCGTAGATCGCCGAGACGAAGCGGTCCGCATCGCCGCCGAGCGTGTATCCGGCGGTGAGGCGGCCTGCGATCACCTGCTCCATCGAGTGACCTGTGTCCTTGTCGCGGGCCACCCGCTCGCGGATTGTCGCCAGCATCTCGCGCCAGGCGACAAGATCGGCGCGCATGGCGGGCGCTCCGTGGGCGGGAATGACCTGTGTCCGCTCTCCGGCCAGGCTGAGCGCGACATCGATCGCGGCGATCAGGCCGTCGATCGTACCGCCGCTGCTGCGGTCGATGAACGGGAAGAGGCCGTTGAAATAGAGGTCGCCCATGTGAAGGACGTCCGCCCGCTCAAGATAGACCAGGGTGTCGCCGTCCGTATGGGCGGCGGGGGTGTGGAGCAGTCGGATGGTCTCCTCGCCGTGGTGGATGGTCAGTCGTTCGTCGAAGACGATCGTGGGCCATGCGATCGCAGGGGAGGCCGGGACCGTCCGATTGTAGGCCGCCATGAACTGGTCGACCATCAGGCGCGCCCGGACATTCCGATGGGCGATGACCTCTGCGCCGCCTTCACCGAGGATGGCGTTGCCGCCCGAATGGTCGAGGTGCCAGTGGGTGTTGATCACGTGGGTGATCGGTCCATTGGCTGCGGCGACAACTGCCGGCACGGACCGGGGGCGCTGATCGTCGATGATCAGGACGCCACGCGGGCCGGAGACCATCACGACGTTTCCGTCCTGCCCGATCAGAAGGCCGACCCCCGGCGCCAACTCTGTGACTGCCGGCAAGGCTGTCTGCGCCCCTGTGCCGGGATGGGGGGGCGAGTGTTCAGCCAGGACAGGGGAGGCCGCCAGAAGGGCCCCGAGAAGCACGACTGTCGAGATCGCTATGTGTTTCATCCGGCAACTCCCCAACGGCCCTGCATGGTTGCGTCGATCCAGGTCAGCAGGCGGCGTCCGGACTCGCTGAGGGCCGCGCGCCGGCCGCGGCCGTCATCCCTGTCGCGGAGCAGGACCAGCAAACCGTAGCCGGCCCGCGGGGACCCGCGAAGGCCGCCCTCCGTAAGGGCGCTGACACTGCGCGAAACCGTGGCTTGGCTTTCATTGATGCGGGCGCCGAGATCGTTCAGCCGGATGCCTTCCTCGGACGCGACCGTCAGAAAGATCACCAGCTGGGTCAGGGTCATGCCAGGCGCACGCGCCTGCATCGCCTTGATCGCGGCGACCATGTTCACCGAAGCAGGCAGCCGCGACGGGCGTTCGGTTCCGGAATGACCGGAGAGGGTACTGAGGGCGACGTTCTGCATTCGGCGTCCTGTACGCGGGCGTGGTCGCCGGGACCCCGCCCATACTTCCCGACGATGACAAGTTCGGCTCCGGCGCATCCCGTTTGTCGCTGCAGATCGGTGCTTCGCCGCAAATGTAATGCGTATGTCGCGTTTCCGCGGGACTCCGTGGAATTCCGCTCGGACTTTCCAACCGCGGCGCTACGTGCCCAATGCCGGCTTCACCGGCACGGATGTCTTCACCTACAGGGCGAGGGACGGTCGCGACTCCGGCGTCGCGACGGTGACCCTGATCGTCAATCCTGTGAACGTCGCGCCGGTCGGTGAGGCAGACCGTTACGAGATGGAAACCGGGCGCGGCCCGATGGTCATCGACGCCTCGCGCGGCGTGCTCGCGAACGATACCGATGCGGATGGAGACACACTGACAGCGATCCTGACGCAGGGGCCTAGGAACGGCCAGTTCCAGTTCAACAGCGACGGCTCGTTTGTCTACACGCCCGATGCCGGCTTCACCGGCGTCGACACCTTCACCTACGATCTGTTCGACGGCACGGCCCGCGTTCCCGTGACGGTGACCCTGACCGTTTCGCCGCGGCAGGGCCGGGTCGTCACCCTGGACGACAACGACAACCGCGTAACCTTCGCCCGCGAAACCGAAGCGGTGATCGTCCATGCGCTGGCCGGCCACGACTCGGTCACCGGCAGCCGGTTCGACGACGAACTGTTGCTGGGCGTCGGAAACGACGAAGGCATCGGCGGCGACGGTAACGACGTCATCCGCGGGGGCATCGGCAACGACAAGATGTTCGGCCAGGGCGGCGCGGACCGTCTGGAGGGCGGCGAAGGCGACGACCTGATGCACGGCGGCGACGGCGCCGACGTCATGGTGGGCGGGACCGGCAACGATACCTACTATGTCCATTCGGCCGAGGACCAGGTGATCGAGCATGCCGGAGAGGGCCGCGACAACGTCCGCTCGACTGTGACCTGGGTGCTGGGCAATCACTTCGAGGAGTTGATGCTCGAAGGCATGGCCGACATCGACGGCACGGGCAACGCGCTCGACAACTCGGTGCTGGGGAATAACGCCGACAACGTCCTTTACGGGCTGGATGGCAACGACACCCTGGGCGGCTACGGCGGCAACGACATCCTCCATGGAGGACGGGGCAATGACCGGCTGGTCGGCCGCGAGGGCATCAACCAGCTGTTTGGCGGCGAGGGCGACGACCAGTATTTCGTGGGCAGCCAGGACACGATCACCGAGGCCGATGGCGAGGGTTATGACGTCGTGTTCTCCGTCGGTGATTTCGTCCTGTCGGACAATCTCGAGGCGCTGCGCCTTGACGGAACTGCGAACCTCCGCGGCGAAGGGAACGACGGCGACAACTACATCGCCGGAAACAGCGGCGACAACGTCCTGATCGGCCGGGGAGGCGACGACCAGATCTTCGGCGGCAGCGGCGATGACCACCTGGTGGGCGACAGCAGCGGAGACGGCGCCTGGGGCCATGATCGTCTGGATGGCGGAGAGGGCGCAGACTGGCTGAACGGGGGGCTCGGTGACGACACCCTGTGGGGCGGCAGCGGCAACGATACCTTCCACTTCGCCCGCGAGCACCTTAGCGATGGCGGAGAAGGCTGGGACACCATTTTCGATTTCCAGGGTGCCGGCAGGTCCGGCGAAGGCGACCAGGACCTGCTTGAGTTCTCGGGCTTCAGCGGCAGCGCGTCGCTGGTGTTCGAGCGCTACGGCGCCAGCCAGTCCAACCAGTTCTACCGGATCGTGGATCCGGAGAACCCGGGCGCAAGCCGCCTGATCCTGGTGAAAATGGTCGGCACGACCAACCATCTGACCAGCGACGACTACATCTTCAACGCCGCCTGAGGGTGGCGCCGGACAAGAAAAGGCCGCCCTGCGAAGGGCGGCCTTTTGCGTCTGTCAAAGGGATCAGGCTGCTTGGGCCTGCGCCCGGTTGCGGACCAGATCGTCGACGACCGAAGGATCGGCAAGGGTCGAGGTGTCGCCCAGCGACGTGACGTCGTTCTCCGCGATCTTGCGCAGGATGCGGCGCATGATCTTGCCCGATCGGGTCTTGGGCAGGCCGGGGGCCCACTGGATCACGTCCGGACTGGCGATCGGCCCGATCTCCTTGCGGACATGGGCGACAAGGGCGCGGCGCAGGTCCTCGGACGGCTGCACATCGGCGTTCAGGGTGACGTAGGCGTAGACGCCCTGACCCTTGATATCGTGCGGGAAACCGACCACGGCGGCCTCGGCGACGTCGTCATGGCTGACCAGGGCGCTTTCGATCTCGGCCGTGCCCATGCGGTGGCCGGAAACGTTCAGGACGTCGTCCAGCCGGCCGGTGATCCAGTAGTAGCCGTCCTCGTCACGTCGGCAGCCGTCGCCGGTGAAATACTTGCCCGGGTAGGTCGAGAAATAGGTGTCGAAGAAGCGCTGGTGGTCGCCATAGACCGTGCGCATCTGGCCCGGCCAGCTGTCGGTGATGCACAGACCGCCCTCGACGGCGCCGTCCATAGGGCGGCCCTCGCCGTCGACGATCTCCAGCTCCACGCCCGGCAGGGGCCTGGTGGCCGAGCCGGGTTTCAGGTCCGTGGCTCCGGGCAGGGGAGCGATCAGGGCGCCGCCGGTCTCGGTCTGCCACCAGGTGTCCACGATCGGCAGGCGGCCTTCGCCCACGACCTCGTGGTACCAGCGCCAGGCCTCCGGATTGATCGGCTCGCCCACCGTGCCCAGCAGGCGCAGGGACGTGCGGCTGGCGGACTTCACCGGCTCGTCGCCTTCGCGCATCAGGGCGCGAAGCGCGGTCGGGGCTGTGTAGAATATGTCGACCTTGTGCTTGTCGACCACCTGCCAGAAGCGGCTGACGTCCGGATAGTTGGGCACGCCCTCGAACATCAGGGTCGTGGCGGCGTTGGCCAGCGCGCCATAGACCACATAGGTGTGGCCCGTGACCCAACCCACGTCGGCCGTGCACCAGAAGACCTCCCCCGGGCGATAGTCGAACACCATCGCCTGGGTCCACGAGGCCCACAGCAGATAGCCGCCGGTGGTGTGGAGCACGCCCTTGGGCTTTCCGGTCGAGCCGGAGGTGTAGAGGATGAACAGCGGATCCTCGGCGTTCATCGGTTCGCAGGGGCAGTCGGGCGAGGCGGCTGCTGCAGCGTCCTCGTAGCGGATGTCCCGGCCCTCGACCCAGTCGATCGCGCCGCCGGTGTGGCTGACGACGATGACGGTATCGACGGCGACCTTCTTCAGCGCCTCGTCGACATTGGCCTTCAGCGGCACCTTCTTGCCGCCGCGACGGCCCTCGTCGGCGGTGATGACGATGCGCGAGCCACAGTCCTCGATCCGGCCCGCGAGGCTGTCCGGCGAAAAGCCGCCGAAGACGACCGAGTGGACCGCGCCGATGCGGGCGCAGGCCAGCATGGCGTAGGCCGCCGCCGGGATCATCGGCAGGTAGAGGGTGACGCGGTCGCCCTTCTTCACCCCGTTCGACTTGAGCACGTTCGCCATGCGGCAGACCTGCTCGTGCAGTTCGGCGAAGGTGATGCGGGCGTCGTCGGCCGGGTCGTCGCCTTCCCAGATGATCGCCGTTTCGTTCGCCCGTTCGGCCAGATGCCGGTCCACGCAGTTGTAGGCGACGTTCAGTTCGCCGTCCTCGAACCACCGGATATGGAAATCCGCCTTGTCGAAGCTGACGTCCTTTATCTTCGTCGGGAAGCGGGACCAGTCGAGCCGCTTCGCCACCTCGCTCCAGTAACGGTCCGGTTCCTCCCGAGCCGCGACGCGCGAGGCTTCGTAGGCGGCGCTGTCCATATGCGCGCGGGCGGCGATGGCCGGATCGACGGGATAGAGGTCGGACTTGCTCATGCTTGCCTCGCGTCAGAATCCGTAGCGGGTGAACAGGTGGAGGCGAGTCATGTCGCCGGTAACGCCGGACTGCAACTCACGTTCGCCTGTCATGATCTCGGCCCCGACGTCCAGCGCGCGTATCGGGGACCAGACGACGTTGGCGCGCCAGCTGGTGGCGCTGCGGTTGACGCCGAGACCGGTCAGGGTCGGATCGTTGTCGACCGACTGGTGCGAGACGATCAGGTTCGTGCGAACGCCAGGAACCCAGACGTGACGCCAGGCGGCGAAGCCGGCGACCACGCCGATCGGCTCCAGATCACCCGAAGCCGTCAGCACGGCGTCATTGGCGAAGTTCAGGCCGATGTAGCGACCGATGCCCTCGCCGCCGCTGATCATCAGGCGGAGATCGTCGTTGGCGCCGAGGTTCAGCCTGGCGGCTGCCGACAGACCCCAGCCCATGGCGTCGGTGTCGATCGGGGTCGCACCCACGGTCTCGTACTTCAGCTGACGTGCCATGCCGGCCAGCGAGGCCTCGCCCCATGCGCCGGTACGGGTGTAGCGCGCGGTGAAGTCCGGCAGGCTGCTGTCATCGGCGATAATCCGCGCTCCACCGCCGAACGGGGAGAGCGTCGTTTCAGGGTTTTCGATCGAGACCGAGAACGGGCCCCGTGTATAGCGGACCTGTGCCTGACGGGCGAAGACCGTGCCTTCAGACGGGCCGATGTAGTCGGCAGTTTCGGGCAGCACGGTGGTGTTCTGGAAATTGGTCCATTCCTGACCGAACAGCCAGTTGTCGATGGTGACGAAGGCGCGACGCAGGGACAGGTTGGCGGGGCTGGTCGTGCGCTGGTCGCCGGCGCCGGGAAGGACCTGGAAATCCATCTCGATCCGCGAGCCCACACGATGTCCGGCGACCTCGCCCTGGGTGGCCAGCCACAGGCGGGTCTGGCGGGCGTTGAAGTCCAGCGCCGTGTCCTCGCCCGAGCCGCCGACCGGGATGGCTCCGGGAAGGTAGAACTCGCGCAGGGCGTCACCGTTGGCTGGATCGCCGCTGCTGTAGTCGCTGGCCGTCATGTCCAGCTTCAGGAAACCGCCGACGGTGACGGTGTGATCGCCGATACGGAAGCCGTTGGTCGGCGTCGCCGGCGCTGCCGGCGCGGCGGCGGGACCGGCAGGCGGCGGCGTCTGCTGGCTGAGCAGGATCACATCCTGACGCGTCTGGGCCTGTTCGCCCCGTGTGGCCGCCAGCTCAGCCCTCAGGGCGTTCAACTGGGCCTCGAGGGCGGCGATCCGCGCCTCCATCGGGTCCTGTCCGGCGGTCTGGGCGTCGGCCGCGCCGGCGACGAGCAGCAGGGCGGCCGAGGCGGCCCCGCAAAGCCAGAGATGTCCGTGGGTCATAGGCTTATCCTCCCGTGAAGCCCGTCTGCGCGGGCTTTTCAGGTGGAAACTTCGGCGTCACCGGGGGCGACGGCCATTAGCCATTGGTCTAGTTTCGACCAAGGTCGAGGTGCGGCATTGTGTCGGTGCGACGTGGTCGACCCCAAGGAACCGCGCGCGGGAAGGACGCCATGGAACACATCGTCATCGCTGACGATCATCCGTTGTTTCGCGCAGCGCTGGTCTCGGCCGTCAGGCGCGCCGCGCCCGATGCGGTGGTCGAGGAGCAGGCCAGTCTGGCCGGAGCCAGGCAGGTGCTGGCCGATGCGGGCGCGGACCTTCTGCTGCTGGATCTGAAATTGCCGGACGCCGAAGGGTTCGGCGGACTGGCTGCGGTCCGCTCTGAACATCCCGCCGTGCCGGTCGTGGTGGTTTCCGGCAGCGAGGACGCCGCCACCGTGCGTCGGGTGATGGCGATGGGCGCCGGCGGGTTCATTCCGAAATCGGCGACGCTGGAAACGATGGTCGCCGCCATCTCCGCCGTGCGGGACGGCGACAGCTGGGCGCCGGATCTGCCACCCGACGAGGAGGGTGAGGATCTGGATCGCCGCATCGCCAGCCTGACCCCGTCGCAGATGAAGATCCTGATGGGCCTTCGTCAGGGACGGTTGAACAAGCAGATCGCTTACGATCTCGGCGTCACCGAAGCGACGATCAAGGCGCACCTGACGACGGTCTTCCGCAAGCTGGGCGTCCAGAACAGAACCCAGGCCGTGATCCTGGCCCAGTCGGTCGACCTCTAGCCCCGCCGCGACAGGAAGGCCTTGAGGGCCGCCGGCCGCACCGGCTTGCCCATCAGATGCGCGCCCAGCGCCTGCACCCGCTCTTTCAGACCGACTCCGGTGTCGGCGGTGATCAGGGCGATCCGGGTGACGCCACGCGCTCTCAGCGCCTCGATCACCGCAAGGCCATCCGGCCCCTCGCCGAGGTGCAGGTCAACAAGAGCGGCGTCGGGCCGGATCTCCGACGCCAGCGCCTCGCCGGCGTCCGACGCCCTGATCGGCTCCATGTGCCAGCGCGCCAGAAGGGCGCACAGCCCGTCCAGGATGGCCGGCTCATTGTCGACGCAGAGCACAGTCAGGCCGGCGAGTTGGGACGGCGCGCGTGATGTCTCGGGCACAGCAGCCTCCGCCGCCACGCCGAGGGGAACGGTGACGCTGAAGGTTGAGCCCTCGCCCGGCGTCGAGTCGATATCGAGTGCGTGATCCAGAAGCACGCCCAGCCGGCGAACGATCGCGAGACCCAGGCCTGCGCCGGGCTCGTCGCCCGGCGCGCCCGGCAGGCGGGTGAACTCGGCGAAGATGGCCTCGCGCTTCTCCGACGGCACGCCCCGGCCGGTATCCCGCACCTCGATGCGCACGGTGTCGCCTGACGGGATCGCCGCGACGGTGACGCCGCCGCTGTCCGTGTAGCGGATGGCGTTGCCGATCAGGTTCTGGAGCATGGACCGCAGCAGGTTCCGGTCCGACACGACCCAGAGATCCGGACGCTCGACCGTCAGGGTCAGGCTCTTTCCCGCGGCCATCGAGGAGAACTCCCGCGCCAGATCGCCAAACAGCGAACTCAGCGCCATCGGGGCGACCGCGGGTTTGACCCCGCCCGCGTCCAGCCGCGACAGGTTCAGTAGTGCCGTCATCAGCCCATGGGCGTTCTCGATGGCCCGGTCGGCGTTGTGGGCGAGGGCGGCGGTCTCGTCGGCGCTGTCCTCCTTCAGGGCTGCGATAAACAGGCGGGCCGCGTGCAGGGGCTGCAGCAGATCGTGACTGGCGGCGGCGAGGAAGCGGGTCTTCGACGCTGTCGCCTCTTCGGCTGTCCGTCGGGCCTCGTCCAGCCGGGCGGTCCGGTCGGCGACGCGCTCTTCCAGTTGCTGGTTCGCCTCCTCAAGCGCCTGGGCCGCCCGGCGCAACTCGGTGATGTCGGTGTAGCTGGTCACATAGCCGCCGTCGGGGATCGGGGCGCCGGTCGACCGCAGGACGCGCCCGTCAGGCTGCCGACGCTCGTGCTCGTGCGGAATGCGGCGGCGCAGGGCCTCAAGCCGCCGCTCGACCCAGGCGTCGATATCGTCGTGGCTTTCGCCGCGCTCGGCGTTCAGGCGGTAGACGGCGCCAATCGGCAGGCCGACATGAACAAAGCCCGGCGGCAGGTCGAACATCTCCACATACCGCCGGTTCCAGGCGACCAGCTGCAGATCGTGATCGACCACGGCCACGCCCTGATCGATGTTGTCCAGGGTGATCTGCAGCAGTTCCCTGTTGAACTGGACGGCCTGGGACGCCTCATCGAGCATCCGGACCACATCCTCCGGCGCGCGGCTGCCGCCCGCCAGAGCTGCGGCTATGACCCTCCGCGCCGACGAAGAGCCGACGGCTCCGGCCAGCATCCGTTCCGCGGCGCGGGCCATGGAGGCGTCTGCGGGCTCACTGCCCAATGGTTTGCGGCCGCTCTCCAGCGACCAGGCGGTGAAGGCGCGTTCGGCGCCGGCCTCGCCGATGAAGCGCGAGACGAGCGACTTCAGGTCTCCGACCGAGGCTCCCGCGCCCGCGTGACCCATCTCGCTCCAGTCCGGGCCATGAGCGCCGATGAAGGCCTGCGCCTGGATGCGGTCGACCAACCGGCCGGTCGCCAGTTTGGATATCAGGATATAGGCGGCGGTATTCAGGCCCAGACTGACGAAGACGCCGGGGGCCAGCTCCGATGGCGATCCGATCTGGCCGGTCAGTTGCGGCAGGGCCAGCATGATCAGCCACGCCACGCAGCCGACGGCGATGCCGGCCAGCGCGCCGCTGGCGTGGCCGCGCCGCCAGAGAACCGCGCCGAACAGGGCAGGGGCCAGTTGCCCCATCGCCGCGAAGGAGACCAGGCCGATTGAGACCAGCCCGGCGGAGTGGTCCATCGCCTGGAAATAGAGCCAGGCCAGAAGCAGCAGGACGACGATCGCGGCGCGCCGGACCTGAAGGATCAGGCCGGCCATATCGGCCCCGCTCTCTCGCAGTCGCCAGCGCGAGCCGGTGACGAAGGGCAGGATCAGGTTGTTGGACACCATGGCCGACAGTGCGACGGCCTCGACGATCACCATGGCGGTGGCGGCCGAGAAGCCGCCGACGAAGACGGCGGCGGTCAGCAGGTGTGCGCCCTGGCCGAAGGGCAGGGACAGCACCAGCAGGTCCGGGTTTTCGCCTCCTCCCAGCAGGCTTCCGGCGGCGACGAGAGGCAGGACGGCCAGGCTGGTGATCAGCAGATAGATCGGAAAAACCCAGCGCGCGCGCCGGGCCTGCGCCGGGTCGGAGCCCTCGACAAAGGCGACGTGGAACTGACGCGGAAGGCAGAACATGGCCAGGGTCGCCAGCAGGGTGATGGCGGCGAAGCGGGCGTCCAGCACCGGCGGCGCGGCCAGTGGCCCCATCTCACGCCAGGCCTTCGCCGGATCGGGACTGCCGTTCAACAGGAACAGCGCGAACAGGGCTGCGGCCACCAGCGCCGCCAGCTTGACGACCGACTCGAGCGCGATGGCCTGAACCAGCCCGCGGTTGTGCTCGGTCAGGTCGGGACGGCGGGCCCCGAAGAGGATGGAGAAGCCAGCCAGCGCCGCGGCCATCAGAAGGACAGTCAGGCTTTCCAGATCAGCCGCAGGGGTGCCGGCCGTGATCAGGGCCCAGCCCATCGCCAGCGCCTTCAGTTGCAGGGCGATGTAGGGAAGGGAGCCGACGACGGCCACCATGGCGACCACGGCGCCCAGCGTCTGGCTGCGGCCATAGCGGGACGAGATGAAGTCGGCGATCGAGCCGACCTTCTCGCGGCGGGCTGCGGCGGCGATGCGACGCCACAGGGGAAACAGCAGGGTCAGGCCCAGCACCGGCCCGATATAGATCGGCAGATACTCCCAACCGGCCCGCGAGGCGGTGCCCACAGCGCCGTAATAGGTCCAGCTGGTGCAGTAGATGGCCAGCGAGAAGGCATAGGTCCAGGCGCCCAGCGGCCGGCCGTGCACGCCCGCCCGCTCGCCACGCCAGGCGATGACGAACAGGGCCGCCATATAGGCGCCGACCAGGGCCAGGATCAGCAGGCTGAACATCGTCTCACTCAATCGGGACGGACGGGACGGGGCAAGCGAAAGCTGTGCCGCAACGCAGAAGGGCCGGCGTCGAAACGCCGGCCCTCCGCGGGGAGAATGGACGTCACGACCCTAGTCGTTGATGTCCACGTTCTTCGTCTCCTTCACCCAGATGATGCCGACGACGAAGGTCAGAACGGCGATCGCAATGGGATACCAGAGGCCGTAGTAGATATTCCCTGTGGCGGCCACGATGGCGAAGGCCGTGGTGGGCAGGAAGCCGCCGAACCAGCCATTGCCGATGTGGTAGGGCAGGGACATGGAGGTGTACCGGATATTGGTCGGGAACATCTCCACCAGGGCCGCCGCGATCGGGCCGTAGACCATGGTCACGTACAGCACGAGGATGAACAGGATCCCGATCACGGCGGGCTTGTTCACCAGCGCGCTGTCCGCCGAGGCCGGGTAGCCGGCGGACGACAGAACGCCGGTCAGGTCCTCACCCCAGGTCTTGCGCGCGGCGGTGAAGTCGGCCGAGGCCATCTGGTCGCCGCGGAAGCTCTCGACCACGGTCTCGCCCACACGGACCTGGGCCAGGGCGCCGGCCGGAGCGTCCTCGGTCCGGTAGCTGACGCCGGCCTTGGCCAGTTGCGACTTGGCGACGTCGCAGGAGGTGTTGAATACCGCCTTGCCGACCAGGTCGAACTGCAGCGAGCACTCGGCCGGGTCCGCATAGACCGTGACCGGCGACGATGCCGAGGCTTCGGCGAGGCGCGGGTTGGCGGCCCAGGTCAGGCCCTGGAACAGCGGGAAATAGGTCAGGGCCGCCAGCAGGCAGCCGGCCAGGATGATCGGCTTGCGGCCGATCTTGTCCGACAGCCAGCCGAAGAAGATGAAGAACGGCGTGGCCAGCAGCAGTGCGGTGGCGATCAGGATGTTGGTCAGCGACGCATCGACCCGCAGCACCCGTTCCAGGAAGAACAGGGCGTAGAACTGACCGGTGTACCAGACCACCGCCTGACCGGCGGCCAGACCCAGCAGGGCGATCAGCACGATCTTCAGATTGCCCCACTTTCCGAAGCTGTCCTTGAGCGGCGTCTTGGTGCCCTTGCCCTCGGCCTTCATGCGCTGGAAGGCCGGGCTTTCAGCCAGCTTGAGGCGGATCCAGAGTGACACGCCCAGCAGCAGGATCGAAACCAGGAACGGGATACGCCAGCCCCAGTCGGCGAAGGCTTCCTCGCCCACGGAGGTGCGGACGCCGAGGATCACCATCAGGCTGAGCAGCAGGCCCACGGTGGCGGTGATCTGGATGAAGCTGGTGTAGAAGCCGCGCTTTCCGGGCGGGGCGTGTTCGGCGACATAGGTGGCCGCCCCGCCGTACTCGCCGCCCAGAGCCAGACCCTGAATCAGGCGCATCAGCACCAGAATGGCCGGCGCCGCGATGCCGATCGCCGCATAGGACGGCAGCACGCCGACCACGAAGGTCGACAGACCCATCAGCAGCATGGTGACGAGGAAGGTGTTCTTGCGACCCCACAGGTCGCCCAGCCGCCCGAACACGATCGCTCCGAAAGGCCTCACGGCGAAGCCTGCCGCGAACGCCATCAGCGCGAAGATGAATCCGGTCGTCTCGTTCACCCCCGAGAAGAACTGGGCGGTGATGATCGCGGCGAGCGATCCGTAAAGATAGAAGTCGTACCACTCGATCACCGTGCCGACCGAAGCGGCCGTGATCACAAGCTTGTCGTTTCGCCCCACCACATGGCCATCCCTGACCTGGGCGGCGACAGTCTCGTTGTCGCTCATCTGCTTTCCTCCCGGCGCCGTCTTTCGCGACGCGTTCGTTGATCCCTCTCAAGAGGGCTGGGAGTGAGACTGACAGGACCCGGCGACGGGCTGGAGGCAGACTTTGGTCTAACGCGAGCAGGGTGCGGGCGACGTTGAAACGAAGTCTCAGGCCTCCCCGCTTCCCACCCTCGACGCGCGCTTCCTGCCTTCGGGCAGATGGCTATGACCGAGGGTTCGGTTGAGCCAAAGGGCCAGCAGGGTGACCAGGGCCCCGGACAGCAGATAGGCGCCCGACGCCAGAAGCCCGCCATAGACCGACAGCAGCAGGGCCGCCAGCGGAGCGAAGCCGGCGCCGAACAGCCAGGCCAGGTCCGAGGTGAGGGCGGAGCTGGTGTAGCGGTGGCGTTTGGCGAAGCTGTTGGCGACCGCGCCCGACGCCTGACCGAAGGCGAGTCCCAGAAGGATGAAGCCCGACACCATGAAGACCAGCTCGCCCGTGGCGCCGCCTTCCAGCAGCTGGGGAGCGAAGCCGCTGAAGGCTGCGATGGCGGCGGCCGTGCCGCCCAGGACCTTGCGTCGGCCATACCGGTCGGCCAGCACGCCGGAGGCCATGATGGCGACGATGCCGGCGACGGCGCCGACCATCTCGATCATCAGGAACCGGCTGGGTTCCTCTCGCGTGAAGAGGAAGACCCAGGACAGGGGGAAGACCGTGACCATGTGGAACATGGCGAAGCTGGCCAGCGGGGCGAAGGCGCCGATCACGATGCGCGGGCCTTCGGCGCGAATGGCTTCGAAAACCGGCGTCGGCTGGAGCTCGCGTCGCTCGAACAGCTTCTGGAAGGTCGGCGTCACCACGATGCGCAGGCGCGCGAACAGGGCCACGACGTTGATCGCGAAGGCGCAGAAGAAGGGATAGCGCCAGCCCCAGTCCATGAAGTCCTCGGCCGACAGCACCGTCAGCAGATAGGCGAACAGGGCCGAGGCGACCAGCAGGCCGAACGGGGCGCCCAGCTGGGGGACCATGGCGTACCAGCCCTTGCGCTTCTCGGGCGCGCTGAGCGCCAGGAGGGAGGGCAGGCCGTCCCAGGCGCCGCCCAGGGCCACGCCCTGACCGATGCGGAAGACGCTGAGGATGATCGCGGCCCAGACGCCGGCCTGCGCATGGCCCGGAGTGAAGGCCACCGCGACGGTCGAGGTGCCGAGCAGGAGCAGGGCGGTCGTCAGGCGCGTCGCCCGGCCGAAGCGGCGGTCGATGGCGATGAAGAAGGCTGTTCCCAGCGGGCGGGCCAGGAAGGCGAGAGCGAAGATGGCGAAGGACCACATCATGCCCTCGATCGGGGGCAGGTGCGGGAAGATCAGGCGCGGAAATACGACGACCGAGGCGATCGCATAGACGAAGAAATCGAAGAATTCGGAGGTGCGGCCGATGATCACGCCGACTGCGATCTCGCCCGCGTCAACGCGCCCGTGCAGCTCTGCAGCGTCGTGCTCCAGACCCTCGGAGTTCGGCAGTTCGGCCTTCGCGGACATGGACGAGGATTACTCCTGTGTTTCCTGCGCGACCCTTTCACAGGTACAACGTTCAAAGGGCATTGGACAGATTGTCCAATGTGCAGAGGGCCCGCCGCTTTCTATCGAGCCACGGTCCTCGCTCCCCCGAGGGCTACGTGGAGAGTTAAAGGCGTTGCGCCCGATAACGTTCATCAGCCTCTGTGTCGGCGGCCTGTTGCTTTCAGGCTGTCAGGCCGTCGTGCTGGATCCCGCCGGCCACATCGCCTCGCAACAGCGCGACCTGCTGGTCTGGTCGGTGATCCTGATGCTGGTCATCATCATCCCGGTGATGGCCCTGACCATCTGGTTCGCCTGGAAGTACCGCGCCTCCAACAAGGACGCGAAGTACGAGCCGGAGTGGGATCACTCCACGCACCTGGAGCTGGTGATCTGGGCGGCCCCGTTGCTGATCATCATCTGTCTCGGCGCCATTACCTGGACCGGCACCCACCTGCTGGATCCGTACCGGTCGCTCGACCGGATCGATCGTGATCGCCCCGTCACCGCCGGGATGCGGCCGATGGAAGTGCAGGTCGTCGCGCTCGACTGGAAGTGGCTGTTCATCTACCCGGAATACGGCGTCGCCTCCGTCAACGAGCTGGCCGCTCCGGTGGACCGGCCGATCCGGTTCACCCTGACGTCGTCGTCGGTGATGAACTCCTTCTACATCCCGGCCCTGGCGGGGCAGATCTACGCCATGCCCGGCATGGAGACGAAGCTGCACGCGGTCATCAATGCGCCGGGCGAATATCGAGGCTTTTCCGCCAACTATTCCGGTGACGGCTTTTCCGGCATGAAGTTCGCCTTCCACGGTTTGAACGAGGCGGACTTCGACGCCTGGATCGCCGGGGCCAGGGCGGGCGGACGCCTTCTGGACCGCGTGTCCTATGTCGATCTGGCCCGTCCCTCCGAGCACGTTCAGCCGATCAGTTACGGGTCGGTCGATCCCCTGCTCTGGAACGCCATTGTCGGCCGCTGCGTCGAGCCGGGCTCGATGTGCATGGGTGAGATGATGGCCCTTAACGAGCAGGGCGGCACGGGCATCGCGGGCATCCGCAACTTCCTGCCGCCGGGCTCCCTGCAGTACTCGCGGCCGCGCGTGACCCCGCTGGGCGGCGACAACGCAGGCCATGTCATGCAGATCTGCACGCCCGACGAAGCGCGCGAGGCCGCCATGGGCCGCGCCCGTCTGGCGGAGGAATCCCTGCTGGCCCCGCCCCGTTCGCTGGAGCGCCTGAGAGGCGCCGGTCTGCCCCGCAACACCCCCTTCGCCCGTTCCACCCCGGCCTCCCGCGCTGACGCAGTCGAGGTCGGCATCTGATGGCTCCCATGACGTCTTCCGATCCCTCGGCCTATGTCGAGATCTCGCCGCTGCTGGGTCGTCTGACCTGGGCGGCCATTCCGCACGATCCGATCGTGCTGGCCACCTTCGCGGTGGTCGTGCTGGGCGGTCTGGCCCTGCTGGCGATCATCACGCGCTACAAACTGTGGGGCTACCTCTGGACCGAGTGGTTCACGACGGTCGACCACAAGAAGATCGGGATCATGTACATGATCCTCGGCACAGTGATGCTGCTGCGCGGCTTCGCCGATGCGGTCATGATGCGGCTGCAGCAGGCGATGGCCTTCGGCGGATCCGAAGGCTATCTGAACGCCCATCACTACGACCAGATCTTCACCGCCCACGGCGTGATCATGATCTTCTTCGTGGCGATGCCGTTCATCACAGGGCTCATGAACTACGTCGTGCCGCTGCAGATCGGCGCGCGGGACGTGTCCTTCCCCTTCCTGAACAACTTCAGCTTCTGGATGACGACGGCCGGCGCCGTTCTGGTCATGGCCTCTCTGTTCGTGGGCGAGTTCGCGCGGACCGGCTGGCTGGCGTACCCCCCGCTGTCAGGCATCGGATACAGTCCGGGCGTGGGGGTCGATTACTACATCTGGGCGCTGCAGATCGCGGGGGTAGGCACCACCCTGTCCGGCATCAACCTGATCGCGACCATCGTGAAGATGCGCGCGCCGGGCATGGGCCTGATGAAAATGCCGGTCTTCACCTGGACCAGCCTGTGCGCCAACGTCCTGATCGTGGCGTCCTTCCCGGTGTTGACGGCCGTCCTCGCCCTTCTGACCGCCGACCGCTACATCGGCACCAACTTCTTCACGACCGATCTCGGGGGCAACCCCATGATGTACGTGAACCTGATCTGGATCTGGGGCCACCCCGAGGTCTACATCCTGATCCTGCCGCTGTTCGGCGTGTTCTCGGAGGTCGCATCGACCTTCTCGGGCAAGCGTCTGTTCGGCTACACCTCGATGGTCTACGCGACGGTCGTCATCACCGTGCTGTCCTATCTGGTGTGGCTCCACCACTTCTTCACGATGGGCTCGGGGGCCTCGGTGAACTCGTTCTTCGGGATCACCACCATGATCATCTCGATCCCGACAGGGGCGAAGATCTTCAACTGGCTGTTCACGATGTATCGCGGACGCATCCGGTTCGAGTTGCCGATGATGTGGCTGATCGCCTTCATGCTGACGTTCGTGATCGGCGGCATGACAGGCGTCATGCTGGCGGTGCCGCCGGCCGATTTCGTGCTTCACAACAGCCTGTTCCTCGTCGCGCACTTCCACAACGTGATCATAGGCGGCGTGCTGTTCGGCCTGTTCGCCGGCATCAATTTCTGGTTCCCGAAGGCCTTCGGCTTCAAGCTCGACAAGACGTGGGGCCTGGTCAGCTTCTGGTGCTGGGTCGTCGGCTTCTGGGTCGCCTTCGCACCGCTGTACGTGCTGGGTCTGATGGGGGTGACCCGTCGCCTGCGCACCTTCGACGATCCGTCATACCAGATCTGGTTCGTCATCGCGGCGATCGGCGCGGGCATTATCGCCATCGGCATCCTGGCCTTCCTGATCCAGATCGCCGTCAGCATCCTGAACCGCGACAAGCTGCGCGACGAGACGGGCGATCCGTGGGACGGCCGCACGCTGGAGTGGGCGACATCGTCGCCGCCGCCGGCCTATAACTTCGCCTTCACCCCGATCATCCGCGACGGCGACGCCTGGTACGACATGAAGCAGGCGAAGTACGAGCGGCCGACCAGGGGCTTCCGCGCCATCCACATGCCGAAGAGCACCGGCACCGGCGTGATCCTCGCCGGCCTCTCCATCGCACTGGGCATGGCGATGGTTTGGTACATCTGGTGGCTGGCCATAGCGTCGTTCGTCGCCATCGTCGGCTACGCGATCTGGCACACGTTCAACTACGAGCGGGACTATTACATACCCGCTGATGAGGTGCGCGCCATCGAGGACGGGCGCACGGATGCGCTGAAGACCGCGCTTGCAAGGGCGGAGGGCTGACCATGGCGACGACCGTCAAATCGAACGAGCCGTTTGCTTTCCATCCCAAGGAGGAACCGCACCATCCGGAAGGCCACAGCACCCTGCTGGGCTTCTGGCTCTACCTGATGAGCGACCTGCTCATCTTCGCCATCCTGTTCGCGACCTTCGGTGTGCTCTCGACCGCCTATGCGGCGGGACCGGGACCGCGCGACCTGTTCGATCTGGAGCTGGTGGCGCTGAACACGGCCATGCTGCTGTGCTCGTCGATCACCTACGGCTTCGCCATGCTGGCGATGTTCAAGGGGGCGAAGAAGCAGACGCTGGGCTGGCTGGCCGTCACGGGCCTGTTCGGCGCAGCCTTCCTCGGGATCGAGCTCTATGAGTTCTCGCACCTGATCCATCTGGGCGCGACGCCGCAGCGCAGCGCCTTCCTGTCGGCCTTCTTCGTGCTGGTTGGGACCCATGGGCTCCACGTCACCTTTGGCCTGCTGTGGCTGGTTGTGCTGATGGTGCAGGTGAGCCTCAAGGGGCTGATCCCGGCCAATCGCCGACGCCTGATGTGCCTGTCGCTGTTCTGGCACTTCCTCGACCTGGTCTGGATCGGGGTGTTCAGCTTTGTCTATCTGCTGGGGATGGTCCGATGAGCGCTCACGACAACACGCAGCACCATGACGCGCATCATCACGACGATGATGGTCACGACCACGGCACCTATCGCAGCTACCTGACCGGCTTCGTCATCTCGGCGGTGCTCACCATCATTCCGTTCGCCATGGTAATGATGGGCGACTTCTCGGACACCCTGACCATCGCGGTGATCGTGAGCTTCGCCGTCGTCCAGATCGTGGTGCAGATGATCTACTTCCTCCACCTGCATCCGAAGTCGGAGGGCGGCTGGAACCTGCTGGCTTTCCTGTTCACGGCGATCATTCTGGTCATCGTGATCTCGGGGTCGCTCTGGGTCATGCACCATCTCGACAGCAACATGATGCCGGCCCACGATATGGAAGCCATGGGGCAGGCCGCGAGCCAGGGTTTTGGCGGGTAAACGTCGCGCACTGGCGGGCATGAGCCTGTTGCTGGCCCTGCTTTTCGCCGGGCTGGGCGTCTGGCAGGTGCAGCGCCTTCAGTGGAAGACGCAGCTGATCGCCACGGTGGAGGCGCGCGCCCATGCGACGCCGATCCCGGCTCCCGGACCCGATGAGCCGGATGCGGGCCGCCGCGCCTATCAGGCCGTGCGGGTGCAGGGCGTGTTCGCCCACGATCGCGAGACGCTGGTCCAGGCGGCGACCGTGCTGGGGCCAGGCTACTGGGTGCTGACGCCTCTCGATACCGACCGGGGTTTCGCGGTCCTGATCAACCGCGGCTTCGTGCCCGGCGAGCGGGCGGCGGCGCGGGACTGGTCCCGGCCTGAGGGGGCGCAGACTGTGCGCGGCCTGTTGCGGGTCACCGAACCGAACGGCAGCTTCCTGCGGGCCAACGATCCCGAGGCCGATCGCTGGCGCTCGCGTGACGTGGCCGCGATAGCGCAGACCAGAGGCGTGACCGGGCCGATCGCAGGCTACTTCATCGACGCCGCGGACGACGGGCAGGGCGGCTGGCCGCGCGGCGGCCTGACAGTGTTGAAGTTCTCCAACAGCCATCTGGTCTATGCCCTGACGTGGTTCGCGCTTGCGGGCTTGGGCGTGTTCGGCGCATGGCGGTTCTGGCGCGAACCGTTGCAGGGAGACCAGCCGTGACCGGCGTCACCATTACCCAGGCCGCAAATCGCGAGAACCTGCGCCTGCTGATCATGTTGCGCTGGATCGCGGTCGTGGGCCAGATGGTGACAATCGGCGTGGTCCACCAGTTGATGCACGTGCCGCTGCCGCTTGAGGGGATGCTGCTTGTGCTGGCGGCCCTCGTCTTGTGGAATCTCGCCTCCATGGCGCGCTGGCGAGCCGAGCGACCCATTGCCGGCCCCGAGGTCTTCGCCGGGCTTATGGTGGATGTACTCGCGCTGTCGCTGCAGCTGTATCTCAGCGGCGGCGCGTCCAACCCGTTCGTGTCGATCTTTCTCCTGCAGGTGATCCTCGGCGCCGTTCTGCTGAACGTGCGGTGGGCGGGTGTGCTGACCGCGGCGACGGCGGTCGCGTTCCTCGTCCTGAATTTCGTCTATCGGCCGCTGGATGTGCCCAACCTGCACGAAGGGCGGTACTTCAGCCTGCACACGATCGGCATGTTCCTGTGCTTCGTTCTGACGGCCGGGTTGCTGCTCATCTTCCTGGCGCGCATCGCCTCGAACCAGCGCGATCACGACCTGAAGCTGGCGGAGCTCAGGCGGCGGGCCGTGGAGGAGGACCACGTTGTACGCATGGGCCTGCTGGCCACCGGGGCGGCACATGAACTGGGCACGCCGCTCGCGACGCTTTCGGTGATCCTGAATGACTGGAAGCGGCTGGAGGTGTTCCGCAAGGACTCCGACGCCCACGACGAGCTGCAGACGATGGGCGCGCAGCTGGAGCGCTGCAAGGCGATCGTCTCGGGCATCCTGCAGTCGTCGGGCGAGCTGCGCGGTGAAGGCACGGTGAAGACCACGGTACGCGGCTTCCTGGATCAGGCGGTCGAGGAATGGCGCGGCCTGCGCAACCCGCCGCGGCTGGACTATGATAACATCTTCGCGCCCGACCTCGACATTGTCTCGGACGTCGCCCTCAAGCAGGTCGTGACCAACCTGCTTGAGAACGCGCTGGAGGCCGGGGCGGACCGGATCTCGCTGGCCGCGAGCCGGCGGGAAGATCAGCTCGGCATCGTGGTGAAGGACAACGGGCCGGGCTTCGATCCGGCGGTTCTCGAACGTCTCGGTCAGCCCTACGTCAGCACGAAGGCCCGACCTGGCAGCGGGCTGGGCCTGTTCCTCGTCGCCAACGTCGTGCGCAAGTTGGGCGGGACCGTCGAGGCCGGAAACGCGGCGGACCGCGGGGCGATGGTGACCCTGCGCCTGCCGTTGGCCGCACTGGGAGCGAAGCCATGACCGACACGCCGTCGCTGATCATCGTCGAGGACGACACGGCGTTCGCCGAGACGCTGGCCCGGTCGTTCCGCCGGCGCGGCTACACGGTCGAAACCTGCACCGGGCTGGTCGAACTGGAAGAGCGGCTGCAGACGTTCTCGCCGGGCTACGCGGTGGTCGATCTGAAGGTTGTCGGCGGGTCGGGATTGGAGTGCGTGCGGCGGCTCAACGAACACGATGCTGCCATGCGGATCGTGGTCCTGACCGGCTACGCCAGCATCTCAACAGCGATCGAGGCGACCAAGCTGGGCGCCTGCTACTACCTCGCCAAGCCGTCGAACACGGACGATATCGAGGCCGCCTTCGCCCGGGTCGAGGGCGACGCCTCTATTCCGCTCACTGTCCGCCCGACCTCGATCAAGACGCTGGAGTGGGAACGCATCCACGAGGTTCTCGCCGAGACCGACTTCAACATCTCGGAGACCGCGCGGCGCCTCGGCATGCATCGTCGGACGCTGGCGCGGAAGCTGGAGAAGCGTCGGATCACCTGAAGAGGCTTCCGGTTGCTTTCACCGTCAGGCGGGCTTGAGATCGCGGACCATCCGCTTCCAGTTCTGGACATAGCTTTCCGCCGACATGGTCAGGGCCGCCGCCTGTCCGTCCCCGACCTCCTTCACGACCCTGCCCGGCGCGCCCATCACAACCGAGTTGTCCGGGATGACCTTGCCCTCGGTGATCAGGGCGCCGGCGCCAATGAGGCAGTTCTTCCCGATAATCGCACGCCCCATGACGATGGCGCCGATGCCGATCAGGCTGTTGTCGCCGATGGTGCAGCCATGGAGCATAGCCATGTGGCCGATGGTGACGTTCCTTCCGATGGTCAGCGGCTCGCCCGGGTCGACGTGCAGGACGCAGCGCTCCTGAACGTTGGAATTCTCGCCGATGGTGATGGTGTCGTTGTCAGCGCGGGCGACGACGCCGAACCACAGGCTGGCGCCGGATTTCATCACCAGGTCACCGATGGCGACGGCGTCCGGGGCGATCCAGTAGTCGCCCTCGGCGGGCAGGCGGGGGGCTATGTCGCCCAAGGCGTAGATCGGCATGCGTCGGCTCGGCGGATCAGGATTACGAACCGGGATGGTGACGCCTGAATCTCCGGTTGTCGCCGGAATATTCCGGACGGCGACCGTTCGGTCGGACTGACACCGCAACGGCAGACGGCATCACATGACGCCGGACTGCGGAGCAGGGGCTCCGGACTGGGGCGTCTCCGTCCGGCGCCGCGCGTCCAGCAGAAGGTCCAGACCTTCCATCAGGGCGCCGGCGTTCACCGGCTTTGCAATGACGAAGTCTGCGCCGGCCGCAAGAGACGATGCGATCTGCGCCTCCGTCGTGTTCGCCGTCAGCATGGCGATCGGCAAATGCGTGGCCGGCGGCTCATCCGCCCTGATCCTCCGTATGGCGGTCAGACCGTCCATGATCGGCATCTGCATGTCCATGAGCACGGCGTCCACACTGTCGTCGCGGCCGAGCTGTACGAGCGCCTCTGCCCCGTTGTCCGCCGTGATCACGTCGAACCCTGCCGGTTCGAGGAGGCAACGGACGACCATCTGGTTCATCGAATGATCATCGACGACCAGAATGCGGGGACGTTCGCCTCCGGCAGCCGTTGCCTCCGGAGTCCGCATCGACGGGCTCCCGGCCACCCCCACGGGGATGCTGACGCAGAAGACGCTGCCCTTGCCCGGAGTTGAGCGCGCCCGCAGCGATCCGCCAAGAAGGCGGGTGAGGGAGTACGCGATGGATAGCCCCAGGCCCGCGCCGCCGTATCTCCGATCGATCGCATCGTCACCCTGGGTGAATGGCTCGAAGATCTTCTGCGCCAGCGCGCGATCGAATCCGATGCCCTGGTCCGTCACCATCAATCTCAGGCGCAGCCCCCGTCGCCAGTTGCGCGTCGCCGCATGAACGCCGATCTGCCCCCCTGCGCTGAACTTGACTGCGTTGCCCAACAGATGTCGGAGGATGACCTTCAGATGTCCCGGGTCGGTGACGACGAACGGCGCCGCGTCGCCTGCGATGCGGCAATCGAGTCCTGTACCTCTCGCTTCGGCAGCGCTCCGCATCGGCTCGATCACTTCGGAAAGGGTTGTTGCCAGATCGAGGAGCCCCGCTGTCACTGAAAGATCGGAGCCGTGCAGCTGCGAGGCCTTAAGCAGGTCGTCGAGCAGGGCGAGCAACTGCTCGCCGGAGCGGGTCAGAAGCGCGAGCATTTCCAGCTGACCGGGCTTGAGTGACGTCTTTGACAAGGCCGAAGCCAGTCCCAGAACGCCATTCAACGGAGTACGGACCTCGTGGCTGAGGTTGGAAAGAATCCGATCGCGGTAGGCCAAGACGCGATCCGTCTCCGCGCGCGCTTCGCGGACCGCTTCCAAGGCCCTTATGTGAGCCGTGACATCAAAACGGATCGAGGTGTACGACGTCGTCCGACCGTCGTCGCCGATGGCTGGCACGATGGTGGTGTCGACCCAGTACAGTTCCCCGGACTTCTTCCGGTTACAGATCGTTCCGCGCCAGACGCCGCCGCGCGAAATGACCGCGAACATGTCGGCGAAGAATGTCTTCGGGTGCGTTTCCGAGTTGATCACCCTGTGCGTTCTTCCCAGCAGTTCTGCCTGCTCGTAACCGCTGACTTCCGAGAACTTCTCGTTGCAATAGACGATGCGGCCTGTCGGGTCGGTGATGGCGATGATCGCCGCTTCGTCGAGGGCCTCCGACAGGTCAGCGCCCAATGGCCAGGTCGTCTGTTTCATTCTGCAACTCCGGGAGCGACAGCATGCTCCTGAAAGTTGAAATGAAGCGGTAACCGCCGTTTCGTCCGGAAATCATTGACGGGACGCAACAGCCCTGGACGTGTCCGTCGGGGTTCATGCGAACGGTCCTGGCGGCCAGCCCGCTGTTTCCCACAGGATCAGCAGGATCATTCCGGCCGAAAGGAAGAGGCCGGCGTACAGGGCGAGGCTGGTCAGCACCCGGCGCAGGTCGAGGTTGCCTGTCCATGACCGGATCGCGAGGAAGGCGATGACCGCCGCCGGCTGGACGGGATTGAGGATGTTGACCGCCGAGTCGCCCAGCCGGAAGGCAGCGGTCGTCAGCGCGGGGCTCAGGCCAAGGGCATCGAACGCGGGGACGACCGTCGGCGCCATGATCGCCCATTTGGCGGAGGCGGAGAAGGCCACGAAATCCAGCGCCGCCGTGATGGCGGCCAGTGACATCAGCAGCCACGGCCTTGCGACCTCGACCTCGCGAAGCGACGCCGTCAGTGCAGCGACGGCGACCGCGCCAAGGCCTGATCTGTCGATCAGCGTGGTGAGAAATCCGATCGCGATCGCCATCAGGAAGAACGGCGCCATCTGCCCGACGCCCAGTCTCATCGCGGGCCCGAGATCCTCGACCTTGCGCCAGCGTCCGGTCGCGAGGGCGTAGCTGGCGCCGGTCGCGGCGAGGAAGACCGTGAGCATCGCGGCGCCGGCGCTCATGGCGGGCTGGAATGCGGCGAGGCCCACGGCGGTCCGGTCCCGTAGCGGGGCATAGCCGGGCAGCGCGATCAGCAGGGTGAAGGCCACGATCACGGCCAGTCCGGCGAGGGCGGCGGCCATCCGGCCCCGGCCTCTCATGGCCGGGGCCTCGTCCGCCTCGATATCGGCGGGCGGGGGCAGGGTGTCGGCCCATCGCCGCTCGACGATCAGGTCCGTGACGGCCCAGGCTCCGGCGAGGAAAACGATCGCGCTGGCGCTGCTGAACCACCAGTTGGCCAGCGGGTTGAAGGGTATGGCTGACCCGTCTGCCGCGGTCGCGGAACTCGTCAGGCTCATCAGCACTAGGTCCTGCAGGCCCGGGGCGAAGCTGGCATAGAGCGCGCCTGAGAAGGCTGCGAATCCCAGGATGATCCCGACGACCGGGCTCCGTCCTTTCTTCGCGAAGATCAGTCCCGCCAGCGGGATGTAGACGATCAGCAGGGCGTCGGACAACTGGTGGGCGATAAGGCCCAAGCCGAACACCGTCGGCGAGACGAGGATAGACGGCACGACCTGTGCGATCCGGTCGCCGATGTCCTCCAGAAGACCGGAGGTCAGCGTCAGGCTGGCCCCGACGCTGACCAGCAGGATCGTTCCGAACGGCGGGAACGAGGTCGCGATCGTCGCGGCGTTGGCGAGGATGTATCCGACGTTCGCCTGACCGAGCAGGCTCTCGACCGCGATCGGAGAGCCGTCGCGCGAAACGGTCGACCAGCCCAGCGACGCGCCGAGGACGGACAGGCCGACGAGCGAGACAAGGATTACGACAGGAAGCACAAAACCGGACTTCACGGCTGCCCCCGAACTGGGGAGGCTGGGCTCCGGAACTCTGATTCGATTGATCGGGAACGACCGGCCATGACTGACACTTCTGCTCTTTCGCTCACGGACGACGCCCGGTCCGCCGCGCTGCAAAAGTACGTCTATGGTCAAGCTATAGATGTTCTTCTGACTCTCGTCCCGGTATTTTCGTCACCGTTCGGCAACGATATCACCAGGGCCATGGTCTTCTTCGCGGCCGCGCGAGGGAGCGTCGGCCATCTGAACCATCATAACCGGGTGCGGCCGGATGCCGATGGCGGCGTGTTTCCCGATGCGCTGCGTCGACCTGTGTCGATCCTGAGCCTCTCCGACTATCTCGGCCTGCCCTATGAAACGACCCGGCGTCACATGCATGCGCTGGTGGCCGACGGCTGGTGCGAGAGAGTGGGGGCGCGAGGTTTTCTGGTTCGTAGCGCAACGATGCAAAAACCGTCCATGTCGGACATGGCCGCGACATCGTCGAGCGTGATGGCCGAATACGTGACCCGCCTTGCCCCCGTCATCGGCGACATGCCGAAGGGCGCCGGCAGGGACGGCTCGAGGGCGGGCCGGACGGTTTGACGGGAGCCGCGCCTCCGTCAGGCCTGTCCGGCGATGAGGCCGTCGGGCCCGGGTGAGCGCAGATGATTGATGACCCGGGAGAGCAGACCGCTGAACGCCACGGCTTCCTGGGCTGACAGGACCGAAAGTATGCGATCCGCACACTCCTGCTGCAGGGCCTGATCGCGGCTTGCCTGCGCCATGCCGGTCTCGGTGAGCAGGATGATGCGCTTGCGTCGGTCGGTCGGGTGATCCTCGCGGGAGACGATGCCGGCGTCGACGAGCAGGTCGAGACGACGGGACATCACCGGAGCCGATACGCCCAAGGCCGACGCCAGTTCGCTCTGTGTCAGCCCCCTGCGGCCCGCTGCGGCCAGCGCGTCCAGCAGGGCGGCATCGCCTGATCGGCCCGCGCCGCCGTGCCGTTCGCCCGGCGCCAGCAGAGCGACAAGCGCCTGCAGGCTGTCATTCCGCGAAGGATTAACGGGCGAGCATGAGGGAGCGCGCCCGAAGACTGTTTGCGATGAAAAGCCGGACCTTTGGGTCATGATGGTTGCTGGCGACAAGCGTTGCGGTATGCAACGGTCTATCGCGTCGGCATCAGGCTGGCATAGAGCCCGAGGGCGGGGTTTTACCTGAAATGGGTAAAAGCGGTCGGCGTTTGGCCGGGGGCTTACCCGGCTGACGAGATACCCGCGACCCTCGCGATGCCCGAGCAGCTTTCCAGCTTGCACCCTTCGCAACTCTGGCAGGGTTTGTCGGCGAGGGAGCCCCGCATCCGTTGCAGGATGCCCTTCAGCATCTCCACCTCTGCAGCGGAGATGGCGCCGGCGGCCGTCGCGAGGCTTTGACGGGTCGCGGACTCGCAGACCGAAACCTGCGCTTCTCCCGTGGGCGTCAGGTGCAGCGTCTTGATCCTGCGGTCCGTCGGATGGGAGGTTCGGGTTACCAGGCCCGCCATTTCCAGAGCATCGCAAACCCGCGACAGGGTCGGGCCTGAAAGCCCGAGATCGCTGGTCGTGCTCGCTGACGTCCGAGACCTCGTACAGATCGGCCATACCGGCTCGATATCGATCGAAGGCGTCAGGCAGATCGCGCGTGGAAATGTCCCAGGAAAGTGTACGGGAACTCGTCAAGAGCGGACCTCGAGCGGCCGCCGGACCACCGGTCGGCCTCGCCATTTCTGATGGCGATGATTGATCGAGACCTATTTAATTACCGTTGATATTTCAATATGAAACGGCGTTTGCCTGTCCGTCTCACGTGCTGAGACTGACAGGCAGGGCGATCGCCTGCGCGACTGTTCGAGGCATGGGATTCGGTCCGTCCTGCCGGCAGATGAGAAGCCTTCCGCGTTCGGAACAGACGGGAGTCGCGGTCCATCCGTGGCGCGCCGCGTGGCCGGGTGAAAAGGCCCATGAACGGCAGAAACCCAATCACAGTCCGGGTCTGACAAGTGCGCTGGATTCGCTCGTTGCGCGTGTTCCATCTGCATGATGCGCCAGCGCGGCGAATGGTTACCGAGTCCTTGCCTGATCGTCTCAACGGTTGAGATTTATGGACATTCCTGGCCCGGGAAACCGGTGTTAGTGCAGCGTCGGGGGGGCTGGGTGTCTTCCCGGTCGATCACCAGAAGATCAACCGGGTGATGACGCCCCGTCCGTTTGTGACGGGTTCTGTGGCTAGCGATATGACCAGCAAGATTTCGAGGCGCGCTTCGGGCGCGACTGTTCGCGTTTCGGACGAGGCGATGGAACGGGGCCGTCGCCGGGTTCGTGCGGGCCTGCTGGCCTCGACGGCCCTCGTCGCTGCGTCGCTGGCCGCGACCGGGGCTTCGGCACAGTCCATCTCGCCGACGGGCGGCGGCACGATCACCTATCCGAACGGGACGGTGACGAACAACACGCCAACGGGCGGCGGGATCCAGATCCTGAACCTGAACACCAACGCGCCGGGGGCGTCGCGTCCGAACATCGTCGGCGTCAATTACACGAACACGACCGGGGCAGCCGGCGGCCTGACCGCGAACGGTCTGACCCTGCATTCGTCAGCAGCATCGGCCGCCCCGTCACCCAATTTCGGCGACCCGCTCGGCGATCCGATCGCCGCGAACCAACCCGTCTTCTACATCGGGACCACGGTCGCCGGCGGCGCTGCCCTGGACCTGAGCACGCGCGCGAACCTTGGTGTCCAGTTCTACGCCAACGGAACCCTCGCCGGACCCAATGGCGTCAAGGCGGTGACGAACGCTTCGGGCGGCTTCATCAACTTCGTGCTGAACAACGGGGCCTACCTCCAGGTCATCGGAAATTCGAGCCCGGGCGGAATCGGCATCGATCTGGATCCCGAAGCGTGGGCCAACATCGACACGCGGAACGGTCGTCTCGTCGTTTCCGGCTTCGAGCACGGAATCCGGCTGAACAGCGGCCAGCCTTCGACCATCTGGTTAAGCGCGGCCTCGAGCGTCGCGGGCTCGGGCACGGGCATTCTCGTTGAAACCGCGGCTGGCCAGCCGCTGACCGTGGAAAATGCCGGCCAGATCACCGGCGGCTCCAGCGGCGGCCTGCACGGGGGCGGTGTAAGCCTGACCAATACCGGGACGATCCTCGGCAATTGGGGCGTGTGGACGACCTACAACGATCTGACGATCACCAATACCGCCCTCAGGGACGCGGGCAATCTCCTGATCGGCGGCATCATCCGGGGCGCCGTGGACGGCATCAACGTTCAGGGCGGCGGTGGCAACACCAACATCACCAACTCGGGCGAGATCAGCACGACCTCGGCTGCAGGCATCTACCTGGGTGTCACCGACAGCGCGAAAACCCACGTCGTCACGAACTCCGGCCTCATCTCCGGCGGGAACCATGCCTCGTTCGGCTACGGCATCAACAACGACACGGCCGGCGCCTTCACGCTGAACAACAACGCCGGCGGCCAGATCAGCGGCGGCCTCGGCGGTCTTCTGCTGTCCGGGACCGGGCTGCAGACGCTGAACCTGAATGCCGGATCGACGACCGGCAATATCGTCGTCAACGACACCGGTTCGGTGGTAGCGACCATCGCGGGGGTGCTGTCCGGTTACAATGCCGCGGCTGTTTCCGGCATCGACACTCTCACCCTGACGGCGACCGGCTCGATCACCGGCGCCGTGAGCCTCGGTGGAGGCAACGACGTCTTCAACTGGCAGGGCGGCACGATCGGCGGCACGGTCGACGGCGGCGCAGGCATCAACTACTTCAACGTGGCTCTGGGGGCCGGCAATTCCGCCTCGAGGGCGGCGAATGCGACCACCAACTTCTTCCTTCGGGACCTTCAGTCCGGCGCCCTGACGCTGACCGGATCCAGCGCGTCATCGGGCCAGGGCTGGAGCGTCCGCAATGGTGCGACTCTCAACTTCAACACCAGCGCGTTCAATGTCGCGGGCAACTCCTACGCGATCAACATGTACGGCGGCACCGTCAATGTGCTGTCGGGTGCAACCGTCAGCGGCCTGAACAACTTTGCGGCGACGTTCGATGCGAACGCGGTCACCTTCAACAATGCGGGCACCATCAGCGTAGACGGCAACGTCTTCCTGTCCAACGGCGCCCGGATGGACGTCACCAATTCCGGGACGATGACGGCCGGCTCCTATGGTGGTGTCGTCTTCTCCAGTGGCGGCGGCACGCTGACCAACACAGGAACGATCACCGGCGGGAGCTTCATCACCGCGAACCTCGGAACCGCGGTGACTGCGACAAGCGCAGTGACCATCAACAATAACGGCTCGGGCATTATCCAGACGAGCACAGGCGGGCCGTACACGGTCAGGCTCGGCTCGGGCAGCACCGTCAACAACGCCGCCGGAGCGATAATCCGGCAGGTCGCCGCCAACCGCGGCGCGGCGATCAGCGCGACCGGCGCGACGACGGTCAACAACTCGGGCCTGATCTCGACCGTCTCCACGACCGAGGCCGCGATCCATACCGGCGGCGCCCTGACGCTCGCCAATAGCGGATCGATCACGGGAGGCGTTTATAATGTTTATACAAATCAGGGTGTTCTGACCAACGACGGGACCCTTTCCGGCGCCGGGACCTCGTCGATCTATCTGTTCAACGGCGGGACCGTCCTTAACAACGCGGCGGGCGTGATCAACGGCGCCGGAGCCTCCGGGTTCGCGATCGACGGGATCAACGGAACGAACTCGGTCACCAACCGCGGCCTGATCACCGGCGGCGCGAGCGGCGCCATCCGCTTCCAGGCCTTTATCGGACAATCGCTCAATCTGACCGCAGGTTCGACCACGACCGGCAGTGTGACGTCGATGTACGGCTCCATGACGGGCACCATCGCGGGCGCCCTGAACGGGACCTATATCGGCGACAATGCAGGGCTGGCGTCGGGCGTCGACAACCTCACGATTGCGGCGACGGGTTCGATCGACGGCGGCGCCACGGGCATTCAGACCAGCCGCGGGCTCACCCTGGCGAACTTCGGTTCACTGACCGGGACCGGGTTCGCCATCAACGCCACCGGTTCGGACGCCGCAAACATAAGCCTTCGGGCGGGTTCAACGACCAGCGGCGCGATCCAGCTGGGCTCGGGGAACGACACGCTCCAGCTGTACAGCGGGCAGGGTACGGGCAACGGGGGGACTCTCGGAGCGGCCGCCTTCGGCGCACTGGATCTGGGCGGCGGCTCCAACACGCTGCAGCTTCGCGGAGACGGGGACGGAACGGCGGCCAACGGTGCGGCCGGGTCGATCACCCTGGGCGCGATCGGCGGACTTGGGGTCCTCACGAAGACCGATACGGGTACCTGGACGATCAACGGCGACGCCGCGGGCGTCACGTCGCTGAACGCCGGCCTTGGCGGCGGCAACAATGGTCTGCTGATCCTGAACGGTACGGGTCTGACGTCTGCCATCAACATCAATGGCGCGACGGTTCGCGCCATGAATGCGGCGGCGCTCGGGACCGGCGCCATCACCATGCTGAACCCGACGCTGCAGTTCGCATCGACGGGGACCTACGGCAATGCGATCTCGCTGGCTGCGACCTCGCCGGCGACGGATCCGACCAATCTGCAGACCTTCGGAACCGGAATCACGGCGACCCTGACCGGCGCCATCACCGAGGCGGTGGCCGGGCAGCCTCTGGTGTTCAGCAGCGTCGACGCCAACGGCGTGGCGAACGCCGGGACGTTCGTTCTCACCAACGGCCTGAACAGCTGGACCGGTACGACGACGATCAACGCCGGTACGACCCTGCGCGGCACGACCGGCACCATCTCCGGCGGCAGCATCGTCAACAATGGCGTGCTCAACTACGATCAGACCACCACCGGCACGGTCAATCAGGCGATCTCCGGAGCCGGCGCGCTGCAGATCACCGGGAGCGGCGCCTACGTCGCCCTGTTCGGAAACAATACCTTCACCGGCGGCACGACCGTAACCAACGGCACGCTCCAGGTCGGCGACGGCGGGACCGGCGGCTCGATCACCGGCGCGATCAGCGTCGCCTCCGGCGCACGCGTCACCTTCGCGCGCGGCGACAACAACAACTTCACCAGCGCCATTTCGGGCGCGGGCAGTGTCCGGCTGGTGGGCACCAACACCCTCAGCGGTGCGATCACCACCCAGGGGACGATCAGCGTGGACTCCGCCTCCGGTGGGACGACCACGCTGGCTGGCGCGCGCAGCGGCGCGAACGCCGCCGCGGTCACGCTGACCGGGACGAATACGACACTGACCGTGGCCTCGACCGGCTCTCTGGCCGGCGGCCAGCATGCCGGCGTCCGGATCTCGGGCACGAACAACACGGTCAACAACTTCGGCCTGATCACCAACGTCGGGACCGGCGGCGAGTCGCAGTGGGGCGCAGGCATCGCGGTCCTGTCGGGCGCAGGCACGACGACCACGATCAGCAACGGATCCGGCTCGAACGCCACGGCCGCGATTTCCGGCCGCAACGCGGCGATCAACCACATCAGCGGCTCCGCGGGGACACTTGTCGTCAACAACTACGGCAGCCTCTTCGGCGACCTGTACAATGGCATCGAAAACCAGGGCGGCTCGGGCGCTCTGACCGTCAACAACTTCGCCGGCGCCACGATCAACGGTCAGGGAAACGCCGGCGGCGGCAACGGCATTTCCAATGGCTCCGCCGCGCTGCTGACCGTCGTCAACGCCGGTTCTATCTACGGTCGAACTCACGCGATCAGCTCGGGCAGCGCAATCGCCCTGACCAACTCGGGCCGTCTCGAGGGCATCAACAGCGCGGCGGTGAACGCCGGCGCCGGCCTGACGCTGCAGAACACCGGCTATATCTATGCCGATCTGGCTCCGGCCCTGTCGCTAGCCTCTGGCGGGACCATCGTGAACGGCGGTTCGGGCCTCACCCCGGCGCAGAATCTGGCGTCGCGGATCGAGTCTGGAAGCTCGGCCGCAATCTACTCGGCGAACGGCGCGCTGGACCTGACCAACTATGGACGGATTGTCGCCGCGGGCAACGGCGTGCAGATCGGGACCGGCGGCGCCTATACGGGCGCGGTCAGCGTCACCAACGCTGGCCTGATCCAGGGAAGCAGCGCCGACGGGATTATCCTGAACGCCGCCGGAACCATCACCAACCTCAGCGGCGGCGTCATCAGCGGCGTTGCGAGTAACGGCGGCGTCGGTATCCGTCTGACAGGGAACGGGACCCACACCCTCAACCTCAACGCGGGTTCAACCGTCACAGGATCGGTAGAGGCGTCGGCGACCAGCGGCGCGAACACCACGGTGCTTGGAGGAGCCCTCAATGGAAGCTATGCCGGCGGGACGGGGGCCGACTCCTTCACGTTGGCCTCGACGGGCTCGGTCACCGGCGGCGTCAGTCTCGGGTCCGGGACGGACGCCTTCACCTATGAAGGCGGCACCTTCGGCGGCTCGATCGACGGCGGGGCAGGGACCGACAGCTTCACCTCCAACCTCGGTCTGGCCGGGGTTCGCACCGTTTCGCTGTCGAACGTCACGAATTTCGAAACCCTTGCACACCAGTCGGGCACGCTGACGCTCACCGGCACGGGCGGTTTCGCCAACGGCGCCTCGGTGTCGGGCGGCCGCCTCAACGTCGACGGAACGATGAATGCGGCGCTGGGCGTCGCCTCGGGCGCGGCCCTGGGCGGTATCGGCACGATCAACGGCGCCGTCACCATGGCGAACGGCTCCACGCTGTTCGGCGCGCAGGGCTCGACCCTGACCATGAGCAGCCTGGCGCTGGGTTCGGGATCCTTCATCGACGCGACCTTCACCGGCGCAGGCGGCTCCGCCCTGTTCAACGTCACGGGCAACCTGACGCTGGACGGCACCGTCAACGTCAGCAGCGTGGGCGCCTTCGGCATGGGCGTCTATGGCCTGCTCACCTACGGCGGGACCCTGACCGACAACGGCCTTCTGATCGGGACCATGCCTGGCGGGACCCAGCGTCTGAACGTCCAGACCTCGGTCGCGGGGCAGGTGAACCTCGTCCATGCCCCGACCGAACTGCTGTTCTGGGACGGCGGCAATGCGGGGCAGCACAACAACAACGCCGTCAACGGCGGCGCCGGGACGTGGACCGCCGCGGGGTCCAACTGGACCGACGCGAACGGCCTGTTCAACGGCGCCATGACGCCTCAGCCCGGCTTCGCCATCTTCCAGGGCGTGGGCGGCACGGTCACGGTCGACAACTCGGCCGGTGCGGTCGGCGTCACCGGCATGCAGTTCGCGGCTGACGGCTACACGGTGCAGGGAGACGCAGTTACCCTCGCTGCGCCGAGCACCACGGTGCGGGTCGGTAACGGTACGGCCGGCAGCGCCGGCTGGACGACGACGATCGCATCGGCGCTGGTCGGCGCCGGCGGTCTGGTCAAGACAGATTTCGGCACCCTGATCCTGACGGGCGAGAATACCTATTCCGGTGGAACGAGCGTCGAGGGCGGGAGCCTGAGGATCGGCGCCGGCGGATGGGCCGGGTCCTTCCTCGGCGCGGCCGTTCTGGCCAACAACGCCAATCTGACCTTCGCCCGCAGCGACAACCACGCCTTCGTCAACGCGGTGAGCGGCACGGGCACGGTGACGGTGGACGGCGTCGCCACCCTGTCGGGCGCGATCACCGCGACGGGCGGCCTCTCTGTCACCGCCGGTTCCACTGCCACGCTCTCCAGCGTCACGACCGGATTGACCGCCGTGACGCTGGGCGCCGGCGCCACGGTGAACGTCGCAAGCGGCGGCACGATCTCCAGCACATCGGGCACGGCGATCCTGGCCCAGGGCGCTACGGCGACCGTCAACAACGCGGGCTCTGTAGCGGGCGCGGCCGGAACGGCCATCTTGTCGTCGGGTTCGTTGACGCTGGTCAACTCGGCGACGGGTTCGATCTCCGGCCTTTACGCCGTTTCGGCCGCCGCAGACCTGAATCTGGCCAACGCAGGTTCGATCTCGGCGAGCATCGCGAACTTCAACAACTCGGCGATCTACGCCGGTGGTCAGGGAAGGATCGCCAACACCGGCTCGATCCTCTCCGCCACCAATGCGATCTACACGCAAGGGCGGGGCGATCTGACGAACAGCGGTCTGATCCGCGGCGGCGGCGCGGCGTCGACCGTCCGCTTCGTCGGCGCAAACGCGATCGTCAACAATACGGCGACCGGCGAAATCAATACGACCGGAACCGGAGTGGGCGTCTATCTCGACGGGCTGAATGCGTCCGTCACGAACGCCGGCCTGATCCGGGGCGGCAACGCGGTCTGGCTCGTCGGCGGCGGGACCGTGACCAACAGCGGCACGCTCACAGGCTCGCTCGGTTCGGGCGTGGTTTCGGCCGGCGGCGACGTCAGCAACCTGGCTGGCGGTGCGATCAACGGGTCCAGCAACGGCGTCATCTTCAACGCAGGAATTGGCTCGGTCACAAACGCCGGCTCCATCATCGGCACAGGCGCCAACGGTGTGATCTTCAATGCCGGTGGTTCGTTGACGAACACGGGCACCATCAGCGGCGCCCTGCAGGGGGTCCGTTCGCTCGCTGGCCTGACCCTGAGCTCCTCCGGAACCATCACCGGTACGGGCGGCACGGCGGTCGAGAGCGTCGGCGTTTTCAACGACACCCTGACCTTCCTTGCAGGATCGACGACCAACGGCGCGATCCTGTCCGGCGATGGCGCGGACACAATCTCTCTGGCCGGCGTCGTGAACGGTCTGGTGGACGCCGGTGACGGCGCGGATTCGGTCAGCCTGTTCGACAGCGGCAGCATCAGCGGGTTGATCGACGGCGGCGCGGGCGTGGACGCCTTCATCCTCGACGGCTCGGCGACCGGGTCGTTGAACATCGGCAACGTCGCGAACTTCGAAAGCCGGACCAAGACCGGCGTCGGCAGCTGGACCCTGACCGGCGTCGACTCGGCCGCGGTGGACTGGGCGATCAACGGCGGGGTGCTGGCCGTCTCGGGCGGTCAGGCGATCAACGACGGCGCTTCGGTCGGTATCGGCGCCGCGGGCACGCTGCGCCTTCTCGGCGACGAGACGATCGCCGGCCTGAACGGCGTCGGCGCGGTGGACCTTGGCTCCAGCACGACCCTCACCATCGGCAGCGGCGCCAGCAGCTACGCCGGGGTGATCGGCGGGGTTGCGGGCAACCTGACGATCGCGAGCGGAGCGACGCTCGGCCTCGGCGGCGCCAACACCTTCGCTGGCACGACCTCGGTTTCGGGCGCCCTGCGCCTGGATGCATCGAATGCCCTGTCTGACCTGTCGACCCTGGCTGTCGCCGCCGGCGGCGTCATGGACCTTCAGGCCTTCAACGACACGGTTCTGCGCGCCAACCTCGGCGGAACGCTGAACGGTACGGGGACTCTGACGGCCGGCCGCTACGAGCTGACCGGCGCGACCGTGAACGCCAACCTGGGCGCGGGGGATCTGGTTCAGGTGTCGGGGTCCTCGACGCTGAACGGAACGTCGGCCTCGCAACTGGTGAGCATCGCCGGCGGCACGCTGGGTCTCGGCGCGGCGGATCGTCTGTCGAACAGTGCGACGGTGACGGTGGCCAGCGGCGCGACGCTGAACCTGAATGCCTTCAGCGACACCGTGGGGCTGCTCGGCCTGTCGGGCACGCTGAACGGCACGGGCACCCTGACGGCCGGCCGCTACGAGCTGAGCGGCGCAACGGTAAACGCCAACCTTGGCGCGGGGGATCTGGTTCAGGTGTCGGGGTCCTCGACGCTGAACGGAACGTCGGCCTCACAGCTGGTGAGCATCGTCGGCGGCACGCTCGGCCTGGGCGCGGCGGATCGCCTGTCCAACAGTGCGACGGTCACGGTGGCCAGCGGCTCGGCGCTGAACCTCGGCGCCTTCGATGAAACTGTCGGCCTGCTCGGCCTGTCGGGCACGCTGAACGGTTCGGGCACCCTGACGGCCGGCCGGTACGAGCTGACCGGTGCGACCGTGAACGCCAACCTTGGCGCGGGGGATCTGGTTCAGGTGTCGGGCTCCTCGACCCTGAACGGCGCTTCGGCGTCGCAACTCGCGAACGTCGCCGGCGGCACGCTGTCGCTGGGCGCTGCGAACCGTCTCTCGGATACCGCCACGGTGGTCGTCGGCGCCAACGGCGTGCTGAACCTCAACGGCTTCAGCGACACGGTCGGCCTCCTCGGCCTGTCCGGCTCGCTGAACGGCACGGGCACGCTGACGGCGGGTCGCTATGAACTGTCCGGCGCAACCGTCAACGCCAGCCTCGGGGCGGGCGATCTCGTCCAGTTCTCGGGCGCTTCCCTGCTGAACGGAACGTCAGCATCACAGCTGGTGAACGTCGTCGGCGGCTCGCTGTCGCTGGGCGCTGCGGACCGTCTGTCGGATACCTCGACCGTCGTGGTGGGATCCGGCGCCGTGCTGAACCTGAACGGCGTCAGCGACACCGTGGGTCTGGTCGGCCTGTCGGGCACGCTGAACGGCACGGGTACCCTGACGGCAGGCCGCTACGAGCTGGCGGGAGCGACGGTCAACGCCAACCTCGGCGCAGGTGATCTGGTTCAGTTCTCGGGCGCCTCCAGCCTCAACGGAACGTCAGCGTCACAGCTGGTGAACGTCGTCGGCGGTTCGATGTCGCTGGGCGCCGCGGACCGGCTGTCGGACACCGCAACGGTGGTCGTGGGCGCCAACGGCGTGCTCGACCTCGGAGCCTTCAGCGACGCCGTGGGCCTGCTCGGCGTGTCGGGGACGCTGAATGGCACAGGCACGCTGACGGCGGCTGAGACCCAACTGACCGGTGCGACGGTCAATGCCAACATCGCTGGCGATCGTCTGTTCAACATGTCGGGTGTCACCACGCTCAACGGAACAGCGGCCCAGAACCTGATCTCCGTTCAGGGCGGCACGCTGCGTCTGGGCGCTTCGGAGCGCATTTCGGACACGGCGACGGTTTCGGTCTCCAGGGACGCGACCCTGGCCGTTGGCGCCTACATGGACCGGATCGGCTCCCTCTACGGTATGGGTGATGTCAGCATCGCCTCAACCGGTCGTCTGACCGTCGGCGGCGAGTCCGGCTTCGGCGGCCGTCTGAGCGGCGGCGGCGCCCTGTGGCATACCGGTGGCCTGTTCACCCTTGTCGGTGATCATACGCTGGGTTCGATCGTCAATCAGGGCGGCGAGCTGCGCTTCGTGGGTTCGACGACCGGAGCCATGTCGATCACCGGCGGCATGCTGACCGGCGGCGGCACGATCGGCGGCAACCTTGTCGTGTCGAACGGCGGCGTCCTGTCTCCGGGTCTCGTCGGCCAGCAGAACGGCATCGGCGGCTTCACGGTGGGTGGGCTGACGCTTAACGGTGGCCGCCTGAACCTTGACGTCACCGGGACCGCCGGCGGCAGCCTGATCGATCAGATCCGGGTGCTGGGCACGGCCACGCTCACGGGCGGTACCGTGGCTCCGACCTTCAGCGGCGCGGCCGGGAGCTTCAACTTCGCCACCCGCTACCTGTTCATCCAGGCCGACCGCCTGGTGGGCACATTCGCCAACGGGGCCGACTTCACCGCGTCTGTAGACAACGGCCTGTACTGGCGAGTTCGCTACGACCTGCTGCCGAACAGCGCGGTGATGGAACTCCGGCAGCTGACGAACTTCGATCCGGGCTCGACCGGCAGCGACAACCAGCGCGCCGTCGGCGAAGCCCTGACGGGCGGCCAGCTCGGTGCGTCGGATGACTATGCCGGCGTCCTGACGGTCTTCGCCGGCTTGTCGGATGCGGAACGCAAGGCTGCGCTGGACAGCATCTCCGGAGAGGCGCTCACCGACGTCACGACGTCGATGTTCGCGGCGAACGACCAGTTCCTCACCACGGTCCATTCGCAAGGCTTCGACACCGGCGACAGCGGCCGGTCGCTCAGCTTCGCCAGCCAGCTGTCCCTGTCGGCAGGGGCGAACAACCCGGCCGGCCAGCTGGCCGGCGTGCTGGGCGCTTACGACCCGGGCGCGGCGCGCGGCGCTGCGCAGGGCGGCTGGGTGTCGGTCTTCGCCGGCGACCAGACGTTGGAAGGCAAGGCCGGCCAGGCCACGGTCGACAGCCGCGTGAATGGCTTCGCCGGAGGCTACGGCGTGTCGCGAGGCGACTGGACGCTTGGCGGTGCTGCCGGCGTGTCGCGCATGGAAGGCGATGTGGTCGCGCGCAGCTCCAGCTACGAGACCGACATCTCGCACGCTGCAGCCTTCGCCCGCTACGACGATGGTCAATGGGTCGCGGACCTGACCGGAACGGTCTATGGCGGCGAGGCCGATACCCGACGTGAACTCGCTGTCGGCGCCGTCCGAGGCGTCGCCATCGGCAACACCCACGCCGAGGGTCAGGCGCTGTCGGCCAGCGTATCGCGTCGCTTCCGCTTCGAGGGCGACGGGACGATGTCGCTGGGTCTGATGGGCACGGTGTCGAACGCCTCGGTCGACGGCTACACCGAAGCCGGCGCGGGCGTCCTGTCGCTGCAGGTCTCCGGTCTTGAGCGGGATTGGCAGTCGCTGAACCTCTCGGCCCGGGCCACCCAGCCCTACACCGTCAACGGGCGCAACATGCGCATCTACGGCGGCCTCGGCCTGCTGGCCACGACGGGCGACCGGCAGACGACCGGCGACATGCGTCTCACCGGCGCGCCTGTCGGGTTTGGAACCTTCGTGATCGAGGGCGCCGAGGTTCCCCCGCTGGCCGGCGTCACCGATTTCGGTCTTGAGGTGGAGGCCGCAGACGGCGTCTCGGTGTCGGCGGGTTATCGTGGAGTGTTCAGCGAACGCCTGACCGAAAACCAGTTCGGGATGAAGCTGAACGTTCGCTGGTAAGCCGCACGCCGTCCGGAAGCCCTGGCTATCGGACGGCGTCTGCCCGGCCCCCGGATGCTGTCGAACCCGTCGGAGCCCGTTGCTAGCCGGAGATCCTGACCGTCACGTCGTCCGATCTGCGGCGGGTGAGCGCGACCGTGTGTGCGCCCATCTGCTGGAACGCGAGGTCGATCGTGCCGGGGCCGACCTGTAGCCCGGTGACGTTCAGCCGCTCGATCCCCGCCGGAAGCACGGGATCGTCGATCTCGACGACGCCGCTCAGCGCGTCGATGTTCACGCCCAGCGCGGCCTGCAGCATCAGGAACACGGATCCCGCGGCCCACGCCTGCGGCAAGCAGGCGACCGGATAGGCGATCGGCGCTTCACCCGGCGCCCGTTCGAAGCCGCAGAACAGCTCCGGCAGTCGCAGGTGAAAGTGCGCGGCGGCGGCGTAGATCTCGCCCAGCAGCAGGGCGACGGCGCGCCGCTCGCCATATCTCGCCATGCCGGCGGCCGCCATCGCCGTGTCGTGGGGCCAGACCGAGCCGTCGTGATAGCTCATCGGATTGAAGCGAGCCTGCCCGGTCGCCAGCGTGCGCACGCCCCAGCCGGATCGGAACTCGCTGGACAGAAGGCGCTTCGTCACACGCCGGGCGCGCTCGGGGGACGGCAGGCCGGTGAAGAGCAGATGGCCGGCGTTGGAGGCGATCGACCGGCAGGCCTCGCCGTCGCCGTCGAGTGCGATGGCGTAGAACCCCTCGTCTTCCATCCAGAAGCGATCCTCGACCAGACTGCGGACCGTCTCGGCCCGCGCTGCCCAGCGCTCGTGGCCCGGCTCGCCCAGCGCCAGCGCAAGATCCGCCATCGCCTGCCAGGCCGAGTAGGCGTAGCCCTGGACTTCCAGCAGCGCGACCGGCCCCTTCGGGAAGCGGCCGTCGCGGTGGAAGATCGAGTCTTCGGAATCCTTCCAGCCCTGGTTCGACAGGCCGGTGTCTGCGCCGCGCTGGTAGCTGATCAGCCCGTCCTTCCGGATATCGCCGTAGTCGGTCATCCATTGGGTCGCAGCGATCAGGTTCGGCCACAGGGCGCGTATGGTCTCCAGATCGCCGGTGCGCCGCGCGTAGGCGCCGGCGAGCGCCACGAACAGGCAGGTGGTGTCGACCCCGCCGTAGTAGAGGCCGAACGGCACCTCCCCGAGCGCGCTCATCTCGCCCCCGCGGGTTTCGTGCATGATCTTGCCGGGCGCGCTGTCCTGGAAGGCCGAGACCTCGGTGGCCTGCCGCTTCGCCAGATAGGTCAACACGCCGCGCGCAAGCGACGGATCCAGCCACAGCATCTGCCATGCGGTGATGATCCCGTCCCGCCCGAATGGCGTCGAGAACCACGGCACGCCGGCGTAGGGGTAGGGCCCCGTCGGCAGGTCGGTGGTCAGCAGGGCGACGTCCGCCCGGCTCTGGTCCAGCCAGTCGTTGAACCGCGGACTGCGGGGACCGCGCACCGAGGCGCCGCGTCGCCGCCGCCGACGCATCGCCAGCTGCGCCTCGACGGCGCTGCGCCGGAAGCGGGCCTCGTCCGGCGTGTCACAGCGATCCGGCCCGCATTCGATGTACAGATCGACCTGACGGCCCGTCGGCAGGCTGAACATGAATTCGGCCCGCGATCCGCTGATGCGGGCGGGCGGCTCGGAGAAGGCGAGGCAACTCGTGCGTTCGACGTCGTCCAGCCCCCTGTAGGCAAAGGTCACGCGCCGCCCGTCATGGGTCGCCGGCGCAATCTCGCCGCGCTTCGCCCGGGGCGTGCCGCGTACCTGGAAGATGTCGGCGAAGTCGGCGCCGTAGTCGAGCGCGACGGGGACCAGCACATCCTCGGTTCCGTGGTTGTGAAGGCGGATCCGTTCGAACAGACGGCGGCTCCAGACAAAGCGACGACGCTCGATATGCAGGACGCCCGCCGGCGCCGACCGCCCGCCCATGGGTGGCAGGGGGCGGTTGGTTGTGTGGGCGCTGAAGAAGACATTGTCCTGGCTGACGCCTGAACTAAGCCGCGACGGACGGGCGCCGCCTACGGTCAGGACAAGGCGCGACAACAGCCGGGTATCGTTGTCGAACAACCCGTCCGCGCCGCCCTTCAGATCGCCCCATTGGTCGGCGACGCAGAAGGTGTCAGCGTCCTTGAGCGCCATCAGCTGTTCGAGGCCGTCGGCTTCGGCGGTCTCCGCGGCGGTGGTCTGGACCGAGTAGGCGTCGTCCATAAGGCTCCTCGACGGCGTTCAGGTAGCCCTGAGCCTTCGCTCCCGAATGCGGACGCTTGATGGCCGCCTTGCAGGGTAATGGACGAAGCGTCCGTCGGTTCAGGCGATGGCGGCGAAGGTGCGGTCCTCTGTGGGTCGCAACGGCGTGACGACATCCGCCAGCGGCGCCTCGGCGAACGGACGGCGCGCCAGCAGGTCGCCGTACACGTCGAGATAACGGCGGGCCATGGCCGTCGCGGAGAATCGCAGCTCGAAATGGGCGCGGATCGCCTCACGGTCCATCAGGTGCGCCCGCCCGGCGGCGGCGATCGCCTGTTCGATCGTATCGACCAGAAGTCCGGTCTTCCCGTCCTCTATGACCTCGGTCGTCGAGCCGCAGCGGAAGGCCACGACAGGCGCCCCGCAGGCCATGGCTTCAATCATCACCAGACCAAACGGCTCCGGCCAGTCGACGGGGAACAGCAGGGCCTCGGCGCCGCCGAGGAAGTCCGACTTCTGATGGTCGCCGATCTCGCCGATGAACTCGATCAGGGGATTATTCTCCACCATCGGCCGGATGACGTTTTCCCAATAGGTCTTGTCCGCTGAATCGACCTTGGCCGCGATCTTCAGCTTCTTGCCCAGTGCTGTCGCGATATCGATCGCGCGGTCCGGACGCTTCTCCGGCGAGATGCGGCCCAGGAAGGCGAGATAGCCTTCAGACTGCGCGCTGAATCGGTAAAGGTCCGCCGGCATGCCGTGGTGAACGGTCGATTTCCAGTTGGCGAAGGGCAGGGGCCGGCGCTGATCGTCCGAGATGGACACCAGGCCGAACTGCGGCCAGCGCTCGTAGACGCCCGGCAGATCCTTCAGGTCGAGCCGCCCGTGCAGGGTCGTGATGGTCTTGTCCGCGTACCGCTCGAAGAAGGGGAAATGGATCATGTCCGTGTGGAAGTGGATGACGTCGAACTCGTCCGCCCGCTTCAGCACCTCGGTCAACAGCGTCATGTGCGCGGCGAGGTCGGACTTCAGAGGTGCCGGGTCCAGCCGGATCGCCTGATCCCTGACCGGCACGAGTCGGGCGCGGGTCTCTGCATCGGCGCTGGCGAACAGGGTCACCTCATGTCCGAGATCGACGAGCGCGTCGGTCAGATGCGCAACCACCCGCTCGGTGCCCCCGTACAGTTTCGGAGGGACGGCCTCGTACAGAGGGGTAACCTGGGCGATTTTCATGGCGGCGGCTCCTGACGCGCGCCGACGCGCCACGTCCGGAATCGCAACCTTCTCGCAGATGCGAAGTTCCTTGAGCGCGGATATATTTGTTTGGCTAGCGTGAGTTACAGCGTTTACAGCGTCGGCTAGCCGACACATGTACCGTCAAAATCGCCGGCGGTGGTTGTCGTCGGAGCGACCGCGCGGTGTGGCGGACAGAGAGCCCGCGAAACCGATGGCCAAGACCGTCTATAGCCGTACACGATCTTCAGCGTTAACTTATAGTTAGCAACATATTCGTCCACGCTAATCCGTCCCAATCTCCCACTTTCGCGGCGAGATAGTGGGACCAAAGTTGGTTCTCAGCGCACCAAGTTTCCCAAGGACTACGATGCCTCGTCCGCTTCATAAGCTGTCGCCGCGCGCGGTGCTCACTGCCTCACAGCATGGTCGCTACGGCGACGGCGGCGGCTTGTACCTGGTCGTCGCCAAAAGCGGGAGCCGCAAGTGGGTGTTCCGCTTCCGATGGAAGAAGCGGCTCTCCGACATGGGTCTTGGCTCTGCCTCTGTCGTCACCTTGGCTAGGGCGCGGGAGCGTGCCGCTGCGGCGCGGCTTCAACTCTCTGAGGGCATCAACCCCTTGGAGGAAAAGCGAGCCAAGCGGGCGATCCCGTTGTTCGGCACATTCGCCGATGAACTGATCGTCTCCGTCCGGGATCAGTGGAAGAATGAAAAGCACGCCGCTCAGGTGCAGTCGACCTTGGTGCGGTATGCGGCGAAGATCCGGTCGATGCCTCTCGACCAGATCGAGACCGCACACGTGTTGCAAGCGCTACGCCCGATCTGGACCACAAAGGCGGAAACGGCGAGCCGAGTGCAATCCCGGATCCAATGGGTCCTCGATGCGGCGAAGGCCCAAGGATACCGAGCCGGCGAGAATCCAGCTCGCTGGAAAGGCCACCTTGACCAACTTTTGCCGAAGCACTCCCAGCGTACCAAAAAGCACCACGCCGCATTGCCCTTCGCAGAGGTGCCGGCGTTTATCGAGAGACTCAGAACGAAGAACGCCACCGCCGCCCTTGCGCTGGAATTCATCATCCTGACGGCGACCCGTTCCGGAGAAGTGCGCGGGGCGACTTGGTCGGAAGTGGATTTTCAGAACGCAGTTTGGACCATTCCTGCGTGCCGTATGAAGGCAGGCAAGGAGCATCGGGTGCCGCTGACGCCCGCGATGATCGCGATGCTTGAGCGTCTGCGCCCTCTGTCCGGCGGGCTCTCGACCAACTTCATCTTCCCTGGACCAAAAGGTCCGACTGTCGGGCTCTCCGACGCAGCCTTCAGCGCCTTGCTTCGACGGATGGGCCGCGATGGAGCGGTAACCGCACACGGCTTCCGATCCAGCTTCAGGGACTGGTGCGGGGAGACCACCAACCATCCCCGCGATCTCGCGGAGCTCGCGCTGGCCCACACCGTCGGGGATATGACCGAGCGTGCCTATCGGCGCGGCGACGCATTGGCCAAGCGACGGATCATGATGCGCGAGTGGTCGATCTTCTGCGTGCCAGATTCAGACACTCTTGTGGACGACACGGTCGTGACATCCGACCGGGACGGGCCTCAAGCGCAAGCGGCAGCCTGATAGATACCCGATACAATCAATTTTGGCGCTCCTCGGATAAAATCGCGGGCTCCCGTGCGGCCTATCCGATGTTGCTTGGGCCTTAGGAACTCGTCGTGGAAAGGTTAGAACGTTGGTCGCGCCCAAGGCGATCGGCGCATCTCTTTGGCTCTAGTCCGGAGGCGTCCACACGATGAGCCGCTCCCAATGCTCTATCCCACGCACCGCCCCAACGACCCCGCTACCCAGCGATGACGATGTTCAAAAGCTCCATGGTTCAGAACTCGACGCTGCGATTGAGCAGATAGAAGCAGCCATCGGTCCGCACGTTACCCTGTTGAAGAAGCTCCGAAAGCGACGCGCGGCGCTGATGGGTGCGGCAGCCAGCGCAGAAGCTAGACGAGCGAAGCTCCCTGCTGCTGCCGTCCAGCAAACCCGTGAGGGGTTCAACGGAATCCGCGGAAGCGTGGATTATCTGCAAGGGGTCTACGGAGGCTCCAAACGCAATCTCCAGCGGAAGCTGACTGGGAGATAAGTCGCTCCTGTTTTGATCCCGCAAACTCAGACATTTGCTAAAGCCGCGTAGCTACTGGCCGTCGTGATGGAGAATGGTCCTTGGGTCCCGGGCGTCCTGCCTGGGTGAAGAGGAGCCAAGATGGCCAATCAAAACCACCGCGGCCGTTTCGAGCGGCTGCCAGTCGTTTTGGCCCGCATCGGCATGAGCCGAGCGTGGGTCTATAAAGAGATGGCCGCGGAGCGCTTCCCGAAGCCAATCAAGATCGGATCCTGCTCCGCTTGGTACGCCAGCCAGATCGACGATTGGATCGAACAACTCGTCGCTTCCCAACACGGCGTTACGGCCGGAGGGCTCGCCGACAGCGCCCGGGCGGGGGAGGGCGCATGAACATGCAGCGTCCCTCCCGCGCCACCGGCCAATTTCATTCGCCGGCCGAAATCGGTCGCCGTCTCGACGTCCATGCCAAAACCGTGAAGCGCCTCATCAAGTCCGGCGAGCTGCGGGCTCACCTCATTGGTGGCCAGTACCGAATCTCTGACGAGGACTTCGCCTTCTACGTCGCACGGTGCCGCACCTAGATTTCCGGGATGGTAAGAGTTCGGCGGATTTGTCCGATCTTTCCAAGAACAAAATACACCGGAACGTAACACATAGTAAGAATAGTCAACCGCTATACGCAGTAAGTAGCTTGCACTTTTCGATTTGTTCGGCCTTGTGTGGACATGTCCAAACACGGAGGACAAAACAGATATGTCGAACTTGTCTAGCCGACTCATATCGGTAGTAGCAACAACTAGCAAAGCGATCCCTAGATCGCGCCAGCTTCAACTTTTTGAGGACCCGACCATCATGTCCATTTCCCCGTCGCGCCGCACCAACAAGCGACCTTCTGCTGCGACGCGCCTGCGCGCCGCCAAAGACCGCGCCGCCCGTAGCGCTCTTAGCCCTGAGGAGGGCGGCCACGGCGTCGCCATCAAGTCGGCGTCGTCGCCGTTCGCGATAGAGGCACGCCTGGGCGACGGTTCGCCCGAGGGTGACCACCATGCCAAAGGTGGAATCGAACAGCCTGCGTCCTTGAGGATGGCAATTGGCTCGGCGTCTTGCTCCAGAGTTTGGGTCAGCGCCTCTGTCACTCAAAGCGGGGAAAGGTCTGATGGGCCCCCCGTGGAAGCAATCTCTGCAGCTCTCGCGCCTATCCCCCAGAACTTCCGTGAGCTTCTCGATCTTCTCGGGGCTGAGCCTGTCAAAGCTCGTAAGGTTGTCGAGACGTGCTGGGCGATCCCGCAGGTCGCCGAGCTTCTGCGCAAGCCGCTCCAGAACGTCCCGACCGAGCCTGTGCTCCTGCGGCCGCTGCTCAAGAGTGCGACCCCGGCGTCGCTCGCAATCACAGCCGAACGGTGGTCGCGGCTGAAGAGTCTCGTGGCCTTTGGGCTGCGTCGGTACGGCATTGACCTGCAACCGGCCCGTGACGTGGCAGGGCACGCGCCGGCATGGAAAGCGCTGTCGTCGCTTGCGCCGGATCGCGCGTGCGCCATCGGCCTCTCCCGGTTTATGAGCTTTTGCAGCCGGGCGGGCATTTCGCCAGAGGCGGTGACGGAGCAGGTCTTCGCCGACTTCGCCGAAACGCTGCAGAGCCGCAGCCTGCACAAAGAGCCGAGCGCGATCGCGCGCGGCGCGATCAGCAGCTGGAACCGTGCCGTGGCCAGCGTTCCGGAGTGGCCGCAGACGCTGATTCAGCTCGAACGGCACAGGCGCTTCTACTCGTTCGCGTGGGCTGAGTTTCCGGCGAGCTTCGGCAAAGACGTCGAAGATTACCTCGCCCAGTGCGCGGTGACGGACATCTGGTCGGAACACTCGAAGAAGGCGAGCCGGCCGCGGACCATAGAGTTGCGGCGTAAGCAGCTCCGCCAGCTCGCCTCGCTCCTCGTGCTCAGCGGAGTTTCGATTGGGGAAATCACCAGCTTGGCCGTCCTGACCAAGCTCGACAACGCAAAGGCAGCCCTTCAACACCAGGAGGCACGTAAGGCCGGGGTCGTTCCTCGCTCTCTTGCAGAGCACGCTTGGCTGCTCCGCACGATCGCCCGGAACTGGACCAAGGATCCCGTCTCGGAAAAGGCCCTTGGCAATCTTGCCCCGCGCTTGCAGACCGCGTCCCGCGAAATGACGGATCGCAATACTTCGCGCCTGCGCCAGTTCGAGGTTCAGGCAAACGTGGACGCGCTGCTCAACCTTCCGGCGCGTGTGTTCGCAGAGGCTGAGAGCATGACCACCGTCACGCCGAAGACCGCGCGGCGCGTCGCATGCGCGCTGGCCGTCGATCTGCTGACCGTCATGCCGCTGCGCATCAACAACCTGACGGGCCTCGAGTTCGGTCGGCACATCATCGTCCTTGGACGGGCGAAGCGTCAGGAGATGCTGGTCGCGATCCCTGCCGCCGAGTTCAAAACCGGCAAGGCATTCGAAATGCGCGTACCTAATAGTGTCGTTGAGCGCGTTAACCGGTTCATGGAGCGGTACCACCCGGTGCTTGCGCCTCAGGGCTCTGAACAGTTGTTCGTGTCGCCCAAGGGTGAACGGCGCTCCACCATCGCTTTCTCTCGCGCGATCTCCAGCTTCGTGAAGCAGGAGACCGGGCTGATCATGAACGCCCACCTGTTCCGCGCGCTGGCCGGCAGGCTGCACCTGGAGGAGCACCCTGAGGATATGGAGACGGTCCGTCGTCTGCTTGGTCACGAACGCTCCGAGACCACCCGGCGCTACTACGTCGAAGCGCGCACCACCCGGCACATGCAGCGCTACACCGATATGATCGAGCATCGCCGGGCCAAAGCCGCCGCAGCTCAGCCCATCAGGACCCGTCGCAAGGGAGCCGGCAAATGACCGACGCTACATCCAAAAATCGTTGCCTGCCGGTCTCTGAATGGCCGGAGCCGGATCAGATCGCGTGGGCGCTCGCGCTCGGGGCCTACGACGCCTTCGATGAGACCGTCGGCTTGGCTTCCGGCTGGGCCGGGTCGACGCAAGACGTCATGGCGGCCGGCTACGGCCGGTGGCTGAACTGGCTCGCTCAGCGCGACGAGTTGGATGCCGCCAAATCCCCTGGCGAACGGGCGACGCGGGCGCGGCTCCAAGCCTATCTTGAAACCCTGCAAGCTGAAGATCTGGCCCAGTTTTCGATCGCCGGAAGGGTCAAGCAACTCGGTCGGATGCTTCAGATGATCGAGCCTGCAGGAAACTGGGTCTGGATCGTTCGGGCCGCAGACAGTCTGCATCGCGCGGCCCAACCGAAGCGCGAACGTCGTGACATCATGCAGCCGCCAGAAGAGATCCTGCAGCTTGGCCTGGATCTGATGGATGCGGCGGAGCAAGACCGGTTCCGGACCGACACTGATCGTGCCGTGCTCTTCCGCGACGGTCTGCTCCTCGCTTTCCTGGTCCAGCGTCCGTTCAGGCGGTCGAACCTCGCTGGCCTGACCCTCGGTCAGAACCTGGAACTGAGGGTCGTCTGGCAAATCCGGATTGAGGACGACGATACGAAGAATGGGGTGCCGATTTCCTGCGAGTGGCCGTCGGGATTGGTCGGAGCACTCGAACGGTACCTCGCGGTCCACCGCGAGACGCTGTTTCGCGGGCAGAAGGTCAAGGTCGACACGCAAGCGCTATGGATCTCCAAGCAGGGGAGGGCGATGGGCGACGACGCGATCTATTGCCAGATCAAGTCACGGACGAAAGTGGAGTTCGGCAAGGCGATCAACCCGCACACATTCCGCAGCATCGCTGCCACGGCGATCGCCGAATCCTCGCCCGAAGAGTCCGCAGCGATCATGGATGTGCTCGGCCATGGATCGATGCGGACCTCCGAGCGGTTTTACAACCGAGCCGGGATGGTTGCGGCCGGGGAGCACTATCACCGGAGTTTGGAGGCGCACCGGACCCGCGGTGACAACCGCGGGCAAAGCTGAGCCGTTGAACGTCCAGAAACGATGCAGGGACCGCTGCGCCGACTTCGAGATCGGCGCAGCGTGCCTCAGCTAAGCGCAGCGTCGGCTTTCTTTCACGAGCCGAATGTCCGCTACCGACCCATAGCGGACGCTGGTCGGGCCCGCTTTAGGGCCCAACCGGGAGGCCAGATCGCTCTACTCCGACATCGTTAAGGCAGTGACCAAGTCCTGTCGGGCTCTTCTGCCTCCCCTGCCGCAGCAGCAGCTGACAAGCGAGTGGAACTCAGCCTCCCGCTGCCGCGATTACCGCGCCGGGGGTGAGGGCGAGGCTGATCAGAATTAGGCCCAGTGCCGGGTAAGCGGCCGGGCCGAAGCTGGCCCACAGCCGCGCGAGCCCGTGGCGGGGACGGGCTTCATTCTGGGCCCGCGCCATGCGCAGGCTGTAGATCATGACCCCGGTGACGGACAGGCCGGTCATCAGCACCCCGAAGACGAACCAGATCAGCTTTGTGAGAATCCCGCCGAAGGTCCCGAAATGCAGCGGGTCGGCCGCCTCGGAGATGCGCTGGTGCAGGTTCAGGTTTTCCCCGCGCGCCGTCAGCAGAACCCTGCCGTCGCGGGGATCGACCCAGACGGCGTTCGTGCGTTCGCGCACCAGAATCGCCTCGGCCTGACCGGTGACCAGAACCCCCCGGCCGTCGTCGCCCGGGAAGCTGACGCCCTCGATGCGCAGCTCCGGATCGGCGGCCTGGGCACGGGCGACATAGGCGTCCAGCCGGGGCCCGACCGGCTGGGCCGCGCCGGTCACGACGTCGGGCCGGGGCCCCGGCGGCGCCTGACCCCCGAACACCTCGACCGCATACCAGATGCTGGTGACGATGATCAGGACGAGGAACCAGATTGACCAGAGGCCGGCGAACCGGTGAAGGTCGCCGGTGAACCGCCGCGCCTCGCCCGGACGGCCGCTGCGCCACCGCGGCACGCGGATGAAGCCCCGCCAGAATTTCTTGTAGGTCACTAGGCCGGTGATCATCGAAATCAGCAGAACCAGGGCCATCGAACAGACGATCGGCACGCCGATGTCCACCGGCATCATCAGATGGCGGTGGGTGTTTCGCAGGAAGCGGTGGACGTTGAACCAGCCGTGGACGCCCTGCACCTCGGCCGTCCAGGGATCGATATAGGCGATGCGCAGGCCGCCGTCCGGACGCTCGATGACGGCGCGCGCCGCGAACCAGGGGTCGAGCGGGGCTGTCATATACTGGATCGTGGACTCGGGCTCGGCCGCCTTCACCGCCGCCGCCCAGTCGCCCCACGACGCCGTCGGCGCATCGCGGGGCGCGACCCGCTGAGCCGGATCGACCAGCCAGTCGATCTCATTGGCCAAGGTCGCGAGGGTTCCCGTGGCCAGGACGAAGGTCATGAAGATGGCGAGCTTCAGCCCCAGCCAGTGATGCACCCACCACCAGGCCGAGCGGCCCGTCTTGCCGTTCTTTCGGACCCTGTCGGCTGCGGGTGCCATCGGTCGGTTCAGAAGCCGCGGCTGACTTCGACGAAGACGGTGCGGGGCTCGCCCGGGAAGGAGCCCTGAAGGCCGAAGCCCGAAGCCGCATAGGTCTTGTCGAAGAGGTTGTCGACGCGCAGCCGGACCTTGGCGAAGTCGAACTCCGTGGTGATGGAGGCGTCGAACACCGTGAAGGGTTTGACCCGCTCGCTGTTGAACCCGACCCGCTCGGCGACGTATTCGCCGCCGAAGGCGAAGGCGGTGCGCAGCGACGGAACCTGGTAGCGCGTCCAGAAACCCGCCTGGTGCTGCGGCGCGTTGACGAACCGGTCGCCGACCGCATTGATGATGGACTGCCCGGGCGCCGTGCCGGTGATGCGGGTGTCGTTGTAGCCGTAGTTGGCGGTCAGCACCCAGTTCGGCGTCAGGTCGGCCGAGACGTCGACCTCGAAGCCCTCGGAGGTGACCTCGCCGATCGGGCGCAGCTGGTCGCGTCCATTGACCGGCGGCAGGCTCTGATCGACCTGCAGGATGTTCTCCCGGACGATGCGGTAGACAGCCGCATTGGCCTGAACCCGGCCGCTGTAGAGGGCTGTCTTGATTCCGGCCTCGACCTGGGCGCCCGTCACGGGCGCGAAGGGGCCGCCGACATCGGCGCTCTGGCTCCCGGCGCCCTGCGGCTCGAAGGCGTCGGACCAGCTGAGATAGGTGGAGACGTCCTCGCGCGGTTTGAAGATCAGGCCCAGCCGGTAGGTGACCTCGGAGTCCTCGAAGTCGACATCGTTCAGGCGATTGTCGTCCTCGAACCGGTCCCAGCGGACTCCGGCCAAGGCGATGAAGCGGTCGCCGAAGCGGATCTGGTCCTGCAGATAGACGCCGCCGCGGATCGACCGGTCGTCGGACGTCGACAGGGGCAGGGCGTCCAGATTGTAGTCCGCGGCCCCGGTCAGGCCGTAGACCGGGTTGAACAGCGACAGGTTGGGAACGGGACCGCCGAGATTGGCCTGGGCGGCGGTCCGGCTCTTGAACAGGAAATCCTCCTGCGCCCAGTCGCCGCCGAACAGGATGCGGTGGTCCAGACCGAAGGCGCGCACGTCCGCGACCAGATTGGCCGCCAGCGACAGGCTCTCGGCGTCGCGATACTGATCCCGGAACTGACGGCGCACGGCGTCGAGCTGGCCGTCCCCGTTCGTGTCGATAGCCCCGCGCGGTTCGTGATAGTTCTGGCGCTCCGACGACTCGGAATAGCGCGCGGTGGCGTCGAACCGCACATTGTCCGCCAGCTCCGACACCAGCCGGGCCTGATAGACCTGGGCCTCCAGGGTGGCGAAATCGGTCGGCTCGTTGTGGTTCCAGGTGATGTCGGTCAGGAAGTCGCCGTCCAGATTGACTGGCACCCCGCGCAGGCGGTTGGCGGGCAGGGTCTGGTCGTAGACGCTGGCCTGCAGCGTCAGATCGGTGCGGCCGGACAGGGCGACGCCCAGGCCCAGGTCGCCGATCAGGTTTTCCGCCCCCGCGTTGATCCGGAAGCTGTCGCGGTCCTCGTAGAAGGCCCCGGCGCGGAAGGTGAACCGCCCCGCCGCGTCGATCGGCCCGGTGACCTCGCCCGAGGCCCCCACCCGGTCGTAGTCGCCGAGCACGCCGGTGATCTCGCCCGAGAACACGTCGTCCGGCGTCTTGGTCACATAGTTGATGGTGCCGCCGGGCGAGCCGGGGCCGTACAGCATGCCGGCCGGCCCCTTGAGGACCTCGACGCGCTCGATGTTGAACAGCTGGGGCACGGCGAAACCGATGAAGGGATTGCCCCGCACGCCGTCGAAATAGGCCTGTTCCTGGCGGAAGCCCCGGAAGGTGACGCCGGCGTAGGAGAAGAAGGAGACGCCGGAAATGTTGCGGTAGAGGTCGGTGACGTCCCGCGCGCCCTGGTCCTCGATCAGCTCCTCATTGATGATCTGAAGAGCCTGGGGAATATCGAGCGGGTTCTCGGCCGTCTTGCCGATGGTGGTCTCATCGTTGCGATAGAGGCGCTGGGCGCGGCCGGTGACGACGATCTCGTCCAGTGTCGCGGGCTCCACCTGCGGCGTGGCGGCGGGCAGGGACTGAGCGACCGCCGTACCGGGCGCAATCAGTCCGAAGAGTGCGACCCCGCAGATGGCGCTGGACGAGACGGAAAATTGGCGGAGGCGCATGAAGAACCCGGGTAAATTTGCGAACGCGTCGCAGTTACCCTCGGCCTCAAGCTAATGCAAGTGAGTCGCAGAAGCGGCCTCACCGGTCGCGCCAACGAAACCGGTGTCCTGCAGATCAAGCCGAGTGTCCGCTTTCCACCCATTGCAGACGTTTGGCCGGTCCGCTCCTGGTTCGGTTGCCGGCGCTAGGTGAGGGTGGAGGGGCGAAGGTCCGCTCCTGACTCTTAGGCGACGTTGGGAAGATCCGCTCAACGGCCGCATCCAGCTGGACCGGGGAGTGGCGTCTGTGAGTCTAAAGCGACTTTTTGATAAATGCGCTTAGAACGGCCGCTCTTCACCAGCGAACGGCACCTCGTAACGATCGATGTCCCGGCGAATTTCTTCCGAATTGACCGTTCCAACGACGGCATTCGGGGTATGCGGCTCGATATCGCCGCCCCAGACCTGCCGGATCAGTTCGCGGACAAGGTGGGCGACGTTGGAGTCGTTCACCGACGATGGCCGAGCACTGGTCTTCGGCCAAGTACCGGAGTTCCCGCGAAGGATTGCCCCGCTCACCTTCAAGACGTAAGCGACGTCAGACGCTTGTCGGAAGTCCTGACGGAACTCCTTCGGATGGATCGTGTCTTCATCTTCCTCGTAAGTGAACTCGCCGTTGAAGCTGATGTTTAGATGGTCCGCCTCGGATAGCTGATCCACAAACTCGGCCGCGTTCAGCCAGTCGCCGCCCCATTTGACGATCTTGAGCGCGCCGATATCGCCGCCGCATTCCAGAACGATCTCGGCCGTCTTCGCCTGCCGCTCCTCGTCGAGGACATGGTCAGCCAGCAGCGCCGCCTGTTCAGTAGCCCATCGAGCAAGTGTGTCCGCATCAGCCAGCGGCGTGGCAACATCCCGCGAGGCCGTATCGGCCTCGCCGAGCAGGATGCCTTGCACGTTGCGAAGCTGGTTCGCACGAGCAAGTTTCGGCCTCACCGCTGAATAGATCGAGGCCCCGCCGGAAACGGCGGGGCCTTCTCATCAGGGATTCAAGCCGCTCGTCAGAAGAAGCCGAGCTTGTCGGGGCTGTAGCTGACCAGCAGGTTCTTGGTCTGCTGGTAGTGGTCCAGCATCATCCGATGGTTCTCTCGCCCGATGCCGGACTTCTTGTAGCCGCCGAACGCCGCGTGGGCCGGATAGGCGTGGTAACAGTTGGTCCAGACCCGGCCCGCCTGGATGCCGCGACCGGCGCGGTAGGCGGTGTTCATGTCGCGAGACCAGACACCGGCGCCCAGGCCGTACTCGGTGTCGTTGGCGATCTCGATGGCCTCTTCCAGCGTCTTGAAGGTGGTCACCGACAGGACCGGACCGAAAATCTCTTCCTGGAATACCCGCATGTCGTTGGTGCCCTTGAAGATGGTCGGCTTGACGTAATAGCCACCGGCCAGGTCACCGGAGAGTGCGGGCTGATCGCCGCCGGTCAGGACCTCGGCACCCTCGGCACGGCCGATGTCGAGATAGCCGAGGATTTTCTTCAGCTGCACGTCCGACGCCTGGGCGCCGACCATCGTATTGGGATCCAGCGGATCGCCGGCGACGATCGCCTCGACGCGTGCGATCGCCTTCTCCATGAAGGCGTCGTAGATGTCCTCGTGGATCAGGGCCCGGCTCGGGCAGGTGCAGACCTCGCCCTGGTTCAGCGCGAACATGGCGAAGCCTTCCAGCGCTTTGTCGAGGAAGGCGTCGTCGTGATCCATCACGTCCTTGAAGAAGACGTTGGGCGACTTGCCGCCAAGTTCGAGCGTGACCGGGATGATGTTCTGGGTCGCGTACTCCATGATCTTCTGGCCCACGACGGTGGAGCCCGTGAAGGCGATCTTGGCGATGCGCGGGTTTGTGGCCAGGGGTTCGCCGACGGCCTTGCCGGTGCCCGAGACGACGTTGAGGACGCCGGCGGGGATCAGGTCCTGGATCAGTTCGATGACCAGCAGGATCGAGGCGGGCGTCTGTTCGGCGGGCTTGAGGACGACGCAGTTGCCTGCGGCCAGCGCGGGGGCCAGCTTCCAGGCGGCCATCAGGATGGGGAAGTTCCAGGGGATGATCTGGCCCACGACGCCCAGCGGTTCGTGGAAGTGATAGGCGACGGTGTCGTTGTCGAGCTGCGAGATGCCGCCTTCCTGGGCGCGGATGCAGCCGGCGAAATAGCGGAAATGGTCGATGGCCAAGGGGATGTCGGCGGCAAGCGTCTCGCGGACGGGCTTGCCGTTCTCCCAGGTCTCGGCCTCGGCGATGGCCTGCAGGTTTTCTTCCATGCGGTCGGCGATGCGGTTCAGCATGATGGCGCGTTCGGTGACGCTGGTGCGACCCCAGGCGTCCTTCGCCTTGTGGGCGGCGTTGAGGGCCAGTTCGACATCGGCGGCGTCCGACTGGGCGACTTCGCAGAGGACGCGACCGTTGACCGGGGAGGTGTTCTCGAAATAGCGGCCCGCGACGGGCGCGACCCACTCGCCGCCGATGAAGTTCTCGTAGCGGGGCTTGAACTTGGGCGTCACAGCGCGAATGAACTCGGGCTTGGTCATCTCGAATCTCCGTTGTTTCCAGGCGCGCCGGTTGGTGGCGTCGTCGTTGGGACCAGAAAACGCCGAGAGAACCCGCGGGGGAAGACGGGTGCTTGATGGTGCGGCGCACATCTGTCGCAGCTCTGCGACAGAACTCAGCTGTGAGGGTTCAGACGGATCAGCTTGCGGTGGAGGGTGGCGCGGCTGACCCCGAGAGATCGCGCTGCGGCGGAGACATTGCCGCTTGAACGGGCCAGGGCCCGACGTACCACGCCTCTTTCGGCATCAATCAGTTCGGCCTCGGCACCGCTGGGAGCAAGGCCCAGGGCATCTTCAGCCGGAAGCTGACCGGCTATGCGAGCGTCAGTGATTCCAAGGGCCATTCGAGCGGCATGCGTCGCGCCGACGACCAGATCGTGCCGATCGACAGCCAGCAGAGCCGAGGCGCTCCGTTCCGGATCTCCGGCCAGGACAATCCGCGCCCGCGGGAACGCTTGCCGAAAAGCCTGAGCCTCGATCGAGCGGGCCGCTTCAGTCACGGCGGCAGCGATCAGCCCGACGAATCCTTCGGTCAGATCAGCGCGTGCCGTCGACACGTCTAGCGCGCCCGCAAGGCGTCCGAGATGGTCGTGAACCGGCGCGGTGGAGCACGACAGGCGAATATTGCGTGTGTGAAAATGTTGGTCTTTATGGATGGTCAATGGACGATGCTCGGCCAAGCAGGTGCCGATACCATTGGTGCCCTCGACAGCCTCGGACCAGACTGCGCCCTGCCACAGTCCCCAGCGTCGAAAAGTTTCATCGTCAACGTCGGCACTTCGCCGATCGACGGCGACGCCCTGGCCGTTGGTCAACAGGACGCAGCACCCCGCGCCGCCGACAGCCAGATACAGACGGTCAAGCGCGCTCTGTGCTGCACAGGTCAAGGGCTCCATGGCCTGACAAACCTCGCGCATCTCGATGTCCGTCAGTGTCGCGGTACGGCCTTGCTCGGCGGGGTCAAGGCCATGCAGGTCCATGGAGCGGCACCACGAAGCCTGCAGCGCCGAGCGGGCGGCGGCGCCGTCACTGAGCGCGCGCCTGACCCTGTCGGGGTGATCGGCCTCTATACCCTTACCCACACTCTCCACCCATTTCTTGGACATCTAAGTCAACACAGAGCGAGCCTTCGAAGCAGAGTACAAGCGTTTCGAGCGGCTTGAACACACACGTTGGCGACACATCAACGGAGAGGCCCACCAGATCATTGTCCTGGCAGCTTCAAGCCTTCCTGTTCGTCCCGTCTATGACGCATTCGACCTGTTCGCCTTCCAGCCGTTCAGCCGCCCTGCATGATCGCATGCGACTTGAGAGGGATCGAAACATCTGCAAGCAGATCTCGACTGATGCCGATCTGGCTCGCCACCAGCGCCCGACCCTGAACATAATCCCGAACAGCGTTCACGCAGTCCAATGCGATCACCTGACCGTCCCGCAGATAGATGACGCTAAAGCCGCCCTCCGAAGGATGACCACGAACCACGGTCTCATCGTAACCTGAGGCCAATCCCACAGTCTGCAGCTTCAGGTCGTACTGGTTGGACCAGAACCAGGGGACGGCATCATAGGATGCCGTTTCGCCCATCAGCGTCTTGACCACGACGCCCGCCATATCGGCGGCGTTCTGCACCGACTCCAGCCGGATTTCAGCGCCTTGGGCAAATCCGCTCTCATGGAGGGCACATCACCGACCGCGAAAATGTCGCTCAGGCTCGTGCGGCACGCGGGGATCAAGACTGATGTCTGTTGAGCGGCTGTGATCCCGCCTCTGACGCTCCAGACTGGCGCGCCGGCTAGCGATCGGCGACGGTGGTAAGCAGCTCGCCGGTTGCCGGGCGTGTAGATAGCTGCGCTTCCCACCCGAATGTCACGAAGTCGTCGCTCGAAGAATGACCGCTCCTGGCGCTTGGCCGAACTTGCAAAGCTCGCCAACCGCTAGTCACTCGTCAGAGCATGGCGAGGTGCGTCTTGCGGGTCGGGGCCGGGAAATCAGCGTCGATCGCCGCGAGATCCTCCGCCGTCAGCACCAGGTCGAGGGCGCGCCGATTGTCGACGACGTGCGCGGCGGCGCCGGCCTTCGGGATGGCGATGACCCGGGGGTCGCGCAGCACCCAGGCGAGGGCGACTTGGAACGGCGTGGCGTTGAGGCGGCTGGCGACAGCCGACAGAGCCGGGGAGGCCGGCAGGGCGCCCTGGCCGATCGGGCTGTAGGCCATGACCGGCATGTGATGTCGGGCCAATAACGGCAGGAGGTCGAACTCCGGACCGCGCTCCGTCACATTGTAGAGGATCTGGTTCGTCGCGCAGACCTCTCCGCCGGCGCGGAACAGCTCTTCCATGTCCTCATGATCGAAGTTGCTGACCCCCCAGCGCCGGATTTTCCCGGCGCGGACAAGGGCGTCCATGCCCTCGATGGTTTCGGCGAGCGGCACGGAGCCGCGCCAGTGCAACAGATAGAGGTCGAGGCGGTCTGTCTTCAGGCGATTCAGACTGGCTTCGCACGCCCATTCGAGGCGGCCTTTCCCGGCATGCTGCGGATACACCTTGCTGATCAGGAAGACCTGATCGCGAACCCCAGTCAGGGCTTCACCGACCAGGGTCTCGGTCGCGCCGTCGCCATACATTTCGGCAGTGTCGATCAGGGTCATGCCGAGGTCGATGCCGGAGCGAAGCGCCGCGATCTCCTGTTCGCGTCGTCGCCCGTCTTCGCCCATCCGCCAGGTCCCCTGTCCGAGGGCGGAGACCTCTGTGTGGTCGGGAAGCGTCACGGTGCGCATGTCGGTCTCCTGCCTTCCGGCTCGTTGGAGCGAACGCCCCAGACCGTGTTTCGCCTCTGTCTAATCGCGTCCGACGCCCAGCCATCCATGACGAAGACCGGGAATATCCCCCGTATGATGCAACCGAACAGGCTGGGCAGGACTATCAAGGGGTCAGGATGTTCGCATGCGAGATGCCAAGGCCTCCGGCTTCGTCCGCATTCGTGGCGCGCGAGAGCACAATCTCAAAAATGTCGACGTCGACATTCCGCGCGATGCGCTGGTCGTATTCACCGGCGTGTCGGGTTCCGGCAAGTCGTCGCTGGCCTTCTCCACGCTCTATGCCGAGGCACAACGTCGCTATCTGGAGTCGGTCTCACCCTACGCGCGCCGCCTCTTCCACCAGATGGAGGTGCCCGAGGTCGACCTGATAGAGGGTCTGCCGCCGGCGGTGGCGCTGCAGCAGCAGCGCGGATCGCCGACCACCCGATCGTCTGTCGGCAGTGTGACCACCCTCTCCAATCTGCTGCGCATGCTCTATTCGCGCGCCGGGGACTATCCGCCCGGACAGCCGCACCTCGAGGCGGAATCCTTCTCGCCCAACACGCCCGAGGGGGCCTGTCCGCGATGCCACGGCCTCGGCCGGATCCATGAGGTCACGGAGGCCTCGATGGTGCCCGATCCTTCGAAGACCATCCGGGAGCGCGCCATCGCCGCGTGGCCTATGGCTTGGGGCGGCCAGAATCTGCGCGACATCCTGATCACTCTCGGCATCGACGTCGACACGCCGTGGCGCGAGCTCCCCAAGAAGGTGCGCAACTGGATCCTGTTCACCGAGGAGCAGCCCCAAGTCCCCGTCTATCCCGGATGGAGCCACGACGAGATCCAGCGCGCCATCCGGCGCAAGATCGAGCCCGCCTATATGGGCACCTTCTCGAGCGCGAAGCGCCACGTCACTCACAGCTATGCGACCACCCACAGCGCCATGATGAAGAAGCGCGCCGCGCGCTTCATGATCGCCCGGCCCTGCCCGGTCTGTGACGGCAAGCGGCTGCGCCGGGAGTCCCTTTTGGTCCTCTTCGAGGGCCTCGATATCGCCGAGATGAGCCGGCTGCCCATGGCCCGCTTCTCGAAGATCTTCGCGCCCTACGCCGAGGCCAAAGCCGGCAAGCTCAGGACGTTGCGCAAGACCCACCCGGAAAAGGCGCTGGTCGTCGAGCGCATCGCCGGCGATCTGTGCCGCCGGCTGTCGGTGCTGCTTGACCTCGGCCTCGGCTATCTGACGCTGGAACGCAGCACCCCGACCCTGTCGCCGGGCGAGCTGCAGCGGCTACGGCTCGCCACCCAGGTTGTCTCCAATCTGTTCGGCGTCGTCTATGTGATGGACGAACCGTCCGCAGGGCTCCATCCCGCCGACACCGAGGCGCTGCTACGAGCGCTCGACGGCCTGAAGGCAGTGGGCAACTCGCTGTTCGTCGTCGAGCACGACATGGATGTCGTTCGCCGCGCCGACTGGATCGTTGATGTTGGCCCCGCCGCCGGCGAACACGGCGGCCAGATCCTCTACAGCGGCCCGATCGAGGGCCTGCGCAAGGTCGCCGCGTCCGAGACCCGGCGCCATCTGTTCGACGAAGACGGCGGGATGCCGGGCCGCCAGCGCGAGCCCGCCGGCTGGCTGCGGCTCGAGGGGGTCTCGCGCAACAATCTGAAGCAGGTCGATTGCGAGATCCCGCTCGGTGTGATGACCACGGTGACCGGGATCTCCGGCTCGGGGAAGTCCAGCCTGGTCAGCCAGGCGCTGGTCGAGCTGGTCGCCGCAGCCCTCGGCGCCGCGCCTGCGGGCAAGGATGAAGCCGATACCGAAGCCGGATTCGAGGACGCGCCGTCCGTCGCCACCGAGGGTCGGATCGTCGGCGGGCTCGAAGGGGTCCGGCGGCTGATCGAGGTCGACCAGAAGCCGATCGGCCGCACCCCGCGTTCCAACCTCGCCACCTACACCGGGCTGTTCGACCATGTCCGCGCCCTGTTCGCGGCGACACCCGAAGCTCGGAAGCGCCGCTACGACGCCGGGCGGTTCTCCTTCAACGTCGCAAAGGGGCGCTGTCCGCGCTGCGAGGGGGAGGGGTTCGTCATGGTCGAACTGCTGTTCCTCCCCAGCGTCTACGCCCCGTGTCCCGCCTGCCATGGCGCCCGCTACAATCCCACGACGCTTGAGATCACCTACAGCGGCAAGACCATCGCCGAGGTGCTGGCGCTCACGGTCGAGCAGGCCTGGGACTTCTTCGGCGATGCCCCAAATGTCTGCCGGTCGCTCAAGGTGCTGCGTGAGGTCGGACTCAACTATCTCCGTCTTGGACAGCCCGCGACCGAGTTCTCGGGCGGCGAAGCGCAGAGGGTGAAACTGGCCACAGAGCTGCAACGCGCTCAACGCGGCGGGGCACTCTATGTTCTCGACGAGCCGACCACAGGTCTTCATCCAACCGATGTTGAGCGCCTGCTCGGCCAACTCAACGCCTTGGTCGACGCCGGCAACACCGTCATCCTGGTCGACCATGACATGAAGGTCGCGGCGGCCAGCGATTGGGTCATCGACATCGGGCCCGGCGCCGGTGACGAGGGCGGGCGGATCGTCGTTAGCGGCCCGCCGGCGGTCGTGGCTGCGTCCCCGGAGAGCCGAACGGCATTGTATCTCGATCGCGCTCTACAGGGCGGGGCAGCCGCAAATGGGCTTTCACACATGGAACGGGATCCTAACTGATGACGCCTCGCCCTCATGCAAAGACCCATGGCGCGGAGCGAGGCCTGACCCGCTGGTAGTCTTCGCCCAACGGTGCGACGCGGAACGCTGTGCAGTTCAGGCGCAGCCATTACAGAGGCGGAGCGTTAGCATGACGCCCTGGACTCGAAAGGAGACCGTGATGGCCAATGCTGAAACCCGCTCACCCGTGAAAAAGGCTTTGTTCGTGCGACTGCGCGCAAAGCCCGGCAAGGAGGCTGATGTGGAGGCCTTCCTGCGCGACGGACTGGCGGCCGTGATGGAGGAGCCGGACACGACGACATGGTATGCGGTCCGCTTCGGTCACGACGACTTCGCCATCTTCGACACCTTCCCGGGAGACGCGGGGAGGTTGGCTCATCTGGCAGGAAAGGTTGGCCGTGCACTCGTCGCCAAGGGCCCGGAACTGCTCGACGGCCTGCCGAAGATCGAAGATGCACAGGTTCTGGCGTACAAGCTTACCGACCAAAGCGGTGAGGTCCTGGACTGAGACGCGGCTCGCCAGGTGCCTGGCCGCCCTCTTCTCGCTGCAGGTGCTGACTGGCCAGGTATGTCGAAGCGCAATCGCCGGGGGCTGCTTACAACCCCTGCAGTGCGGCGCTCTCCGGTCAAGGAGAGTCAAAAAATCTGCGGAGCGGCAAGCTGAAGTTGTGCCGACTGCTTTTCGGTCTCGGCTCTTGGGCTACGAGGAGATCGCAGTCTCTGACATCGACAGGCTCGGCTGAATGTCCGGAGTCCGACGGCATGCAAATGTCCGCTCATGGCGCTATGCTGACCCGCTCTGCACCGGAAGGCTAACCGTCAGCAATGAGCGGAACGGGGATATCTTCCCATCACGCTCAATAGAGCGGAGTGGCGTCACGACGCTTGGCGCGCCAGATGCGTTCTTCGATTTCGACTTCGAAGGCGCGGACCCCTAGGGTGTGATTTAGCCGTTCCTGTTGTTCGAAAGCCCTCTCGACATCTCGACCTTCCGGGACTGGCGGCGGAGCGAACGCACTATCCCAACGAGGTCGCGGAGATGGCGCCGGCCCACGCCGTGGGCAACAAGGTCGAGGCGGCCTACAGGCGTGGCGACCTGTTCGAAAAGCGGATCAGCATGATGCGAGACTGGGCTGATTTCTGCGCGGGTCGAGCGTGCCATGCATTCCAGTTCACCGGCCGACGCGACGGTCTGAGCAGCCGCCATGGTCGGCTGTTTCCCACCCCTCGACGATCAGCCGCCCGCGAGGCCTCTGACCCGTGTCGCCGGGGCGAGGCCGGGAACGACCTCGGTCGACGACGGGGCATCATACAACGGCGCTATAGGCGACAGTCCCAAATCCTAGTTCGGGCTGATGCCCGTTGATGTCACTCCTTGCGCGTGCCTCACGGTCAAGCCGAGAGGCCACCGGTGTGGCAAGCCAATCGCACCGGATAACGATTCGGCCCGGGACTGCCCGAGGATCGAACTGGCGTTTGGGAGGAAACAACGTGACGCGTCATCGAGATCATCGTCAGACTATCCGTCTGGTCCTGTGTGCAAGCGCATCGGTATTGAGTCTTTCGGCTGCCCTTCCGGCGTTGGCCCAGGATCCCGCTACGCCACAGCCGGAGGAGGACGACGCCCAGGCGATGCGCGTCGACGACATCATCGTCACCGCACAGCGGCGATCGGAGCGTATTCAGGACGTCCCCGCAGCCATATCGGCCTTCACGGGCGAGACCCTGGAATCGGCCGGCGTCGTGAACACGCGGGACCTCGAAATCGTCACACCCGCCCTGGCCTTCACCCAGGCGAGCTACGCCCCCCAACCCTCCATCCGCGGGATCGGCACCCGGGGCGTCAATCCCGGCGATGAGCAGGTGGTGCCTGTCTATATCGACGGCGTCTACCAACCGTTCGTGGTCGGCGGCCTGTTCGAGCTCAGCAACGTGGACCGCATCGAGGTACTGCGGGGCCCCCAGGGGACCCTGCTGGGCCGCAACGCGACCGGCGGCGCGATCAACATCATCACGGAACGGCCACAGCCGGGCTTCGGGGGTCACGTCATCCTGGGCTACGGCAGCTACAACGAGCGCAAGGCCACCGGCTATGTGACCGGCGGCAACGAGCGGATCGCGGCAAGCCTCTCTGTCGATTATCTGGAGGATGACGGCTACGTCTATGACGTGGTCAATGACCGGGATTTCGCCAAGATCGACAGCACTTCGATCCGCGGTCAGGTCGAGATCAATCCCGACGATGCAACGACCATCACCCTGACGGCCAGCCACTACGATCGCTACGACGACACCTCTCTCGCCAACTTCGCCCTCAACGGCAATACGATCGGCGTACGGGGTGTCGCCAACCCGATGATCGAGACCGGCGGATACCGTAGCTCGCAGACGCCGGGACTGATCGCGCGCCTCACGACCGAGCAGACGGCCTACAGCGCCACGGTGGTGCGCCGGTTCGACAGTTTCGATCTGACCTCGATCTCCGGCTACACGGACAACGCCCTAGACTATCTCGCTGACGCGGACATGGCGCCGGCGGCGACCATCCGTCTCGAAGTCCAGCAATACGACCGCAGCTTCACCCAGGAGCTGTTCGCGTCCTCCACCCGGGATAGCCCTTTCCAGTGGACGGTCGGCCTGTTCTATTTCGACAACGAAGCCGGACAGGAGCCCCGCAACCTCAACGGCGGTCTGATCTTCACCGACACGAAGGCCACCGCATGGGCCGCCTATGCCCAGGGCAGCTATGACATCACCGACCGCCTGACCTTCACGGCCGGCGGACGGTACAACTCGGACGACAAGAACGCCCAGGCTCGTAACGGCACCGGCACCCAGGTGCTGCCGTTCGTCGAGAAGTCCTGGGACAACTTCAGCCCCAGCGCCTCGCTGGACTTCGAGGTGACGCCCGAGACCCGCGTCTACGGCCGTTACGCGACCGCCTTCAAGGCCGGCGTTTTCAACGCCACCGGGTTCGCGGCAACGCCGGTCGAGCCCGAGGAGGTCGAGACCTTCGAGGTGGGGATCAAATCGGACCCATTGCCCTGGATCCGCACCAACCTCGCGGCCTTCACGACCGACTACAAGAACATTCAGATCTTCGCGCGGTCGCCCGATCCGACCAATGCGTCGGTCGTCCTGCAGAACGCGGCCTCGGCCAAGATCAATGGCATCGAGGGTGACATCTTTCTGCGCCCCACGCCTGGGCTCAACGTGATCGTCAGCGCCGCCATCCTGGATGCCAAGTACGAAGAGTTCCCGCTCGCCCAGTCGTTCCAGCGCAGGGCCGACGGGGCCGGGAACAATGCCATCATCATCGACGCCGGTGGGAACCGGCTGACGCGGGTGCCGGAGTTCACGGCATCGATCAGCGCGGACTACACGATCGCCGCACTCGGAGGGGACGTGACCTTCGCGGGCAACGTCTACCACAACGGGGGCTATTCCTGGGGTGTCGACGATCGCATCGAGCAAGACAGCTATCAGGTGGTCAATGCAACGATCACCTGGGTCTCGCCGGACGACCGGTACGAGGTCGCCCTGTGGGGCAAGAACCTGGGCGACTCCGATCACCTGCTGACGGTCTCCTCGTCGGTACTGGGTGACCAGGCGGCCTATTCCCGGCCGCGGACGTTCGGGGTGCGGCTGACCGGCCGCTTCTGAGAGGGGGCCGGCCGTCCTCCCCCGGCCGGCCCCTGAGTTCTTCGTCAGTATTTCGCCGGCGCCGCCGTCGGCGCCCGAGGTTTGCCATGAACAGCAGCGTCTCAAATCCGGATCGAGAGGCAAGGTTCGACGTTGTCGTGGTCGGGGCCGGTTTCGCGGGGCTCTATCTGCTCTACCGACTGCGCGAGATGGGACTGACGGTCCTTGCCATCGAGGCGGGGAGCGACGTCGGCGGCACCTGGTACTGGAACCGCTACCCGGGCGCGCGGTGCGACGTGCCGAGCCAGCAGTACTCGTTCTCCTTTTCGCCGGAGTTGGAACGCGAGTGGGTTTGGAGCGAGAAGTATGCCGCCCAGCCGGAGATCCTGGCCTATATCAAGCATGTCGCAGACCGTTTCGAACTGCGTGAGCTGATCCGGTTCGATACCCGGGTGATCTCGGCCGTATTCGACGAAGGCCAGACGAGCTGGACCGTGACCACGGACACCGGCGAGACGGTGTTCTCACGGTTCTGCATCATGGCCACGGGAAGCCTGTCGGCATCGCGGGTCCCTGACATCCCCGGTATCGAATTGTTCGCGGGTCGGACCTTCCATACCGGCCAGTGGCCGCACGAGGGTGTGGATTTCACAGGGCGCCGGGTCGGTGTGATCGGCACGGGATCATCGGCGGTGCAGGCCATTCCGAAGATTGCCGAACAGGCCGCGAGCCTGACGGTCTTCCAGCGCACGCCAAACTTCACGGTCCCGGCGCGCAACGCGCCGCTCGACGCAGAGTCGGCCGCGGCCTGGCAGCGGGACTTTCCGACCCTGCGCCGCACCGCCAAGGCGACGCGGTCGGCCATGCTTTATGAGTACGGCGACAAGCCGACACTGTCCGTAGCGGAGGCGGAGCGCCAGGCGGAGTTCGAGAGGCGCTGGACCACCGGCGGGACGAACTTCCTCTACGCCTACAACGACATCGTGCGTGACGAGGCTGCCAACGCCGTGGCGGCGGATTTCGTCCGGGCCAAGATCGCCGAGATGGTCGAGGATCCTGCCACGGCGGCCAAGCTGACACCCCGGGACTATCCGATCGGCGCCAAGCGCATCTGTGTGGATACGGACTATTACGCGACGTACAACCGCGAGAACGTCCAGCTGGTGGATCTGCGGGCGGAGCCCATCACCTCGGTATCGCCCGGCGCGATCCTCACCGCCGAGCGGGACTATCCCCTGGACGATCTGGTGTTCGCCACCGGCTTCGACGCGATGACGGGCGCCCTGCTCGCCATGGATATCCGGGGTGTGGACGGGGAACGGCTGCGGGACAAATGGGCGGCCGGACCGAGAACCTATCTGGGCCTGATGACCGCCGGCTTCCCGAACCTGTTCATGATCAACGGGCCAGGCAGTCCCTCGGTGCTGAGCAACATGGTCATGTCGATCGAGCACAATGTGGAATGGATCACCGACTGCCTTGCACGGATGCAGGATCGCGGAGAGACGGTGATCGAGGCCAAGCGCGACGCAGAGGACGGCTGGGTGGAGCACGTCAACGAAGTCGCCGCGCCGACCCTCTATGCGAAGGCCGCATCCTGGTACATGGGCGCCAATATTCCGGGCAAGCCGAGGGTATTCATGCCGTATGTCGGAGGGTTCTCCACCTATACGGCCACGTGTGCCCGCATCGCCGACAATGACTATGAGGGATTCAGGATCGACCGGTCGGACAGCGTGCCCCGTTCCGCGGCTGGCTAGCGGCTCAGGCGACGCGCAGCTGACGTCGCCGGGCTTGGTGCGCGGGCAGGAGGGGCGAGGGGGTTGTCCTGATGATCTGAGCGTCGGCGGGAGCTTCCTCCGACAGATTGATGGTTTCCCGGACGGTACGGACCGTTTCGACGAGCAGGTCGCGCACCCGCAGCTGTGCCGGGGCAAGCGGTCGGCTGCTCAGGCTGACCACGGACATGAGCCCGCCCATCTCCGGATTGACGACCTTGCGGGCGTGCAGGCGACCGGCCTGGACATCCTCATGGATGGATGAGCGCGGCATCACGGCATAGCAGTCTCCCTCCAGCGCGAGTGCTCGCAGCGCCGAGGCCGATTCGGTTTCGATCACGGGATGCAAACTCTTCCCGCGCCGCTCCGCAGCATCATCGAGCGCCTTGCGCCAAGTTGTCGAGGCAGATGGCATCGCGAGGCGAAGGTCGAGAATGTCGTCGAACTCGATCTCATCGGCGATGTCCCTCGGGCTGGACCGTCCGACGACGTAATACTCCTCGCAGAACAGCGGGACGGCCTCGAGCTCCGGCGTGTCCGGAAGGTTGAACAGCATGGCCAGATCGATGCGACCTTCCATAAGATACTCGTAGATGGCCGCCGTGCTGGCATCGATCACGTAGAGGGTCACGTCGGGCAGGGCGTCACGCACGGCACGGTGCAGGGCGGGCACCACCAGGGCCGGCAGGGTGGACACCATGCCGATCGATACGGAACCCCGAGGACTGGCCTTGCGCTCTTTCAGAGCGCTGATCGATTCCTGGTGATATTTCAGGATGTTCAGAGCCCGTTCGTACAGGAACTGTCCGTCGGTCGTCAGCTCCACTCCGCGATTGCTCCGGGTGACCAGCGTCGTTCCCACCTCCGCTTCTAGATTTGACAGATGGACGCTGAGGGCCGGCTGGGCGACGTGCAGCCGTTCGCTGGCTTTCATCAGGCTGCCGGTCTCGGCCATCGCCACGAAATAGCGAAGGTGTCGGATCTCCATGGGTTCGTCCCTCCCTCGGGCGAAGGAGCCCGTATCCCCGGCGGCTTATATGCCACTCTGGAGAGGTCGGCTCCGATGCCGAAAGGAAACACTGTTTTGCCCGCCGCGCAAGGATTTGAGCCCGCTACAGGGCGATCAGTCGCTTGCCCCGGTTCTCTCCGCGATAAAGCCCGGCCAGGGCGTCGGGACACGCCTCGATGCCGTCCAGAATGTCCTCACGATAGACCAGTCTTCCTTCGCGGATCCAGTCCGCCAGCCGTGCCACCGCACCTTCGTAGGCGCCCATATGGTCGAAGATCACGAACCCCTGCATCCGGGCCCGTCGAACCAGCAGATGTCGCTCCACGCGAGGGCCGTTGGGCCAGTCTGACCAGTCGGCGATGGCGGCGGTGCCGCACACGACGACCCGAGCCCCCGTCGCCAGCTGGCGATGGACGGCGTCGCTGATGGGACCGGACACATTGTCGAAATAGACATCGACCCCGTCCGGGCAGGCAGTGCGCAGGGCCGCGTCGATGGGGCCCTGGCGATAGTCGAGGGCGGCGCCGAAGCCGAACGTCTCCAGACAGTCCCGCACCTTGTCCGGTCCACCCGCGATCCCGACCGCCCGGCAGCCGAGGATGCCGGCGATCTGCCCCACCGCCGAGCCGACCGACCCGGCCGCGGTAGACACCACCACCGTCTCGCCGGCGACCGGCTCGCCCACGCGGGTCAACGCCAGCAGGGCGGTGACCCCGTTGATCCCCAAGATGCCCAGGGAGGCCGACAGGGGCAGATCCGTCTCCGTGACACGTCTCACGACCGCATCGGCCGACACGGTCGCGACCTGCTGCCAGCCGAACCAGCCGGTGACCCGGTCGCCGACAGCGTAATCGGGGTGACGCGAGGCGATAACCTCACCGGCCGCCAGCGACCTCATCACCGAGCCGAGCGCAACCGGGGCGGCATAGTTGCCCGCATCGGCGATCCAGCCACGCATCGCCGGCTCGACCGACAGGTAGTGATTGCGCACGACGATCTCGCCATCGGCGGGATCGACGACAGGTCCGTCGACGATCTCGAAATGCTCGGCCTGGGCAACGCCCGTCGGGCGGGCTGTCAGGCGGCACTGCCGGTTCATCAGAATGCCACCTGGTCGCCGCCCTTGAGCGCCAGGATCTCGCGCGCCTCGTCCGGCGTGGCGATCTCCAGTCCCAGTCCCTCAATGATCTGGCGAACGCGGGTCACCTGTTCGGCGTTGGTCCGGGCGAACTGACCGCGCCCGAGCCAAAGGCTGTCCTCCAGGCCGACGCGGACATTGCCGCCCATGGCCGCCGCCTGGGCCGCGATTGGCATCTGGCTGCGGCCCGCGCCAAGCACGGACCAGCGATAGTGGTCGCCGAACAGACGGTCGGCGGTGCGCTTCATGTGCAGCACCTCCTCGGGGTGAGGGCCGATCCCGCCCAGCAGGCCGAAACAGGTCTGGATGAACAGCGGCGCCTTCACCAGGCCCTCGGTCCAGAAATAATGGAGGTTATGCAGGTGACTGGTGTCGTAGCATTCGAACTCGTAACGGGCGCCGGTCTCGTTCAGCGTATCGAGGGCGAAGCGGATGTCCTTGAACGAGTTTCGGAACACCAGGTCGTGGGACCCCTCCAGCATGGCCGATTCCCAGTCATGTCTGAACTCGGTGAAGCGCTTCAGCATGGGGAACAGGCCGAAGTTCATCGAGCCCATATTCAGGCTGGCGACCTCGGGCTTCCACACGGCAGCCGGCTTCACCCGCTCCTCGACGGACATATAGGGCGAGCCGCCCGTGGTCAGGTTCACCACCACGTTGGAAGCCTGTTTGATCGTCTTCAGGAAGGGCTCGAAGGCCTCGGGCGACTGGTCGGGCCGGCCGTCGGCCGGATTGCGGGCATGAAGGTGGACGATGGCCGCGCCGGCCTCGGCCGCGCCCAGGGCAGACTCGGCGATTTCGTCGGCGGTGACCGGAAGATAGGGCGACATCGACGGCGTGTGGATCGAGCCGGTGATCGCGCAGCTGATGATGATCTTGTCGGTCATGGCGGCCCTCAGGCTGGCGCAGGGATCAGGCGGGCGATCTGTTCGGCGTCCAGCCCCAGACGCTCGCCCAGCACCCGTGCGGTGTCAGCGCCAAGCGGATGGCTGGGCTCGACGTCGATCAGGGGCATGCCGTCGAACCGGAAGGGAGTCTGCTGGATCACGATCCGGCCCAGTTCGGGGTGGTCCTGCCACTGAAGGGCGCCGCGGGCGTGCATGTTCGGGTCGTGCATGACCTCGTCCAGCGTGCGAACGGGCGCGCAGGGGACCTTGCCGGCCATCATCGCGTCGAACAGCTCGGCCTTGGGATGCCGCCGGGTCCATTCTGACAGGGTCTCGTCGATCAGGTCCATATGGGCGACCCGGGACTTCAGGCTGGAGAACCGCGGGTCGTCGGCCAGATCGGGCCGGCCCATGACCCGGCACAGCGATTTCCAGTGGATCTCGCCGACGCAGATGATCGCGACCCAGCCGTCGGCGGCGGGATAGACATTGTAGGGACTTTCCGCCAGGCCGCCGTGGCGGTTGCCGGTCCGGCTGGGGCTTGCACCCTGGGTGGCCCAGTGCATGCCCAGGCTAGAGCTGAGCGAGGCGTAGACTGCATCCTGCATCGAGACCTCGACCCGGCGCGCAGTTCCGGTGCGCTCGCGGTCGAACAGGGCGGTGGTGATGGCGCCGTAGAGATGGATCCCGGCAAAGAAGTCCGCCATGGCCGGTCCGGCCTTGACCGGAGGGCGGTCGGGGAAGCCGGTCGTATGCATCACCCCGCCCATGGCCTGGATGGTCAGATCCATCGCCGGATAGGCGGCATAGGGTCCGTCGCGGCCGAAGCCGGAACTGGAGGCGTAGATCAGGCGGGGATTGGCGGCCGACAGCACATCCCAGCCGATGCCCAGCCGGTCCATGACGCCGGGCGCGAAATTCTCCACGATCACGTCGGCGGTCGCGGCCAGAGCCTTCATGGCGTCGCGCCCCGCTTCCGTCTTCAGGTCCAGGACCAGGGAATCCTTGGACCCGTTGAGCATGGCGAAGGGCAGGGCGGCTCCTCCGACCGCGCCACGGCGGCGCAGCGGCTCGCCGCCCGGCGGCTCCACCTTGATCACCGTCGCCCCGCCCAGGGCCATCAGGTAGGTCGCATAGGGGCCATTGTAGATCTGGCTGAGATCGATGACGACGATGTCGCGGAGCGGCTGGGTCACGGGCCCGCTCAATAGGACTTGGGCAGGTCGAAGACCTTCTCGGCGATGAACGACAGGATCAGCTGTTCGGTCACCGGGGCGATGCGCGGAAGGATCGACTCCCGGAAGAGGCGCTCGACCTGATACTCCCGGGCAAAGCCCATCCCGCCGTGTGTCAGGACGGCGGTCGTGGCGGCGTTGAAGGCGGCCTTTCCAGACAGGAATTTGGCCGCGTTGGCCTCCGCGGCGCACGACTGGCCGCTGTCGTACAGGGCGGCGGCGCGCAGGCACATCCAGTAGGCCGCTTCCAGATTCGTCCAGGCCTCGGCGATGGGGTGCTGGATCCCCTGGTTCTGGCCGATCGGACGCCCGAAAACCCTTCGCTCGCGGGCATAGGTCGCGGCACGGTTCAGGGCGTCACGCCCCAGTCCGACCGCCTCGATACCCACCAGGATCCGCTCCGGATTGAGGCTGTGAAGGATATAGCCGAAGCCCTTGCCCTCCTCTCCGACCCGATCCGCGTCCGGAATGAAATAGTCGTCGATGAAGACCGCGTTGGAATCCACCGCGTTCCTGGCCATCTTGTGGATGCGCCGAACCTCGATCTTCGTACGGTCCAGGTCGGTGTAGAAAAGGGTCATGCCGTCCGTGGGACGGGCGCAGTCCTCCTTGGGCGTCGTGCGGGTCAGGAGCAGGATCTTGTCGGCGACCTGCCCTGTCGATGTCCACATCTTGCGGCCCGAGACCCGGTAGCCGCCCTCGACCTTTGTGGCGAAGGTCGAGATGCTGGTGGTGTCCAGGCCCGCGTCCGGTTCGGTCACGCCGAAACAGGCCTTCTGGTCGCCCGCGATCAGCGCCGGTAGCCACCGCGCCTTCTGTTCGTCCGTGCCGTTGACGACGATGGCATGGGGACCGAACAGGTTGATGTGGATGGTGGACGCCGCAGAGTAGCCACCACCGCTCGACGACACGGCATGCATCATGATGGCGGCTTCGGTGACCCCCAGTCCTGCACCGCCCAGGGTCTCGGGCATGGTGATGCCGAGCCAGCCGCCGTCCGCCATCGCCCGGTGGAATTCGTGCGGAAAGGCCGCGTCTTCCTCGTGCCGCGTCCAGTAGTCGTCGTCGAATCCGGCACAGACCTTGCGGACCCCCTCGTCGATCGCGCGCTGCTGGTCGGTCAGGTCGAAGTTCATGAGCGGACGGTAGGCGAGGTGCACACCCCCCGGCAGCCATCGAATTTTTATGACGACATAGCGCTTCTGTATGATCGGCCGGCGCCGCCATAGCGGCGGGCTATGGGGCTAGCCGGATTCCCTATTTTGCCTGCGTGGCCAGGGTGCGCAGGGTCGGCTTCCGTCCCGCGCAAACAGGTGGCTTCGTGTCCAATTCTTCGCCCGATCCCGACCGGGGCTGGGTCGATCCCGAGCTGAGACCCGTCCTCGCGCTGCTGCCGGACCTGGGACAGCTGTCGGACGCGACGCTCGCCGCGATGCGACAGAGCCTGGCGCCTCTGCCCCCCGAAGGCGTGCCTGAAGCCCTGTCGATCGAGCCGGTGACCCTGCCGGGCACCCGGGACACATCGCCGGTCACCGGACTGCTGTACCGGCCAAAGGCAGCCGGACCGGCCGCGCCCGCCATCCTGCATCTGCACGGCGGGGGCTACGTGGCGGGCAGCGCGCAGCGGGACGATCCGGCCGTTCGCCGGATGGCGCTTCGTCTCGGCGCCGTCGTCCTGTCGCTCGACTATCGCCTGGCGCCCGAGACGAGCTACCCGGGGGCGCTGCACGATGCCCATGCCGGCCTGTCCTGGCTGCAGGATCCGTCGAACGGGCTGGGGATCGACCGCACACGCATCGCGGTGCGCGGCAACAGTGCAGGGGGTGGGCTGGCGGCGGGCCTGGCGCTGCTGGCGGCGCGAGAGGGGCTGCCGATCGCTTTCCTGGCCTTGGTGTATCCGATGCTCGACGACCGCACCCCGCCCCATCGGTTCGCGGGACGGCATGTCTGGACGCATGCGTCCAACCGCTACGGCTGGTCCGCCTATCTGGGTGCGGCGGCGCACGATCCTCCCGATACCGCCGTGCCCGGACGGGCGGACGACCTTGCGGGTCTTCCACCGACCTGGATCGGATGCGGAAGCATTGACCTGTTTCTGGAAGAGAACCTGGCCTTCGCGGCCCGACTGGCGCGCGCGGGCGTGCCGGTCGAGGCGAACGTCTATGCCGGGGCCTTCCACGGTTTCAACCTGATCCCCGGCGTGGCGGTGACACGCCGCTTCGATCGGGACCTGTATGGCGCCCTCTCGCGGGCGCTGGATGTCGAGGAGAGTTCCCTATGAAGGCCTGGGTCGTCGTCGCGCCGGAAGCGCCTCTGGAGAAGATCGAGAAGCCCACGCCCGAACCGGTCGGCACCGAAGTGCTCCTGGCCGTCAGCCACTGCGGCCTGTGCCACTCGGACCTGCATTTCTGGAAGGGCGAGTACAACATGGGCGGCGGCAAGATCATGAAGCTGGCCGAACGCGGCGTGACCCTGCCGCGCGCACCCGGTCACGAGATCCTCGGCACGGTTGTCAGCGCCGGGCCCGATGCCGTCGGGGTCACGCCGGGCGACGTGCGCGTGGTCTATCCCTGGATTGGGTGCGGCCACTGTCCGGCGTGCCTGGAGGAACAGGACAATCTGTGCACGGGCGGGCCCCAGAGCCTGGGGGTGATGAACGACGGCGGGTTCGGGGACCATGTCCTGGTCCGGCATCCGAAATACCTGGTCGATCCGGGTCGGGTCGACCCGGCCCTGGCCGCCACCTACGCCTGCTCCGGGATCACGGCCTATGGGGCGGTGCGAAAGATCATGCCGCTGAGACCCGACCAGCCTGTCGTCCTGATCGGTGCCGGGGGGTTGGGTCTGACGGCCATCGCCATGCTCAAGGCCTTCGGTCACCGCACCATCGTCTCGGTCGACATGAGCGCCGACAAGCTGGAGACGGCCAGGGCCGAAGGCGCCACGTCCATCGTGATCGGCGGGGAGGGGGCGTCCGCCCGGATCCTGGAGGCGACCGGCGGGCCGGTGCCGGCGGTGATCGATTTCGTCAACATCGCCTCGACGGCGGAGACCGCCTTGGCCATCTTGGCCAAGGGCGGCAGGCTGGTGGTGGTCGGGGTCACCGGCGGGGAAATCCCCCTGTCGCTGGCCGGGCTGGTGTTCCGCGGCCTGACCATCCAAGGCACCCTGATGGGGTCGCCCCAGGACCTGCGGGATGTGGTCGCGATGGCCAATGACGGACGACTGGCCCCCACGCCGGTTTCGTGCGTGCCCAAGACGGATGTGATGCAGGCCATGGATCACCTGCATCACGGCCATGTCACGGGCCGCCTGGTCCTGACCGGCGCGGTCTGACGCGGCTCAGCGAATGGCCGGCTGAGATCCCCCTTCCCAGTCGGCTGTCAGGCTGCGTGAGGCCAGCCAGTAGAACAGCACCGCCAGCGGATAGAGCACGACCGCGCAGATGATGATCGCATAGCGCAGGGCGGCGTCGCCGTACTCGGCGGTCAGGGCATCGGAGATCGCCCCGAAGGCCAGGGTCCCTACGCCCAGCCCGACCAGATTGGTGATGAACAGATAGATCGACGAGGCCGTGGCCCGCATCGAGGCCGGCGCCAGATGCTGGATGGCGCTGACGCTGGGGCCGGTCCACAGCACGCCCATGGCCTGGGGGATCATCAGGACGATGAAGATCAGGGGCAGGCTGGTCAGGGACACGCCGATCAGCAGGAACGGCATGCCGATGAGGAAGGCCACGCTGGGGATCAGGGCATAGAAGGCGCGGTTGGTCCGGCCGAGGTGGTCGCTGAGCCAGCCACCGGCGACGATGCCGATCACGCCTCCAATCAGGGTGATCGCGGCCAGGAACTGGGAGGTCTGGACGAGGTCCAGGCCCCGGCTCCGGCTCATGAAGGCCGGCAACCAGAACGCCAGACCGTAGCTCAGCATCGAGGCCATGGCGCTGGCGATCGACAGCCACCAGAAGCTCGGCTTGCGGCGGACGTGGGCCAGGACGTCACCGAAGGAGGGGCGCAGCTTGGCACCGGCCAGAGGCGCGGGGTCCAGCCGGCCCCGGACCGGCTCGCGCACCACCAGCAGGAACACGGGGGCGACCGCGATCCCGATCAGACCCATGACGATGAAGGCGGTCCGCCAGCCGTATTCGGCGGCCAGGACGCCGCCGATGAACAGGCCGATGGCCGATCCGATCGGCAGGGCGAGGGTCAGCACCGCCAAGGCTCGTCCGCGCTGCTCGGTCGGGAAATAGTCGGACACGATGGAGAAGGAGGGCGCCACGCCGCCCGCCTCGCCGACTCCCACCCCCAGTCGCGCCAGAAACAGGGACCAGAAGCCTGTGGCCAGGCCGCAGACAGCGGTGAAGCCGCTCCACAGGGTCAGGGCCGCGGTGATAATCCGGACGCGGTTGAAGCGGTCGGCCAGCCGGGCGATGGGGATGCCCATCCCGGTGTAGAAGATGGCAAAGGCGAAGCCGCCCATCAGCCCCAGCTGGGTGTCGGACAGCTGCAGATCGGCCTTAATGGGAACCGCCAGGATGCCGATGATCTGCCGGTCCACATAGCTGAGGCAGTAAACCAGCAGCAGCATGAACAGGACCAGGAACCGGTATCGGCTCCGCTCGTGACCCGGGAGATCGGCGACCCGGCTGTCGGTGGTCATGGCATCATCCTCGCTGGAGTGGGCGTTCGGGCGGGGTTTCCCCCAAGGCGGCGGCAAGCTGGGTCCGGAAGGCGGGGTCGGCGATGGCGATGAGCCGTTCGGCCCGCTCCAGCACCGACCGGCCGCGAAGATCCGCGATTCCGTGTTCGGTCACCACGACATCGATGTCGGTCCGGGGCAAAGTGGCTACGGCCGGGGCGGTCAGGGCGGCGACGATGCGCGACCGGGTGCCGCGCGCGCCGGTGGCGGGCAGGGCCACGACGCTGATGCCGCCCCGTGACATCCTCGCCGCGCGGGCGAAGTCCGGGGCGCCGCCCGCCCCGCTGACGGCCCGCCCGTCGACATGTTCCAGGGCGGCCTGTCCGAACAGATCGACCTCGATCGCCGAGTTCACGGCGACGAACCCGTCGAGGCGCGCCAACGCGTCGGCCCCGTGAGTGATCTCGCAACCCGCTACCGACAGGACCGACTGCCGGCCGGCCCAGGCATAGAGCTCGGGTCCTCCGACAAACACGCAGGCCCTGTGGTGGCCCCCGGCCGCCAGGGCGCCCGATTCCACCAGACCCGGTACGTCGTCCCCGAACATGCCGCTGTGCAGCTTCAGTCCCCGTCGGTCGTGCAGGGCGCGCAGCAGGGCCCCTGGCGTCTTTCCCAGTCCTACCTGCAGGGTTGCGCCGTCCTGGACGAGCCTGGCGACATTAGCCGCGATGGCCGCAGAGACAGCATCGACCGGACCGGTGTCGTAGGTGGCGAGCGGGGTGTCCACCTCGGCCCGGGCCGTCAGGGTCGAGGACTCAATTACCGTCGATCCTGCGATGACCGGCGTCTGCCGGTTGACCAGGCCACAGGTCTCGCGCGCATGGGCCATGACGAGCGGAAGGAATTCCACGGCCGGTCCCAGGGAGTGCCGGCCATCCGGATCGGACGGAGAGACCTGGGCGATGCAGACGTCGAAGGCGAACGCTCCGTCGGCCAGGGCCCGCGCGAAGCCGCCGTAGGACACGGGCAGATGACGGTAGCGCCCGTCCCCGTGTGCAGCGTCCAGGTCCGGCCGCATGAACAGGCCGGTCAGGGACGCGGTGGCATGCAGGTCGGCCACGGCCAACCGATTGATGCCCGGGACCGCGCTGGTCACGATGTCTAGGCCCCGCGTGCGGTCCGGATCGGCGCGCCAGGCCTCGATCAGGGCCGTGGGCTCGCCGCTTGAGCCGGCGACGAAGACCCGGTGTCCGGGCCGGATGCGATCCAGGACAGCGGTCAGGTCGCTCATCGGCGCGCGCGGGCTTGCGCCTGGTCGAGCACCTGCTGAGCCTGTTTCAGGTGGGGGATGTCCAGCATCCGGCCGTCCAGTCCGACCGTGCCGGTATCTTTGGCCGCCGCGAAGGCGTCCAGGACGCGCCGGGCGAAGGCCACTTCCTCGGCGGACGGCGTGAAGGCGGCGTTGATGGTGGACACCTGGCCCGGATGGATCGCGATACGGCCGGTGAACCCCTCGGCGCGGGCGGCGCGACAGGACGCCGCCAGGCCGGCGTCATCCCTGTAGTCCACGAACAGGGTCTCGATGGCCTGCACCCCGCTGGCCCTCGCCGCGAGCAGGGTCAGGGATCGCACGAGCCGGAAGGTCAGGGCCCACTGGCCGTCGGGGCCGAGATTGGTGCTCGCCCCGACCGCCGCCGCCAGGTCCTCGGCCCCCCAGGTCAGGCCGGCCAGCCGGGGCAGGGGCCGGGCGGCATAGTCGCCCAAGCGAAAGGGCGCGACGGCGGTCTCGGTCGCGACGGGGAGGATTTTCACGCTTCCGGGCTCGATCCCGCCCGCGACTTCCAAGGCATCGAGACAATGGCCCAGCCGCACCACATCGTCCGGACCCATCGCCTTGGGCAGCATCAGGCCGTCGGGCGCCGTGGCCACGAGGGCGGCCAGGTCCTGAAGCGCCAGCGGAGTGTCGAGCGGATTGATCCGGACCCAGAGCTCGGAGCGGCGGCCGGACCGGGGACGGTCGGCCAGGAAGGCGGCGACCGTCTCTCGCGCCTGCGCCTTGTTCGCGGGCGCCACCGCGTCCTCCAGGTCCAGGATGAGGGCGTCCGCATCGCTGTCATCGGCCTTGGCGAGCTTGCGGTCGCTGTCGCCGGGAATGAAGAGCATGGACCGGTAGATCATGAGCTCGCGTCCGCATCGGCGGGACGCATCCGCTGCAGGCCGGCGCGGCGGCAGTGGGCCACCAGATCGCCGTGCTGGTTGTAGGCGCGGTGCAGATAGGTCACCACGCCCTGATCGGGGCGTGACCGGCTCGGACGCAGGTCGACCACCTCGGTTTCCACGTGAATGGTGTCGCCGTGAAACAGCGGCTTGGGGAATCGCACCTCGTCCCAGCCGAGATTGGCCACGGCGGTCCCAAGGGTGGTGTCCCCGACCGAAATGCCGACCATCAGCCCCAGGGTGAAGGCGCTGTTGACCAGACGCTGGCCGAATTCGGTCTCGGTCCGGCAGTACTCCTCGTCCAGGTGCAGCTGGGCCGGATTGTGGGTCATGGCGCTGAACAGGATGTTGTCGGTCTCGGTCAGAGTGCGCCGGATCGGATGCCGGAACACCTGACCCACCTCGAGCTCGTCGAACCACTTTCCGGCCATGGCTGTCCCCGCGTCTCCCCGGCCGGCGCTTCAGGGCCCGGCTCTTTGCTGCCGTGACGATAGGCCGAACCCCGACGGTCGCCCCATAGAAACCTCTTATCCCGTTAGACCGATTTCATATTTGGTCGCCGCGCGCCGCGCCGCCCATGGTCCCGGCAGGACGAACAGGGACGACGAGCCAGATGACCCGAGCGCGACCCGACCATCCGTTTCTCGACGGCCGGACCAAAGGCCTTCTGATCGGGGGCGACTGGGTGGAGGCCGCTGACGGCGGCACCTTCGAAACCCTCGATCCCGCGACCGGCCAGGTCCTCGCCACGGTGGCCAGGGGACAGGCCGAGGACATCGACCGCGCCGTCGCCGCGGCCCGCACCGCCTTCGAGGGCGACTGGAGCCGGTGGAAGCCCTTCGACCGCCAGGCCCTGATGCTGAAGATCGCCGACCGGATCGAGGATCGGTTCGACGACCTGGGCCTGCTCGAGACCCTGGACATGGGCGCCCCGGTGGCGCGCACGCGGCTGTTCAAGCGCTGGCTGCTGCAGGCCTTCCGCTACTACGCATCCCAGGCCGTCAACATTCACGGCCAGACGCTGGAGAACTCCTTCCCCGGCGCCTTCATGAGTTACACGGTCAAGGACCCCATCGGGGTGGTCGGCGGGATCATTCCCTGGAACGGGCCGCTGATCAGCCAGCTCTGGAGCATCTGCCCGACGCTGGCGACCGGCTGCACCCTCGTGCTGAAGCCGGCCGAAGAGGCGCCGCTCTCCGCCCTGTTCCTGGCCGAGATCATGATGGAGGCGGGCGTGCCGCCCGGCGTCATCAATGTGGTGCCCGGCCCCGGTCCGACGGCCGGCGCGGCGCTGGCAGCCCATCCCGGCGTGGACAAGATCGCCTTCACCGGCTCGACCGCCACCGGGCGCAAGATCGTGGAGGCCTCGGCGATCAACATGAAGAAGGTGGCCGTCGAACTGGGCGGCAAGTCCCCCGACATCGTCTTCGACGACGCCGATCTGGACATCGCCGTGCCGGGGGCCGCGATGGGCTGTTTCAACAACAGTGGACAGGTCTGCTATGCGGGCACCCGCCTGTTCGTGCAGCGCGGCATCCATGATGCCTTCGTGGAGCGGCTGGCCGCGTTTGGCCGGACATTGAGGGTCGGCGACAGCCTGGATCCCGAGACCCAGCTGGGACCGCTGGTCTCCCAGGCGCAGCTGGACCGCGTGACCCGCTATGTCGCCTTGGCGCGAGAAGAGGGCGCCGAGGTGGTCACCGGCGGGTCACGGATCGGGAGCGAGGGCTATTTTGTGGAGCCCACCGTTCTGTCGGGCGTCCGCAACGAGATGCGGGTCGCCCAGGAAGAGATCTTCGGCCCGGTCGTGGCCGTGATCCCGTTCGACGACGAAGCCGAAGCCATCAGCTTGGCCAATGACATCGAATATGGCCTCGGGGGCGCGGTCTGGACCCGGGACGTGGGTCGCGCGCACCGCGTCTCCCGCGCGATCCGGGCCGGCATCGTCTGGGTCAACTGCTACGGGGTCACCGATCCGAGCATCAGCTACGGCGGCACCAAGATGAGCGGCTACGGCGGCAAGGGCGGGCCCCAGCACATCGAGGACTATCTGTACGCCAAGACGGTGTGGATCCGGACGGACTGACCCATGCGCGGGCCTCCATCCTCCAGACCGGACGATGTGCGTCCCTCCGAGGTCCGCGCCGATCAGACGGAGGTGGCCCGCATCCGCCGCCGGCTGCTGGATGCGCGCTGGCCGCCCGGCACCGATGACGGGGGAGGCTGGGCTCATGGCATCGACTTGGCCTGGCTGCGCAGCTTCGTCGAGCACTGGACCACGGCCTATGACTGGGAAGCGGCGGAGGCGGGCCTGAACCGGTGGCCCCAGTTCAGGACAGAGATCGACGGGATCGACATCCACTTCTACCACGTTCGCGGATCCGCCAACCGGCCGCGGCCGCTCGTCCTCACCCATGGCTGGCCCGGATCCGTGATCGAGTTCCACGGCGTCATCGACCGGCTCGCCCATCCCGAACGCTTCGGGGGGCGGGCCGAGGACGGATTCGACCTGATCATCCCCTCACTGCCGGGTTACGGCTTCTCCGGTCGCCCGCCGGGGCCCATCGGTCCCCGCCGGATCGCCGGCCTGTGGCGGACCCTTGGGGTCGAGCGGCTGGGTTATACGCGGCTTGTCGCTCAGGGCGGCGACTGGGGATCGGGGGTGAGCACCTGGCTCGGGGCCGATCATGCCGACGTCGTGGCCGGGATCCATCTGAACATGGTGTCCGGCTGGAGCGCGCCGCCGGAGGCGGCGATCAGCGACGAGGAGGCGGATTACCGGCGCCGGCTCAAGGCGGTCCGCAACCGGAGCTTCGGCTATCATACGGTCCAGACCCACAGTCCGCACACGATCGGCCTGCTGCTCAGCGACTCGCCATTGGGATTCGCGGCCTGGGTGCTGGAAAAGTTCCGCAACTGGGGCGACACGGGCGGGGACATCGACAGCCGGTTCGACCGCGACACCCTGATCACCAATCTGATGATCTATCTGCTGAACGATGCGGCGGCGACCTCGACCTGGTTGTACCGTGGCCGCGCCGACGAGGCCGAAACCGGCCAGTACGAGGGACTCCGGGTCAATGTGCCGACCGGCGTGGCCCTGTTTCCCGCCGAGTTCATTCCCTATCCGCCCCGCGCCGTCGCGGAGCGGACCTACGACATCACGCGGTGGACCCAGATGCCGGCCGGCGGCCACTTCGCGGCCCTCGAGGAGCCCGAACGGCTTTCCGACGACATCCGCGCGTTTTTTGCGTTCTTCTAGCCATGGGACCCCGGGCATGACTGATCCATCTGCAGGGCCCCTATCGGGCTATCGCGTCCTGGAACTGGGCGCCAATCTGACCGGGCCCGTGGCCACGATGCTGATGGCGGATCAGGGTGCGGACGTCATCAAGCTGGAGACGGCGGGCGGGGACCAGCTGCGCCATCTGGGTGCGCGCCGCGACGGCGTCCGGGGGATGGGGACGATGTTCCTGAACGCGAACCGCAACAAGCGGTCGGTCGTACTGGACTTGAAGTCGGGCGAAGGGCTGGCGCAGGCGCTCGATCTCGCCGCCAGCTGCGATGTCGTGGTGCAGAATTTCCGGCCCGATGTCCTCGAGCGGCTCGGCCTGGGCTACGACGCCGTTCGCGGGCGCCGGCCCGACATCGTCTATGTGTCGATCGACGGCGTCGGCGACACGGGCCCCGACCGGAACCGCCGCGTCTACGACATCGTCGTCCAGGGGCTGTCGGGTTTCGCGGGGGTGCAGGCCGACCGGGTCAGCGGCGAGCCCCAGACGGTCCAGAACGCGGTGGTGGACAAGATCACGGCCATGGCCGTCTGGCAGGCGACCACGGCCGCCCTGCTGCACCGCGAGCGGACCGGACAGGGCCAGCATGTCCGGGTCAGCATGCTCAATGTCGCCCTGTCCTTCCTCTGGCCGGAGGCCATGGGGGCCAGCACCCTGATTGGGGACGATGTCGTGCCGGGCGGGGCGATGGCGGCCGTGCGCTATGTCTATCCGACCCGGGACGGCCACATCCTGCTGGGCTTCATGTCCAACGACGAATTCGCGGGGGCATGCCGGGCTCTGGAGGCCGTCGAGCTCGTCACGGACGACCGCTTCTCCAGTCCCGGGCTCCGCTTCCAGAACGCCGCGCTGCTGAATACGCTGATCGCAGACCGGCTCGTGGCGCGTGACACCGCCGAGTGGCTCGATCGCCTGCGGGCCGAGGACGCCGTGTTCGCGCCGGTCAATCGGCCCGAGACGATCCACCTCGATCCGCAGATCCAGGCCATCGGTGCCCTGCCGGTCCACGAGCACCCCGCCGTGGGAGCCTACCGCCAGCCCGTTCATCCGGTCCGCTTCGGTCAGGGCACAACGGGACTGAGGCGGCACGCGCCGGCCCTCGGAGAGCATACCGAGGAGGTTCTCGCCGAACTGTCCGGGACGCCTCGGTCATGAGGGCCTGGGTCTGCCGGCGCTATGTCGATCCATTCGAACTGGCCATCGAGGATGTCCCGGTGCCGGAACCGGGACCGGGCGAGGTGCTGATCGAGGTGGCGGCGGCGGGGTTTGCGTTTGGCGAGACCTTGGTGCTGAACGGCACCTACCAGGTCAGGCCGCCGCTGCCCTATACGCCCTCCAACGAGCTGGCCGGGATCGTTCGCGCCGTCGGGGCCGGCGTTGACAGGGTAAAGCCCGGCGAGCGGGTGGCGGCGTTCAGCTTCAACCTGCATGGCGGCGCCATGGCCGAGTTCGCGGTGATGCCGCAGGACTATGTGTTTGCGCTGTCGGACCGGCTCACCTTCGACCAGGGGGCTGCCTTTCCGGTGAACAGCTGGACGGCGTTCAATGCCCTGTATCGCCGGGGCCGGCTGGAGGAGGGCGAGACGCTCGTGGTGCACGGGGCGACCGGTGGCATCGGCGTCGCGGCGGTCCAGGTCGGCAAGGCGATGGGCGCGACGGTCATTGCCACGGGCGGCGACGACGCGCGGCTGGAGATCGTGCGGCGCTTGGGGGCAGACCATGTCGTGAACCACCGGCGCAGCGACGTGCGCGAGGCGATCAAGGGGCTGACGGGAGGGCGGGGGGGCGACGTCTTCGTCGATCCGGTCGGCGGAGACCTGTTCGACGCCTCGATGCGCGCGATCGCGCCGGGCGGCCGGATTCTGGTGGTCGGCTTCACCTCGGGTCAGTGGAGCCAGGCGCGCACGAATGTGCTGCTGGTCAAGATGGCGGGGGTGATCGGGGTGGAGGCACGCCTGGCCATCGAGACCACCGGCGGGCAGGGGATGGCCGACTTCAACCTCATGCTCGACTGGATCGACGACGGCCGGATCGTGCCCTTCGTCAGTCAGGTTTACCCGTTCGAGGCCGTCGCGGACGGCTTCGGCGACATCCTCGCCAGGACGCACGTCGGCAAATGCGTGCTCAGCGTCAATCCCAACCTCTGATCCCGGACCGGCTCATGCGCGACATTCACCACTTCATCGACGGCGCCAGCTTCACGGGGGCTTCGGGCCGGTTCGGCGACGTCATGAACCCCAATAGCGGCGAGGTGCAGGCGCGGGTTCAGCTGGCCTCTGCCTCCGAGATGGATCGCGCGGTGCAGGCCGCCCGGAACGCCTTCGAGGGCTGGTCCTCGACCAACCCCCAGCGCCGCGCCCGCGTCATGTTCGAGTTCAAGCGGCTGGTCGAGTCCAACATGGACGACCTGGCCGAGATGCTCTCCGCCGAGCACGGCAAGGTCATCGCCGACTCGAAGGGCGACATCCAGCGCGGTCTTGAGGTCATCGAATTCGCCTGCGGCATCCCGCACGCGCTGAAGGGTGAATACACCTGGGGCGCGGGCCCCGGCATCGACGTCTATTCGATGCGCCAGCCGCTGGGCGTGGTCGCGGGCATCACGCCGTTCAACTTCCCGGCCATGATCCCGATGTGGATGTTCGGCGTCGCCATCGCCGTCGGCAACACCTTCATCCTCAAGCCCTCGGAGCGCGATCCGTCGGTGCCGGTGCGTCTTGGCGAGCTGATGATGGAGGCGGGCGCTCCCGCCGGCGTGCTGAACGTGGTCCACGGCGACAAGGCGGCCGTCGACGCCATCCTGACCCACCCGCTGATCCACGCGGTCAGCTTCGTCGGCTCGTCCGACATCGCCCACTACGTCTACCAGACCGGCGCCGCCAACCATAAGCGGGTGCAGGCCATGGGCGGAGCCAAGAACCACGGCATCGTCCTGCCCGACGCCGACATGGATCAGGTGATCAAGGACCTGTCCGGCGCCGCCTACGGCTCGGCCGGCGAGCGCTGCATGGCCCTGCCCGTCGTCGTCCCGGTCGGCCCGAAGACCGCCGACGAACTGCGCGAGCGGATGGTCGCCGAGATCCCGACCATGCGGGTCGGCGTCTCCACCGACGCCGGCGCCCACTACGGCCCGGTCGTCACCGCCCAGCACAAGGCGCGGGTCGAGGGCTGGATCGAGAAGGGCGTCCAGGAAGGCGCCGAACTGGTCGTGGACGGCCGGAACTTCAGCCTGCAGGGCCACGAGAACGGCTATTTCATCGGCCCGTCGCTGTTCGATCACGTCACGCCGGAGATGGAATCCTACAAGGAAGAGATCTTCGGTCCGGTGCTGCAGATCGTCCGCGCCGCCAGCTTCGAGGAAGCCCTGTCCCTGCCGTCGAAGCACCAGTACGGCAACGGCGTCGCCATCTTCACCCAGAACGGCCGCGCCGCCCGCGACTTCGCCGCTCGCGTCAACGTCGGCATGGTCGGCATCAACGTGCCGATCCCGGTGCCGGTCGCCTACCACACCTTCGGCGGCTGGAAGCGCTCGGCCTTCGGCGACACCAACCAGCACGGCATGGAAGGCGTCCGCTTCTGGACCAAGACCAAGACCGTCACGGCCCGCTGGCCCGACAGCGCGCTGGAGCACGCCGACTCCAGCTTCGTCATCCCGACCATGGCGTGAGCGTCATTCAGAACGGCAGGGGCGTGCCTATTCAGCCCCTCTCCCATAGGCTGAGCTGCTTCAGGGCGGCTCATTGGGTTTCTGAGACGGCGCCGGATTGGCTTTTGTCGATGTAGCGGCGGATCCGTCGTTTGGATCGCTTCAGTCCCGAAGATGAGCGGCGCAATAGGCGAGTGCTTCGCTCATCCGGGCCTCGACCGTCTTTCTTTTGATCCCCAGGTCCGTTTCCAAGCACCGACCGATTGACAGTTGGTGGCGCTCAGCGGCGCCCGAACGCGATGCGGATGTACGGTCGAAAGACGGTCTGTTGCTACATAAGTGGGCCGACCATCTATGAGCACTGTCCGTTCTTCGGTGGTTGACGAAGCAGGCATCGATTTCGCTGCACCACCGTAGGCGAGTAGTCCTTTGGATCGTGGCTGGGCAGGCCCGATGAGAACCCTTGCTGGATTGATGCGCGGTCGTTGCCTGTGAGCCAAACCAATGGCTCCTGAGGTTCGCGTCTAACGTCCGCAATGGGTCGGGAGCGGACCTCCTGGCGGCAGGAGCTTGAAGGTCCGCTTCCAGGCAGCGAGCGAATGTCTGCTACTGGCGCTAACCGGAACTCTCGCGCGTCAGTAGTTTGCTAGGCTCAACATCCAGCGCCAATGCCAGCCGCTCGATGGCGGTCACGGTTGGATTTCGGGTACCCCGCTCGAGGTCGCTGAGATAGCTGCGTTTCATGCCGGCTTCGAACGCCAACGCTTCTTGAGACAAGCCTTTCAGCTGCCTGGCCGACCTGACGTTCCGTCCGAGCAAAACAGTGAGCTTCATGCCGCCAAGTGAGGTTAGGCGGGCGCTGGACGCTGTCCCCTAATCGTGTCATTTGGGTCCACGCTGGGGAGGCGGTCGCGTGAGCAAAAATAGAATTCGGGCTTGCTGTATTCGCCCCAACCGGTTGAGTAGCCGACTACTTCAGCGCGCCGGTGGCTTGGCCCTCGAGCGTGCTTTCAAGGTACTGGTGCTCGCATCACTCTCGGCTTTGTGCGCTGGTGGATGCGATTCAAGACCCGCCCCAGCGGCACAACCGGTTCCTAGCAAAGCCGTGTTGGCACCATCGACCGCAATGGAACCGGTTAGCGCCGTCTCGGACTCCGCCGAAACTATAGCTTTTCTGAGATTTCCGACCGGGCTTGTCGTATCCGTCAACCAACCCCTCGCAATTTTCAAAATGCAGCACCCTTCGTGGCAGTGTTTTGAGTTTAGAGGCTCGACGATGTGCGAAACTCTATCGCCCGCACTGTCGGATTGCCCAGCTCGGCTGCCTTGCGACTCCTTCGTCGCCATATTCAGGAACGACATCCAAGTCGGATTCTCCGCGTCCTATCGCGAGAGCGGCTACTGGGAGGAACTGCTGTCGAGAACCCAGCGGATGGCCAGCTTCAATCATGTCGCTCTCCCGCGGATCGCAAACATCCAGACCCATGCCTGGCGATGGCAGACGGAATATGGTCACCTGACATTCGTCGCTCACCCTGGCCGTGACGCCTATGGACGGCCAGTCCGGCAGCCCTTCAGCGTTTCCTTCGGCCCTGATGCTTTCGCTCCGCACCTAGAAGGAGAGATGATGCCCCGAATGGAGATCCGGCGGACTGCCGGATCTCGAGTCGTTCACAATCCCTTTCAAGTGACCTCAGGTTCCATCGACGGGGCATCGGCGCGCGATAACAAAAAAGGTGCCGAAAATGACGTCACGGCTGGTGAGTCCGTTGCGCAGGAACACGAGGCCGAAAGAACATCGCTGCAGAACGGATTAATCGTCGGACCAGAGACACCCACCAGCCATTTAGAGAATCGAGAACCGACTGGCCGCGCTACTCCAGACGGCAACGCCGAGTTGGGACTCAAATAGGTACGAACAATTCGCCAGCGCCCCTAGACCCATGTAGATTGGGCCCCTACCGGGAGTGCGTGGCGGACAGAGAGGGATTCGAACCCTCGGTACGCTTTCACGTACACACGCTTTCCAAGCGTGCGCGATCGACCACTCCGCCACCTGTCCGTTTCCACGACGCGCGTGAACTGCCGGATGGTCGATCCGGCGAGGGGCGCTGATTAGAACAGTCGAACCCCCTCGGCAAGCGTCCTCTGAGGCCCCATATGGTCGCTGAAGGATTTGTCCGGAGTTCTCCCATGCTAAGCCAGAAGACCACCATGCCCGCGCCCGACGCCGCCCTGCCGGGTCGCGCCGCGCCACTGCACACCGACGAGGTGCACTTCGTCACCGGCCGGCCGCTGAAAGGGCCGCATCCGGAAGGCTTCCAGACAGCCATCTTCGGCATGGGCTGTTTCTGGGGCGTGGAGCGGGTCTTCTGGCAGCTGCCGGGCGTCTGGGTGACCTCGGTCGGCTATTCGGGCGGCTACACGCCCAACCCGACCTACGAGGAGACCTGCACCGGCCGCACCGGCCACGCCGAGGTCGTGCAGGTGGTCTTCAATCCCGCCGAGATCAGCTACGGCGAACTGCTCAAGGCCTTCTGGGAGAACCACGATCCGACCCAGGGGATGCGTCAGGGCAATGATATCGGCACCACCTACCGGTCGGCGATCTATTATCTGAACGACGGGCAGAAGGCCGAGGCCGAGGCGTCGCGCGACGCCTACCAGGCCGCGCTGACGAAGGCGGGCGAGGGCGAGATCACCACCGAGATCGCGCCGGCGGGCCCCTATTATTTCGCCGAGGACTATCACCAGGGCTATCTGGCCAAGAACCCGGCCGGCTACTGCGGCATCGGCGGAACGGGCGTGACCTGCCCGATCGGCATCGGCGTCGAGGCCTGATCGTGGACCGGGAGGGCATTCGCAAGGCGTGCATGGCTCTTCCCGGCGTGACCCTGGAGCACCCGTTCGGCGACGATCACGACGCCTACAAGGTCGGCGGCAGGATGTTCGCCATCGTCGGCGGCGAGGGCGGGGTGTCATTCAAGGTCTCGGACATCGCCTTCGAGGTCCTGACCGGGGACGGCCGCGCCCGACCGGCGCCCTACCTGGCGCGGGCGAAGTGGGTGAACCTGCCGGACCCGGCCGCCTCGCCCGACGACGAGCTCGCCGGGCATCTCACCACCGCGCACGCGATCATCGCGGCGAAGCTGACGAAGACGCAGAGGTCGGCGCTGGGGTTGGCCTGACCTGATTGCGCGACTCCAGGAAACGGTGTTCTCTCGTTGCGTCGGGGAGGGACGTCATGATCGGCAAACATCTCACGCTGCTGGGCGCCTGCGCGGTCGGACTGGCCGCCTGCAATCAGGCTGACGTCAGGCCGCCGGACAGCGAGGGGCCGCGCGTCGTGGCGGCCAGCGACATTGAGGCCGGCCGCTATCTGGTGCGCGTGGGCGGTTGCAACGACTGCCATACGCCGGGCTATGCGCAAGGCGGAGGCCGGACGCCGGAATCGGACTGGCTCAAGGGCTCCGGGATGGGCTTTATGGGGCCATGGGGCACAAGCTACCCGCACAATCTGCGCCGCACTGTTGCAGGCATGAGCGAGGACGACTGGGTCGAGATGATCTCGAGCCGCGATGGGCTGCCGCCCATGCCCTGGCCCAGCCTGAGGGCGATGGCGGAGTCGGACAAGCGGGCGATCTATCGCTACATCCGGTCGCTGCCGCTGGAGGGCGATGTCGCGCCGACGGCCCTGCCGCCGGGCGCGGCGCCGACCACGCCCTATGAGGACATGACGGTCCGCACCCCGGGCGTGGCTCAGGGGGCCTGACGGGCCCCCTCAACGGCGATCCACCGATCCATCCGCTGGTCCAGCAGGGCCAGCGGCAGGGGGCCGTCGACCAGCAGGGCGTCGTGGAAGCGGCGGACGTCGAAGCGATCGCCCAGCGCCTGTTCGGCGCGGGTGCGGATGGCGCGCAGGCGGATTTCGCCGACCTTGTAGGCTGTCGCCTGACCCGGCCAGCCGATATAGCGCTGCAGCTCGGTCTCAATGTTGTGCGGAGCCAGGGCCGAGTTGTCGCGGAAGCAGGCGCGGGCCTGTTCGATGTCCCAGCCCAGCCAGTGGATGCCGGTGTCGGCCACCAGACGGCAGGCGCGCCACATCTCATAGCTGAGACGGCCGAACCGCTCATAGGGCGTGCGATAGAACCGCATCTCCTCGCCGAGGAACTCGGCGTAAAGGCCCCAGCCCTCGGTGAAGGCTGTCACATCGACGCCGCGGCGGAAGTAGGGGCCCTCCTCGGCTTCCTGTTGCAGGGCGATCTGGATGTGGTGGCCGGGCGCCGCCTCGTGCAGCGTCAGGGCCGGCAGTTCATACAGCGGGCGCTGGTCCAGCCGGCCGGTGTTCACCAGATAGCCGCCGGCCACGCCGTTCTCCATCGAGCCCGGGGAATAGCGACCGGTGGTGTAGTTGGCCTCGATCTCATGCGGCACCTCGCGAACGCCATAGGGGGTGCGGGGCAGGGTGCCGAACAGGGCCGGCAGGCCGTCGTCCGCGCGTTTGGCCATCTCCGAGGCCTTCTCCATCAGGCCTTCGCGCGTCGTGGCGTAAAACTGCGGGTCGGTCCGCAGGAAGTTCAGGAAACCGGCGAAGTCACCGGTCCAGCCAGCGGCCTGCATCTCCTGATCCATCCGGGCGCGGATGCGGGCGACTTCCTGTCGGCCAAGGGCGTGGACCTCGTCCGGCGTCATCTCCGTCGAGGTGAAGCCACGCACCAGCCAGGCATAAAGGTCGCGCCCGCCCGTCCGATGGACGAGGCCCAGCGTTTCGGGCGCGACCGGCAGATAATCCTCGCGCAGGAACCGGACCCACTCACGCCGCTGCGGCATGATCCGCTCGGCCACAACCGCAGCGGCGCGGGCGCGCAGCTCGGCCTGACGCTCGGAGGGGATCGAGGCGGGCAGGGTCGCGAACGGCTTCAACAGCGGATCCGCGTCGGGCGCCATGGCCGCCTCGGGCTCCATCAGCGACAGCGCATTCTCGACGATCGACCTTGGCTGGAGCAGACCGCTCTCCAGGCCGCGCCGGGCGTTCGCCAACTGGTCCGTGTAGACCTTGGGCATGGCTTCCAGCCGGGCGATCCAGGCTTCGGCGTCGGCAGTGCTGGTAATGCGGGTGACGCTGGCCAGATAGCTTAGGCCCTGACCCGGCCCGCCTTCCGAGCTGAAGGCGTCGATGCGGCCGGTATCCAGCGGGATGCGGTCCAGCGAACGCTTCAGCACATAGGCGAGGAAGGTGTGGTTCAAACTGTCGTCGGGCGACAGCGTCGTCGGATCGATGGCCTCAAGCCGCTCTGCGAACCCCTGCAGAACGGGTTCCTGCGCCAGTTCGAAGGCGCGCGAGGCGTCGTACAGACGCGACTGGGCGGCGCGGTCGCCTTCCATGCCCGCGGTGACCGGATCGACCGAGCGCAGATAGGCTTCAAAGTCCGCGAGTATCGACGCCAGCGCCGGATTCGCGGCCTGGGCCCGGACCCCGGCGGGCGGGGCGGCCTGCGCCAGAACAGGCGTGGCGGCGGCGCAGAGCAGGGCGGCCAGACTGGCGACGACGACGCTTTTCATTGGGTCCCTCCCGGATCGGGCGGGACTGCACCCCGGCGGGACGCAAGCGTCAACCGCAGAAGGCGAAGAAGCGCTCGATTCTGTCGACAGACGGGGGATGGGGCGCATAGGCATTCCGCTCCTCGCCTTGCCACACGGCCAGCCATCCAACACGACGGAAACGCTGGAACACCGGCTCGCTGGTTCGCGCTTCAGCGGTCAGGAAAAGGCCGTCATGAAGTTCGGAAGGCTCGCTCTGCGCTGGATAGCGCTCGGTGTCGCCGCCGGACTCCAGATGGATTTCGGGCCTCGCTCCGGCCTTGGCGACGGCGCTGAGGTCCAGCTTTCCAGAGCCACGGCGGCAGTCCAGGCCGATGCGCAGGTCGTCGCTTTCCTCCAGACCGTAAGCCAGACGCGCCTCGTCGCCATCCTGATGCAGGAACCAGTCGTAGCTCTCCACCGGGGCGGGAGCGCCCGAGCTGGGCGATGTCATGGCCGGCGTCGGCGCGGTAGCGCAGGCCGCGGCGGTCAGCGCCAGGCCGGAGAGTGTCACAAGAGGGATCAGGCGCATCGGTCGCTCCGGCGCATCAACCCGAACACAGTTCCGCGAAGCGGCGCAGCTTGGCAAGGTGCGGCTGGGCGATCTCTACCGATCGGCGTTGCTCGCCGATGGCCACACCGAGTCGGCCGGTTGCGCCGAAGGCGGCGAAGACCGGATGGTCGGTACGAAGAGTCAACTTCAGACCGCCGCCGCGGGCGGGCTCCGCTGCGCCCATGGCGAAGGCGTCTCCAGCGCTCAGCCGCGCCGTGCCCGTCGCCCCGTCTCCGCCGTACAGGGTCAGGCTGGCGACGTTCGATCCACGATCGCACTGGAGGGTGCTGCGCAGATTGGCGGTGTCGGGCACCTCATGGGCCAGAACGATCGGGTCGTCCTCGTACAGGGTCCAGGTCCAGCTGGTCTCGGCCGAAGCGTCCTGAACAGCGGGCACCATCACGATGGCGGCGGCGGCGATAGCGATCAACATTGGGTCAGCCCCCGCTGATTGTCCGGACGGGATATCTGATCAGGCCCGGCCGCCAGCGCAATAGGAGAAGAAGGCGTTGATCGCTTCCCGCTCAGTGCGGTTGGCCCTGAGCTCGAACTGGCCGGCCTCCCCCTCGACCTGAAGGCGTCCGCCGGTTTTGAGCCGCTGAAGGGACGGCGAGGCGGTCGAGATGCTGACCTCCTCGGACAGACCGCCGCTCAGCGGATCGATCGGGGTCACCATCGATGCACGCACGACCTGCGGTCCGACAGGCTTGACCTCGCCGTAGACCACGGCCTGGGCAGCGCCAGGCTCGCAGGTCATCAGGAGCGCCAGCTGGTCGGAGTTGGCGACGCCGTAGGCCAGCTTCGCCAGACCGGGCTCCTCGCTGAGATGCCAGCCCATGCCTCCAAGACGCGTTTCGTCGTTCTGATCGGTCGCGCTGGATTGGGCGGCGATGGCGATCAGCGCAAGGGCGGCGGTGGCGGGCAGGGCGAACTTCAGCATGGGACAGAACTCACATCTGTCCGGCTAACGCCGTTGCCCCGTTAACGGTTCAAGTCTTGAGCCGATTTGTCTTCAGACGGAGGGAATCCGGCGGCGGCTCCGCCCGTCAGAACGGGCTGAACCGCTCCACGAGCGACTGGGCCGCCGGGGTGGCCTGCATGCGGCTGATGTCGCCACGACCGCCGTAGGAGATGCGGGCTTCCGCGATCTGGGTGTGGGCGATGGTGTTGGCGGAGGAGATATCCTCCGGACGGACGATGCCGGCCACGGTCAGTTCGCGCACTTCGCGGTTGGTGCGCACTTCCTGCCGACCCTGGATAACCAGGTTGCCGTTTGCCATGACGTCGGTAACGACGGCGGCGATGGTGAGGTTGACCCGCTCGGCCCTGCTGACCGAGCCCGTGCCGCTGGCGTTCGCCTGACCTTCCATGCCGATCATGTTCGACGGGTCGAAGCCGCCCGGGAAGGCGCGACCGAGGCTTCCTTCCAGACCGAACAGGTTGCTCACCCCGCCGGAGATGTCGTTCGAGCGGCTGCGGTTGGTCGAGTTCTGGGTCTCGGCGCGATCATCGATGTCGATGTTCACCGTCAGGATGTCGCCGATACGGCGTGCGCGCTGGTCGCCGAAGAAGGTACGCGTGCCGACCCGCCACAGGCTGTTGGCGCTGGCGGCGCGGGCCGCGGCCTGTTCTTCCGGCGTCGGCAGATAGACCTGGCTGGTCGGCACCAGGGCGGCCGGATAGCCGATGGGAGCCAGTTCGGGACCGCGGACGGCCTCCACGGCGGTGGAGCAGGCGGCCAGGGACAGGGCGGCGGCGGAGACGATCAGGGCGGTACGCATGGTGGGCTTCCCTCTTAGCGGGCGGCGAACTGTTGGGCGCGAAGCGCCTGGGCGGCGGGGCCGGCGACGGCCATGCCGGGTGCGGTGGCGACGGCGTCGATCACGCGATTGGACTGCAGGTTGCGGATGGCGATCCGCTGGCCTTCGGTGGCGTTGCCTTCGGCCCGCCCCGAGATGGTCAGACGTATGCCGCCGACCTCGTAGGCCACCTCGACGATATCGTTGCGGCTGATGATGCGCTGTCCGGCTGCCGAAACACGCGGGGCGGGGGTCAGCGCGGCGGCGACAGCCGGAGTCGGCGCCGGGTTTCCGTCCGTCGCCGGGGCGGCGGAGGCCGCACGCACCACAACCCGACGCAGCCCGGTCGGATTTGCCCAGTCCAGTCCTGCCTGACGGGCCATGCCCTGAAGCTGGGCCGCCTCGAACACCAGTGAAGGGCCGCCGCGCCGGCCGACGACGACGTTGGCGGCCGGCCCTGCGCCGTCGAACAGATCGCCCAGTGTGACCTGGCCGTCGTGATCGACCGGATTGCTCTTCAGGGTCACCGGCCCGGCCAGGGCTGGCGAGGCGATGAAGACCGCTGCGATCGCAGCGAGGATCAGGGTCCTCACGACTTCACCTGCGCGCTGACGGACAGCATCTGATCTGCCGTGGTGATCACCTTGGAGTTCATTTCGTAGGCGCGCTGGGCGATGATCAGCGCGCTGATCTCCGCAACAGCGTCGACGTTCGAGGCTTCGGTGAAGCCGTGCAGGATCTCGCCGAACCCGACCTCGCCCGGCGAGCCGATGTTCGCGGGACCGGAGGCGGTGGTCTCCAGCAGCAGATTGTCGCCGATGGCTTCCAGTCCCGCCTCGTTGAAGAAGGTCGCCAGCTCCAGCTGACCGACGATGGTCGGCTCGGTCTGGCCGGCGGTTATCACTTGCACCTGGCCCGATTTCGACACGGTGACGTCCACGGTGTCCTGGGGCACCGAGATGTTCGGCTGGACCGGGTAGCCATCGTCGGTGACCAGCTGGCCTTCCCCGTTGACGGCGAAGTTTCCGGCGCGGGTGTAGGCCGTCTCGCCTGACGGCATAAGAATCTGGAAGTAACCCTTGCCCTCGATCGCCATGTCGTAGCGGCCGCCGGTCTGGGTCGGCGTGCCCTGCTCGGTGATGCGGTAGACTGCCCCGGCCTTCACACCTGCGCCGATCTGGATGCCTGTCGGGACCACGGTGCCCTGGGTGGACGACTGCGCGCCCATCCGCTCGACGTTGTGATAGAGCAGATCCTGGAACTCCGCCCGTTGGCGCTTGTAGCCGACGGTGTTCATGTTCGCGATGTTGTTCGAGATGACCTCGACGTTCAGCTGCTGTGCAGCCATGCCCGAGGCGGCGGTTCTGAGCGCGCGCATTTTCCGGCTCTCCCTTAGGCGGCCCGGCCGAGGCGCTCGACGGCGCGACGGGACAGGTCGGTGTTGCCCTCGATCATCCGCGTCACGCTTTCGTAGGCGCGCTGGATCTCGATGAGGTTGGTGATCTCGAGGATCGGGTTGACGTTGGAGCCCTCCAGCATCCCCTGACGGATGCGGGCGTCCGGCGCCTCCTGCGCCACGGCATTGGAGGCGTTGCGATACAGGCCGTCGCCACCCTTCTCGAGCACGCCCAGCGCGTCGAAGCGTACGACCGACAGCCGGCCGACGGTCTCACCGTCCTGGCTGATCGTCCCGTCGGCTCCCACGGAGACCTGTCCCAGCTCGGGGTTGAGGATGATCTCGCCGCCGTCGCCCATGACCGGATGCCCGCCTTCGGTCATCAGGCGGCCCTGGGCATCGACCGTGAACGAGCCGTCGCGGGTGTAGGCCTCGTTCGCTCCGTCCTGAACCCGGAAGAAAGCCCCTTCGCCCTCGATGGCGAAGTCGAGTGTCCGGCCTGTCTGGCTCAGCGCGCCCTGGCTGAAATCGCGGCCGACCCCGTTGTCCATGACGAAGCTGACACCCGGGCGAACGAAGGCGTTGCGGGCGCGCTGGCCCACTTCCTCACCGACCAGCAGCTGCTCGACCTTGAAGCCGGTCGTGTCTGCATTGGCGATGTTGTTCGCCACGATATCCAGTTCCCGTCGCAGGGTCATCTGGCGTGACAGTCCGACGTAGGCGGCGTTTTCCACGGGCGGCTCCTTTCACCGCTTCGTCTCGCAACGGTCGTGCCAACAGGGTTAATCCAGCGCTGGCGGGCTTTTCTGCTGTGCAGCCTGCTTTCGAGCCCGGCAGGATTTGCCGGTTCTAAACGGCTCGTTAACCAAAAAACGCTGGAATGGCCGTCGAGATTCTCGGGGCCTCGTCATGTTGAAGTTCGGCAAGAAAAAGAAGGGCGAGGCGGCGCCTTCGGACGGCGAATCGACCGCCGTGGCCGTGTCCGAAGGCGGGGAGGGCGATGCGCCGCCCGCCAAAAAGAAGCTCCCGCTGCTCTTCATCATCATCCCCGCCGCACTGGTGATCCTGGGCGGCGGCGGCGGCGCCGCCTTCATGCTGATGCAGCCCAAGCCCGCAGCGGCCGAGGGAGACCACGGCGCCGGGAAGGCGGGCGGACATGCCGAGAAGAAAAGCGCAGGCCATGGCGAGAAGAAGGGCGGCGACGGACATGGAGGCGGCGCCGAGGGCGAAGCCAATCCTGCGCTGGGCGTCATCGCCGAAGGACCCGACGGCGTAACCTTCTACACCCTGCCCGACATGGTGGTGAACATCCAGGGCGCGGCGGGGCGGCCCACTCTGCTGAAGCTGAAACTCACCCTCGAGATGAAGGACGCGGCGATCGCCGAACATCTGCAGGCCGAGATGCCGCGGGTCCAGGACATGTTCCAGGGTTTCCTGCGCGAACTGCGTCCTGAGGACCTGGCCGGATCGGCCGGCACCTTCCAGCTGCGCGCCGAAATCCTGCGTCGCGTCAATCTGATCGCCGCACCGGGCAAGGTGGACGCGGTGCTGATCGAAGAAATGCTGGTGCACAACGGATGACGGACGCCGCCTTCGCCGAAAGCGCGGATCCGTTTGCCGAGCCTGAAGAGGCTGCGGACGACCGTTCGACCGTCTCTGAGCGCGTGCTCAGCCAGGACGAGATCGACAATCTGCTCGGCTTCGACCTGGGCGACGACGACGGCTCCGAGCGCTCGGGCATCCGGGCGATCATCAACTCGGCGCTGGTCTCCTACGAGCGGCTGCCGATGCTGGAGATCGTATTCGACCGCCTGGTGCGGTTGATGACGACCTCCCTGCGGAACTTCACCAGCGACAACGTCGAGGTCAGTCTCGACAACATCTCGTCGATCCGCTTCGGCGACTATCTGAACTCCATCCCGCTGCCGGCCATTCTCGCGGTGTTCCGCGCCGAGGAGCTGGACAACTACGGCCTGCTGACGGTCGATTCCAACCTGATCTATTCGATCGTCGACGTGCTGCTGGGCGGCCGTCGCGGCACCGCGGCCCTGCGCATCGAGGGGCGTCCCTACACCACTATCGAGCGGGTTCTGGTCCAGCGCATGATCGAGGTCGTGCTGGCTGACGCCCAGGCGGCCTTCGAGCCCCTGACGCCCGTCCACTTCAATCTGGACCGCCTGGAGACGAACCCGCGCTTCGCCGCCATCGCCCGCCCGGCCAACGCCGCCATCCTCGTGAAGCTGCGCATCGACATGGAAGACCGCGGCGGCCGCGTCGAGCTGCTTCTTCCATACGCCACGCTCGAGCCCATCCGGAAGATGCTGCTGCAGCAGTTCATGGGTGAGAAGTTCGGCCGCGACAACATCTGGGAAGGCCACCTGGCCACCGAGCTCTGGACCACCGAGACCGAGGTCCGCGCCGTGCTGGACGAGCAGCAGGTCCCGCTGTCGCAGGTGCTGAACCTGAAGGTCGGCGACACCCTGATGCTGAACGCCACCCCGGACTCCGACATCACGGTCCGGGCGGGCGCCATTCCGCTGACCGTCGGCCGCATGGGCCGCAAGGGGCAGCACATCGCCGTGCGTGTCGAGGCGCCGGTGAACGTCGAGGCCGCCGCCCACCTGTCGAAAGGGAAACGCTGGTGACCGGCATGATTCTGGACGGCGTGCTGATGCTGCTGCTGGTCGCGGCGCTGGGCTACGGGGTGCGGCTGGAGCGAAAGCTGACGGCGCTGCGCGCGGGTCAGCTGGCCTTCGCCTCGGCGGTGAACGACCTGAACCAGGCCGCCGGCCGCGCCGAGGCCGCCATGGCCTCGCTCCGCGCCTCGGGGCAGGAAACGGACCTGCTGCACGACCGGATCGTCAAGGCGCGGGAGGTGAAGGCCCAACTCGAGGCTCTGATCGCCCGCGCACCCCCTGTCCCGGCCCTCCGCGCCGCCGAACCGGTCCGTGAAGCCCCGCGCCCTGCGCCGGCTCCAGCCACGCCGGTCGCTGCGGCCGAGGATGACGAACGCGCCCTGCGCATGGCCGCCCTGGCCGAGCGCATTCAGGGTCTGTCCACCCCCGCCCGTGCGCCGGAAGGCCGCGACAACGTCCGCGCCATCCTCGGCGCCCTGACCGCTAACCAGTCTGCGAAGCAAAGCCTCAACCAGGCGCGCCGCAGGCTGGACGACGACCTGTTCGCCGCCTGACCCCCGCCCGAGTAACGCCATGCGCAAGATTCCCCGCCTTCTTCCCCTGATCGCCGTCGCCATCGGCGGCGTCGTGGTGGTGCGCGCCATCGGCGTCGCGCCGGGCCTGTTCGAGGGCGCCCGCGCCTGGGCCGAGGAAGCCGTTCCGGCCGCGGCGCCGTCCACGCCGCCTGCGGCCGTCTGCGCCCTGACGCCGGAGCAGCTGGCCCAGCAGGCCGGCATCTCGCCGGCCGAACTTCGGGTCATCCAGTCGCTGTCGCAGCGCCGCACCGAACTGGATGCTCGCGATCAGGACCTTGCCGCCATGCTGCCGCTGATGGCCGCGGCCGAACAGAAGCTGGACGCCAAGGTCGCCGCCCTGGAGGCCGTGAAGGCCGAGGTGGCCGCGATGCTGGGTCAGGTCGGAGAGCGTGAGCAGGCCGAGATCGACCGGCTCGTGGCAGTGTACTCCGCCATGCGCCCTCGCGAGGCCGCCCGTGTCTTCGCCACCCTTGACGACGATGTCCGCCTGCCGGTGGCCGCCGCCATGCGTCCCCGCTCTCTGGCCGCCGTCATGGCGCAGATGGACCCCGCCGCGGCCCGCGTCCTGACCGAGAAACTGGCCCGCCGCTTCGAGGCGCAGCAGCGTCTGGCCGCCCGCGCCGCGGCTGCGGCTGCCGACACCGCCGCTCCGGCTGCCGCGACGGCCGAAACGC
>JBQVQW010000005.1:44361-162535 GCA_052441165.1 Caulobacteraceae bacterium | reverse complement strand
GCGACCGACGCCGCCGCGTCCCAACCCGCCTCGCGAACAGGGACTGGACCTCGACGCGATCGCGGGCCCGCCCCGAACGGCGACCCGACCGGGGACCCGCCCGGCGACGGGCCAGCAGGGTCGGGGCTCCGCGCCTCAGGCGGTCGGGCAGGGCGACCTGCAGGCGCTCGCCTCGCAGATCTATGCCAACTGGGACCTGCCCTGCGATCTGCCGGGCGGGGGCAGCGCCGTCATCAGCGCCCGCGTCACCCTTGACGAACGCGGCCGTATCGTCGGCTCGGTTCGCGCGCAGCACGCCAACAGGGCGATCGCCGACGGTGTCGAGCGCGCCATTCGCGCCACCGCGCCCTTTTCGATGCCCAACGGCTACGAACAGCAGGAATTGCGTTTTTCGTTCCGCACCGAACCGATGTGTCGAAACCGCTGACCGGATCTGATCATTCAAACGACTGTCGGAAAGTCGCCGTATTCACACTGAAGCTGGGTGCGAGCGACGCCCATCGACGCCAAGACGACTGCCTGGAGGACTAAGATGCGTATGAAGGCCCTGATCGCCACGGTCGCCGCCGCCGCGGTGCTGGCCCCGTTCGCCGCCGCCGCACAGACGCCGCCGGCGGGTGGACAGGAGATTATCGTCGATCAGGGCGTGATCCGCGCCTTCCGCATCGCCGTGGCCGACTTCAGCGGCGCCAACGGTTCCGAGCTGTCTGGCGTGATCCGTTCGGACCTCCGTCGTTCGGGCTATTTCGAGCCCATGGATCCGGCCAGCTTCGTCGAAACCGGCCTGACGCTGGCGAACGCGCCGAACTTCCCGCAGTGGACCTCCATCGGCGCGCAGGCGGTGCTTTACGGCTCGGTCACGCCTCGGCCCGATGGCCGCAACGACTTCGGCTTCCGCCTGTACGATCCCCAGCGCCAGTGCCAGCTGACCTCCTACCAGTTCACAGCGACACCCGAACAATGGCGCCGTGTCGGCCACAAGATCGCGGACATGGTCTATGCCCGCATGACCGGCGAGACCGGCCTGTTCGACAGCCGCGTGGTCTTCGTCTCGGAAAGCGGCACCCAGCTGAACCGTCTGTCGCGCCTCGCGATCTCGGACCAGGACGGCTACAATCCCGAGTATCTGACTGACGGCAATGAAGTGATCATGTCGCCGCGCTTCTCGGTGCACGATCCGAACGAGATCACCTATGTCGCGCTCGGCCGCGACTACAGCCGCATCTATCTGTTCAACCTGCAGACCCGTCGCCGCGAAAGCCTGGGCGAGTTCGACGGCCAGGTGCTGGCGCCCCGCTTCTCGAACGACGGCTCGAAGCTGGCGTTCTCGATCATCCGCGGCGGCAACACCGACGTCTATGTGATGGATCTGGCCAGCCGCCAGCTCCGCCGCCTGACCTCGGATCCCGGCATCGACACCTCGCCGTCGTTCAGCCCGGACAACAGCCGCATCGTCTTCACCTCGGATCGCTCGGGCTCAGCTCGCCTCTATGTGATGAACGCCGATGGGTCAGGTCAGCGTCCGATTTCGCGGGGCGGCGGCCTCTACACCGCCCCGAACTGGAGCCCGCGCGGTGATTTGATCGCCTTCACCAAACAGGGCGGCGGCCGGTTCTCGACCGGCGTCATGGCGCCGGACGGCTCGGGTGAGCGCATCCTGTCGTCCAGCTATTTCGAGGAAGGCCCGTCCTGGGCGCCCAATGGCCGCTACATCATGTTTTCGCGCCAGAGCCCGGGCGGCGACACCCGTCTGTGGACCGTGGATCTGTCGGGCCGCGTCGTGAACCAGGCCGGCTATGGCGGACGCGGCACCGATCCGGCCTGGTCGCCCCTGCTGGACGGCCAGCCCGCCAGCAGCGGTGGGGGCGCAGACGCCTGTTCCAACTGATCACAAGCGGAGCCTTTCGGCTCACTCCCGCGTTATCCGGCTGGCGAAAGGCCTGACGGCACAGTACCGACGAGTACAGCAAAGCTATCATCCGGGGCGGTCAGCTTCGGGCAGAATGGAGACCGATATGTTCAAGCCTTCCACCCTGATCCGTCTGGCCGCCGTCGGCGTGGCCGTGACCGCGATCGCCGCCTGCACCCCGCGACCGGCAACAGACACGGGCGCCGGCAACAACGTGCCGCCGCCGACCGGCCCGCAGTATCCGCCCGTGAACAACGGCGGCGTCGATGGCGGCAATATCGGCGGCGCGGCGGCGCCGGGCTCGGAGCAGGACTTCGTCGTCAACGTCGGCGACCGGGTCTATTTCGACCTCGACAGCTACACGGTCCGCTCTGAAGCCTTCCCGCGTCTGGACGCCCAGGTCGCGTGGCTGCAGCGCTACCCGAACGTCACCATCCGCATCGAGGGCAACGCCGACGAACGCGGCACCCGGGAGTACAACCTCGCCCTGGGCGCCCGCCGCGCGGAATCGGTCCGCTCGTACCTGATCGAGCGCGGCATCTCCGCCGCCCGCATCGACACGATCAGCTACGGGAAGGAGCGTCCGATCGCGGCCGGCTCCAACGAGGACGCCTGGGCGCGCAACCGCAACGCCCACACGGCGATCGTCTCGGGCGCCACGCGCTGAGCATCGCCTGATCCAGATCCTGAAAGGGGCGTCGGCAAGGCCGGCGCCCCTTTTCTTTTGGGCGTCCGGTCCTCAAAGTCCCGGCGATTCCGGGTGGGGGTGTGTGCATGGATCTCGAAGCAGCAGGCGGAGCCGTCACCGCGGGCCTGATCGCGGGCGCCGTGGAGAAGCCGACCGGTCATGCGGGCGAGCATGAGGACAACATCTGCTCCGATTGCGGGGCCGGGACCTCGGGCAATTTCTGCTCGAACTGCGGGCAGCCGACCCACGTCCACCGCACGCTGCTGCACCTCGGCGAGGAGCTGCTGCACGGCGTCCTCCACTTCGACGCCCGCATCTGGCGGACCCTGCCGCTGCTGGCCTTCAATCCGGGCCGCCTGACCCGCGAGTGGATCCATGGCAAGCGCGCGACCTATGTCTCGCCGCTGGCGATCTTCCTGTTCACGGTCTTCCTGACCTTCTTCGCGCTCAGCTTCGTCCACATGCCTCAACCGACCCTCAATCCTGTCGCTACGGTGGCGGGAGCGGAGGGAGCCGCGGAGTTCGAGCAGGGGCGGCGACAGATCGCCGAGGCCCGTGCCACGGCGACCAGCGCCGATGACCAGGTCGCTCTCGCCGTCGCCGACAACGTTCTGGCCGGCATGTCGGGCACCAAGGCCGAGCAGGGCGCCCCCCGCGCCGACGGGCTCGCGCCGGGTAGCTGGCAGGCCGGCGTGCACGACGTCGCGGCCCGCATCTATGCGTCGGAAGATAGCGGTCCGGGCGCGAAGAAGATGGCCAAGAAGCTGATGAATCCGGACCTGGCGCTCTACAAGATCCAGCAGACCTTCTACAAATTCGCCTTCCTGCTGGTGCCATTGTCGGTGCCCTTCATGGCGCTTCTGTTCCTGTGGCGCCGCGAAGCGACGCTCTATGATCACGGCGTCTTCGTCCTCTACTCGCTGACCTTCGCGACCATCATCAGCGTGCTGGCCATTGCCCTGGGCTTCATCAGTCCCTGGCTTGGGGGAGTGGCCTGGTTCGCCATCATGTTCGGCTTCCCCGTGCACCAGTTCGCGCAGTTGAAGGGCGGCTACTCGTTGAGCTGGGTCTCGACCATCTGGCGGTTCTTCTTCCTGCAGATCTTCTGCCTGATCGCCTCGCTGCTGTTTGTCTTCGCTGTGGTCTGGCTGGCGGTCGGAACCTGACCGGCCTTGCCGCCGCCGCAAAGCCAAGGATAGGATTTTCCCATGATCCAGACGTCCCGACTTCGTTCGCTCCTCTTCTCGCGCAAGGCGATCCTGACGCTCGTGGGCGTTTCGCTGATCGCCGGCACGACCACCGTCGTCGCCCAGACCGCTCCGCTTGAGCCGGTCCAGTGGGACAAGCGCCGCCTGGACCAGCTGGATCGCAACGTCCGCCGTCTTGAACGCGCCGTGACCCAGCGCAACGCCGCGGGCCAGCCCGTGCTGGTCGAGCCGGATCCGGAAGTCATCGCCCTGCAGGGCCGCGTCGACATCATGGACCGTCGCCTGCGCGATCTCGAGGCGACCACGCAACGGGTCAACGGCGACCTCGAGCGACTGACCTTCGCCCTGGACGAGTCGCGCCGCGAGAACACCGAACTGGCTGCGCGCCTGCGCGAGGCCGACACCCGGGTGCGCGCGATCGAGACGACCGCCGCCCGTGAGCGCGAGCTCAACAGCCCGATTCCGACCACCTCGCCGACCGGCGACGCGGCTCGCGACCTGACCGCCGCCGTCCGTTTGATCTCGACCGATCCGGCCATGGCCGATCGCGCCCTGCAGACCGTGGTCGCCGCCTGGCCCGACACGCCGCAGGCCCGCGAGGCGAACAGTCGTCTGGGCGACCTTCGCGTCGCCGCTGGCGACCACGAGAACGCCGTGCGCGCCTACGCCTCGGCGCTGCGCGGCTGGCCGACCACCCCGTGGGCTCCGGCCACTGTGCTGGAGCTGGCCAGCGCCCTGTTCGAATCGGACAACAAGACGGCCGCCTGCAGCGCCCTCGTCGATTTCACCAATCGCTATGCCGAGGCCTCCTCGGCGGCCCTGCGCGCGCGGGCGACCGAAATGCGCACCCGCTTCGCCTGCGCCGCCCCGGCCGCCCGCCCGCCGGCGCGGAGACCGGGCTGAGCCCTGTCGTTCCGGGCTGGCTGACGCAGGCGAGGGCGGTCCTCGACCGCAAGCTCGAAACCCATGTCGATCATCCGGTTGCCGTCGCCCTGTCCGGCGGCGGCGATTCCGTCGCCCTGCTGCATCTGGTGGCCGGATGGGCGCAGACAAACGCTCGCCGCCTGCTGGCCCTGACGGTGGACCATGGCCTCCACTCCGACAGCGTCGCCTGGACCGCCCGTGCGGGGGAACATGCGAGGGGCCTGGGCGCTGACTGGCAGGCCCTGCGCTGGACCGACGACAAGCCCGCCACCGGGATGCAGGCCGCCGCCCGCACCGCCCGCCACGCCCTGATCGCCGAAGCCGCCCGAGCCGCCGGCGCCCGTGTCGTCCTTTTCGCCCATACTGCCGACGACATCGCCGAGGCCGATCTGATGCGGGCCGAAGGCTCGACCCTCGGCCAGCTGAGAGAATGGTCGCCGTCGCCAGTATGGCCGGAGGGGCGGGGCTTCATGCTGTTGCGTCCGCTGCTCCATGCCGGACGAACCGAGCTTCGGGACTGGCTGACAGGGCAGGGCGCCGACTGGATTGACGACCCGGCCAATACCGACCCCCGCCACACCCGCAGTCGCGCTCGCGCCCGCCTGTGCGGCGCTCGCGCCGCCCCTGTCGAGCCGGGGCCGGCGCACGGCGTCCTCGCGGTCGGGGACGACCTGATCCGTCTTGGCCGCGACGTTTCCGCCCGCGCCATGTCCGCCGCCCTCGTCTGCGCCGGCGGCGGCGATCGGCCGCCCCGGGGCGACCGCCTCGACGTCCTCCTCTCTCGACTTCGCTCGGGCGAGATCTTCACGGCAACAGCGTGCGGCTCCCGCCTGGTAGCCACCGGCGAGGCAGTCCTTGTCATGCGTGAGCCCGGCGAGTTCCGACGTGCCGACGCTCACGATGTCGTGCTCCGACCCGACTCCGAAACCGTGTGGGACGGCCGCTGGGCGCTTGTCGCGCCATCGCCGGGCTGGTCGGTGGGTCCCGCCGCGGGACGACTGATGCGTCTGTCCGACGCCGAAGGTCAGGCGCTCAGGGCGCTTCCCCCGCCTGCGCGCGCCGCCCGTCCCGTCCTGCTGCGGGACGGCGGCGCTGCCCCGGTTCTTGCAGGAGAGGCGGCGAAGGCGCGATGTCTGGTCGGCGAAAGACTGGGTCTCGCGCTGGACCGAATGACGCACGAACGGGACCTTGGCCTCGCCATGCATGGCGCAACGCCTTGGAACCACCTATTTTCGGGCGCTGACATCACGAAGTGACGCTCCGCCGCCGGCGGATCGAGGAGTCGAGACGAGAATGAACCTGCGCAACCTGGCCATCATCGGCGCGGTCCTGCTGGCCCTTCTGGGAACCTATGTGGTTCTCAACCGCGGCGGCACGCTGCAGAACGCCGCCGCTCCCGGAGCCGCCGCGCCTGCTGCGGCCAATGGAACGGCCGCCCGGCCCAAGATCATGAACTATTCGGACTTCCGCAAGGCGATCGACGCCCGTGCGGTGACCGAGGCCAAGGTGCGCGGCGACGACGTGACCGCGACCCTGCGAGACGGCGGTGTCGTCAAGGTCACCACGCCGATCCAGAACAACGACATGATCGAGGCCCTGGTCGCGTCGGGGGCCGTGGTCGAGACTCCGTCAGCCCGCCAGCCCATCTGGGTCAGCGCCCTGATCGGCCTGCTGCCCTTCATCCTGATCATCGGCCTCTGGATCCTGATCATGCGCCAGATGCAGGGCGGGGCGCGCGGGGCCATGGGCTTCGGCAAGTCCAAGGCGAAGCTGCTGACCGAGCACAAGGGGCGCAAGACCTTCGAGGATGTCGCCGGCGTGGACGAAGCCAAGGACGAACTGCAGGAGGTCGTCGACTTCCTGAAGGATCCGGGCAAGTTCCAGCGTCTGGGCGGCAAGATCCCCAAGGGCGCCCTGCTGGTCGGCCCTCCGGGCACCGGCAAGACGCTGCTGGCGCGCGCCGTCGCGGGTGAGGCCGGCGTGCCGTTCTTCTCGATCTCGGGTTCGGACTTCGTCGAGATGTTCGTCGGCGTCGGCGCCAGCCGCGTGCGCGACATGTTCGAGCAGGCCAAGAAGAACGCCCCGTGCATCATCTTCATCGACGAGATCGACGCGGTCGGCCGTCACCGCGGCGCCGGTCTCGGCGGCGGCAATGACGAGCGTGAGCAGACCCTGAACCAGCTGCTGGTCGAGATGGACGGCTTCGAGGCGTCGGAGAACATCATCCTGATCGCCGCCACCAACCGGCCCGACGTGCTGGACCCGGCCCTGTTGCGTCCCGGCCGCTTCGATCGTCAGGTCGTGGTGCCGAACCCCGACGTCTCGGGCCGTGAGAAGATCCTGCGCGTCCACATGAAGGACGTTCCGTTGGCCGCCGACGTCAACGTCAAGACGATCGCCCGGGGCACGCCCGGCTTCTCGGGCGCCGACCTTGCCAACCTCGTCAACGAGGCGGCCCTGATGGCGGCCCGCAAGGACCGGCGCATGGTCACCCACCGCGACTTCGAGGACGCCAAGGACAAGGTCATGATGGGCGCCGAGCGCAAGTCGATGGCCATGAACGAGGAAGAGAAGCGCCTGACCGCCTACCACGAGGCCGGCCACGCCATCGTCGCCATGAACGTCAGGATGGCCGATCCGGTGCACAAGGCGACCATCGTCCCGCGCGGCCGTGCGCTCGGCATGGTGATGCAGTTGCCCGAGGGCGACCGCTACTCGATGAAGTACCAGCAGATGATCGACCGCATCGCCATCATGGCCGGCGGCCGCGTGGCGGAAGAGCTGATCTTCGGCAAGGAGAACATCACCTCGGGCGCCTCGTCGGACATCGAACAGGCCACCAAGCTTGCCCGCGCCATGGTCACGCGCTGGGGCTTCTCCGACGTTCTGGGCACCGTGGCCTATGGCGAGAACCAGGAAGAGGTCTTCCTCGGTCACTCGGTGGCGCGCAGCCAGAACGTCTCGGAAGAGACCGCCCGGACCATCGATGCAGAGGTCAAGCGGCTGGTCACCAGCGGCTGGGACGAGGCCCGCAAGATCCTGACCGACAAGGCCGAGGATCATGAGAAACTGTCGCAGGCCCTGCTCGAGTACGAGACCCTCTCGGGCGAGGAGATCAAGGATCTGCTGGAGAAGGGCGTCGCGCCGAACCGTGACGAGAACAACTTCCCCAACGCCGGGCCTTCGGTCTCGGTGCCGATCACCCCGGTGTCCGACGGAACCGAGGTCGAGGCTCCGACGGTCCACTAGAAGGCTTTCGGACGAACAATGCAGAAGGGCCGGAGAGCGATCTCCGGCCCTTCATGCGTTCAGACCAGGGCGTTATCGTCCTCGATGAGAACCGCGGTGAGTTTGCGCATCTGGCCCGCAGGATCAGGCCAGCGGATCGACTGACCCGCGCCGGGGCCCGGCAGGCCCGCCCTGACGTGCGACAGCGGCGAGATGAGGCCGCGATCGATATCGGCCTCCGACGGAGGCACGATCCTTACGTGGCGCCGCCCGCCGCCGCGATCGTCGACGTAGTGAACCGAGCGGTTCAGGCCGACCGTGGGGAGGCGTCGCCCCGAATGGTCGATGGTCGCGCGATCGGGTTCCTGCTGGAGCAGACCTGTCATGCCATGAGCTTCGGAATCTCCGACAAGAGTGGTCAGCAGGGCGTGATCGGTTGCGCTGAGGCGAGTGGCAGGCTGGCGCGCGGCCGCGTTGCCAGTGGTGCGAGAGGGCATTGGGATATCTCGATGCACACAGCCGGGACGGCCGGATCACGGCCGTAAAAATCAAACTCCGGCCGGGGCTCTCGTTTGGCGAACAAGTTTGCAATGCAGACTAGTCTGTTATAGATCGCACATATCGATGCTCAGAGGGGGCTGTCCCATGTCGTCTTCCGAAATTCACCCGGCCGAGCGCCTGCATGGCCTCGACGCCCTGCGGGCCGGCGCCCTGTTGCTGGGCGTGGTGCTGCACGCCAGCCTGTCCTTCTTCCCCGAACAGATCTGGATTGTGGGCGACGACAGTCGCTCGATCGGCGCCGCATGGCTGTTCTTCCCGATCCACCTGTTCCGTATGACGGCCTTCTTCCTGATCGCCGGCCTGTTCGCCCATATGATGTTGTCCCGGAAGGGATGGTGGGGTTTTGCGAAGGACAGGGCCGTTCGTATCGCCGGGCCTCTGTCGGCCTTCTGGTTCCCGGTGATGGCCGGCATCATCACGGCCCTGGTCTGGAACGCCCATGCCAACGGGCTGGTCACGCCCGGTGCCCCGCCGCCTCCGCCACCGACCTATGACTGGACCAACTTCCCGCTGACCCACCTGTGGTTCCTCTACGTCCTCTGCCTGTTCTGCATCGCGGCCCTGGTTCTGCGCGCGCCGTTCGCAGCGCTGGATCGCGGCGGCGGCTGGGGCCGGATGGTCGACCGTCTGACCGGCGCGCTGATCGGCTGGCACACGCCCCTCGTCCTGGCCGCGCCCCTGGCCCTGGCCTTCTGGCTGGACCCGAAGTGGATCGCCTTCTTCGCCGTGCCGACGCCGGATGCCGGCGTGGTGCCGCATACTGCTGCGCTCGTCGGTTTCGGCATGGCGTTTGCGCTCGGCTTCATGCTGGACCGCCGACGCGATTTGCTGGGCCGTCTGGCCGGCTGGTGGCCGGTCTATCTGATCCTCGCCGTCGCCGCGGGCGTCTGGGGCTGGATCCTCGGCGGCGGCCCGAACCTGACGCCGATGGCCGAGCCGACCCAAGCCAAGGCGCTGACTGCCGCCGTGATGGCTGTCGCCGTCCATGCCTCGGCCCTTGCCGCCACCGCCCTGTGCGTTCGCTTCCTCTCGGGTCACAGCGCCGTGCGCCGCTACCTCTCGGACGCCTCCTACTGGATCTACATCCTGCACCTGCCGCTGGTGATGCTGGCGCAGGTCTGGGTTCAGGACTGGGGCGGACCCTGGTGGGCCAAGCTCGCGGGCGTGTCGTTCGGCGTCTTCGCGATCTGCCTGCTGACCTACGAGCTGCTGGTGCGCCACACCTTCATGGGCAAGTGGCTCAACGGGCGGCGCATCCCCTGGACAAGACCTGCCGCCGCCGCGGTTCCCGCCGAATAGCTTGCCAAGGCTGACCGGCTCGTCCAACCCATGGGCCAGCCGGTTCCAACAGAGTCGCCGCCATGACCTCCAGACCCCGACTGCATTCCCCCGAGGACGACCTCGCCTTCATGCGCTCGATCGTCGAGGGCTCGGGCCGGCCGCCGATGACCCTCGCCATCTGTTATCTGGCGGGCGGGCTGCTCTACGGTCTACAGTGCCTGTTCCACCTCGGGCAGGTGTTTGGCGTGATCCGCTGGCCGGATTTCGCCAATCTGATCTTCGTCGCGGGAATCACTGCGACCTTCCTCACCATCCTGACCTGGGCGATCCTCCGCGATCGCAAGGCGGGGCCTTCGAACCACGGACCGCTGGCCGCCCGCATGACCAGCGCCGTCTTCAGCGCTACGGGCATGGCCAACGCCGCCGTCGTCATCGTCTTCTCTGTCGGCGCCATCCGCGATCAGGATTTCGCCATCTGGCTCTACTATGGCGCCATCGTTTTCGCCCTCCAGGCCGCGGCCTGGCTGGTGGCGTGGACCCTGAAAAAGCGGGCCTGGATGCTGGCGACCTCGCTGGGCGGCTGGGTCGCGGCGGTCGCGCTGGGCGTGCTGGTGCGCGAACCGCTGGCCTACCTGGGCGTCTGCACCATCGCCCTGTTTCTGCTGTTCGCCCTGCCGGGCTGGGTCATGTTCCGCGACGCCCGGGGCGGGAAGGCGGCCTGATCCATGGGACTGGCCGACCTCGGCAGGATTGATGACGTCATCCACGGCCGCATGCGGCTGGGGATCATGGTCTATCTGGCCGACGTCGACAGCGCCGACTTCACCGAGCTGAAGACGGTGCTCGAGGCGACGCAGGGCAATCTGTCGGTCCACCTGAAGAAGCTGGAGGAGGCGGGCTACGTCTCCATCGCCAAGAGCTTCAGGGACAACAAACCCCTCACCCGCGTTTCGATCACCACCGAGGGGCGCAAGGCGTTCGGCGTTTATCTGGAAGCGATCGGCAAGCTGATCGGCGGGCGCGACTGATGGCCCCCATCGTCGTCGATCCGAAGCACGTCCGCGAGTTCGTCGACTTCGACGCCTTCTACAACTGGCTGGCGGAGAACCACGCCACTGCGCCCGAGGTCTGGATCAAGATCCACAAGAAGGGTTCGGGCCTGCCGTCGATAAACCACATCGACGCCATCGACGCCGCCCTGTGCTGGGGCTGGATCGACGCGGTCCGCAAGGGCTTCGACGACAAGAGCTTCCTCCAGCGCTATGTCCCGCGCGGAAAGAAGAGCGTCTGGAGCCAGGTCAACGTCGCCAATGTCGCCCGCCTGATCGAGGCGGGCCGCATGACCGAACACGGCCTGAAACAGGTCGAGGCGGCCAAGGCCGACGGCCGCTGGGATGCCGCCTATCGGGTCAAGGGCTCGACCGTTCCGGACGACCTTCAGGCCGCGCTGGACGCCGATCCGAAGGCGAAGACCTTCTTCGAGACCCTGACCGCCCAGAACCGCTTCGCGCTGATCTTCCGCCTGCAGTCGCTGAAGACCGATGCGGGGCGCAAGAAGCGTATCGAGGCCACCCTCGACATGCTGCGTAAGGGCGAAACCATCTATCCGCAGGGCCGCTCGTGATGGGCCGTCCCCGCGTCATGGGCATCGTCAACACCACCCCTGACAGCTTCTCCGACGGCGGGCGTCACGACACGGTGGAAGCCGCCATCGCTCACGGGCTCAAGCTGGTGGCGCTGGGCGCCGACATTCTCGACGTCGGCGGCGAAAGCACCCGTCCGGGCGCCGAGCCGGTCGGCGTGGACGACGAGATCGCCCGCACCGCCCCGGTGATCGCCGGCCTCGCCAAGGCCTGGGGCGGGCCGATCAGCATCGACACCATGAAGCCCGAGGTCGCCCGCGCCGCCGTCGCGGCCGGGGCGACGATCTGGAACGACGTGGCCGCGCTGGGCTTCGCGCCCGACGGCCTGAAGACCGCGGCCGCGCTCGGTTGCGATGTCGTCCTGATGCACATGAAGGGCGAGCCGCGGACCATGCAGGACGCCCCGCACTATGACGACGTGGTCGCCGAGGTCGCCGCCTGGCTGGCCCATCGGGCGGGCGAGGCCATGGCCGCCGGCGTCGCGCCCGACCGCATCTGGCTCGATCCCGGCATCGGCTTCGGCAAGACGGTCGAGCACAACCTCCTGCTCACCGCCAACCTCGAACGCATCGGCGCGGCGGGCCTTCCCGTCCTCTACGGCGCCAGCCGCAAGCGGACGATCTCCGTGATCGACCCGACCGCTGCTGACCCCATGGACCGCCTCGGCGGCTCGCTGGCTCTCGCGCTGGAGGCGGCCCGCCGTGGCGCCGGCATCGTTCGCGTCCATGATGTCCGCGAGACCGTTCAGGCGCTGAAGGTGCAGGCGGCTCTGGACGCCAGCTTGCGTCATCGGTGAGTCTCGGCCATCTGCCCCTCATGACCTCACTGGGACGCGTTCTGATCATCGCCGGTTCGGATTCGGGCGGCGGAGCCGGGATACAGGCCGATGTGAAGGCCGTGACCGCGCTGGGCGGCTTCGCGGCCACGGCCATCACGGCGATCACGGTCCAGAACACGCTTGGCGTCCACGGTGTGCATCCGCTGCCTCTGGACTTGATCGAGGCGCAGGCCCGGGCGGTGCTGGACGATATCGGAACCGACGCCATCAAGACCGGAATGCTGGGCTCCACCGCGGTCGTCGAGCGCGTCGCCGCGATTCTCGACGCCTCCGCGGCTCCGGCGGTTGTCGACCCGGTCATGATCGCCAAGGGCGGCCATCCGCTGCTGCCTGACGAGGCGGTCGAGGCGGTGAAGTCGCTGATGGTGCCCCGCGCGACCCTGCTGACGCCCAACGCGCCCGAGGCCGAGGCCCTGACCGGGCTTCCGGTCACCGATCTGGACGGCCAGCGTCGTGCCGGCGCCTTCCTGATCGGCATGGGCGCGAAGGCGGTGCTGATGAAGGGCGGCCATGTCGCCGGGGGCGACCGCGTCATCGACGTTCTGGTCACGGAACACGGCGAAACCTTGCTGGAGGGCGAACGCGTCGACACCCGCCACACCCATGGCACCGGCTGCACCCTCGCCAGCGCCTGCGCCGTGGGTCTGGCCAAGGGACTTTCGCTCGAGGCCGCCGTGACCGAGGCCTGGGCCTATGTCGCCGAGGCCATCCGTCGGGCTCCGGGTCTGGGCGGTGGCCACGGTCCGCTGGACCACGCCTGGCCGATGCGGAGCGACCGGTGAGCGATCTCGAAGCGCGCCTCGCGGACATCGTCCGCGCCAATCCGGACCTGATGCACGTCCTGACGACGGTGCGCGGTCTGGCCCTGAACGAATGGCGCGTCTTCTCGGGCGCCGTCTATCAGGCCGTCTGGAACCATGTGACCGGGCGCCCGGCCGGCTACGGCATCAAGGACTACGACCTCGGCTATTTCGACGCGGACACCAGTTGGGACGCCGAGGACGTGGTCATCAAACGCGTCGCGGGCGCCTTCGAGCCGCCCTTCTGCGACATCGTGGAGGTTCGCAATCAGGCGCGGGTGCATCTGTGGTTCGAGAACCGCTTCGGCGAACCCTATGACGCCCTGCCTGATACCGACACGGCCCTGAGCCGCTTCGTCGCCCCGGCCTTCGCGGTCGGTATCCGGCTGGAAGACGACGACAGCTTCAGCGTCGCCGCGCCCTTCGGCCTTGACGACATGTTCGCCATGGTCCTGCGCCCCAATCCGCATCGCTCGCTGGCCGGGGGCTGGCACAAGGCCGTCGCCAGCGCTCGCGACCGCTGGCCCGAACTCCGCATCGAGACATGAGAAAGGGGCGCGACCCTTGCGGATCGCGCCCCTCGGACATCGGGGACGATGTCTCGTTTGCCCTAGTAGCGACGGTTGTCGCGGTCGCGGCGCTCGTCACGCACCTGGCGCGACAGACGATCGTAGCGGGCATCGAGTTCCTGACGTTCGCGAACGCTCAGACCGCCGCGCTGATAGGAGTATTCGAGGCGGACGAGCTGGTTCAGCTCGTTGCGCAGACGGGTCGCCTCGCGTCGGCTCAGCTGACCGTTGCGCTGGCCAACGTCGATCCGGCGATCGAGCTGGAACTTACGCTGGGCGATCGGCTGCCAGCCACGATGGTTCTGCTCGTAACCGCCGCGATACTGCGTGGTCGTCGCCGAAGCGGCCGATGCAGCGGCCGGGACAGCCACGGTAGCCGCGGCCAGGGCGAGGGCGGGGATAAGGGCTTTCTTGAACATGACGTTCTCCTTGGCTTGCACCGCAACCGGATCGGCTGCGTTGACATGGAGAAGACCACCCGGGGCCTGAGCCGCATCTGAACATCGCAGGTCAGTTAACGTTCATCTGCATGAAATCGACGTCATGGCCGATGACCTCGTCCTCCCGGGCGTCTAAAGGCTCGTCCGCGCGTGTGTGCGAGGCCGGTGGTCCGAAGCTGAAACCGGACTACACTGGTCGTTCAGCCGCTGTTCAGAGGCCGAGGACTAGATCGAACTCATGATGAAACGGATGCTCGCCCTCTCCCTGACCGCCCTGATCGCCGCCGCGCCGCTCGGCGCTGCGGCGCAGGATCAAGGCGCCCGCGAGGATCGCGGCCCCCGTCGTGAACGCCCGGAACAGCAGCAGCGCCCGGATCGCGAGCGGCAGCAGATCAGTTATTCGGAAGCCGCCAGCATCGCCCGGTCGCAAGCCGGCGCCGGCGCGCGGTTTGTGGGCTCGCAGGGTATGCAGGGCGGGCGCTATGTCTTCGCCTTCGAGCGTGACGGCCGGATCTTCAACGTTTCCGTCAGCGCCTACCGCTAGGAGCCAATATGCGAGTTCTTCTGGTCGAGGATGACGCCGATCTGTCGCGTCAGCTGAAAACGGCCCTTGGCGATGCCGGATACGCGGTTGACCATGCGGCGGACGGCGAGGAAGCCCATTTCCTCGGCGACACCGAACCCTATGACGTGATCGTGCTGGATCTGGGCCTGCCCAAGATCGACGGCGTGTCGGTGCTCGAGCGCTGGCGCCGCGAAGGCAAGACCACGCCTGTCCTGATCCTTACCGCTCGCGGGGCCTGGTCGGACAAGGTCTCCGGCTTCGACGCCGGGGCCGACGACTATCTGACGAAGCCGTTCCACACCGAGGAACTGCTGGCTCGCCTCCGCGCCCTGTTGCGCCGCTCCGCCGGCATCGCCTCAGCGACCCTGTCGTGTGGCGGCCTGCGCCTTGATCCGCGAGCGGCCCGCGCCAGCGTCAACGGCGAGCCGCTCCGTCTGACCTCCCTCGAGTACCGCCTGCTGCACTACCTGATGATGCACCAGGGGCGGGTCATCAGCCGGACCGAGCTGGTGGAACACCTCTACGATCAGGATTTCGACCGCGACTCCAACACCATCGAGGTATTCGTGGGCCGTCTGCGCAAGAAGATCGGCTCCGATCGCATCGAGACGGTCCGCGGCCTGGGCTACCGGCTGACGCCGCTGGCCGGGGAGTCCGACGCGGCGTGACCGAGCGCGGGGGGGAAGGGGGCCCGATCGCGGAGCCGAAGACCTGGGGGCGCTGGTTCGGCCGCCCGGGGCGAAGCCTCACCCGCCGGCTGATCTGGCTCGCCTCGGCCTGGATCCTCGTCGCCCTGCTGGTCACCGGCTGGGCCCTGACGACCCAGTACAGCGAGAGCACTCTTCGGCGGCTCGGCAATGTCCTGTCCAATACGATCGACGAGGTCGTGCTGGCCAGCACCGCCACACCGGCTGACGTGACGGTCGCCGAGATAAAGGATGCCCGCACGCTGCGTCCCCTGTCCGGGAAATACTGGGCGGTCGCGGAGCTGGACGGCCCTCGGGGCGTGCGGGTCCTCGCCCGATCTCCGTCTCTGGCCGGCGAGGACCTGCCGGTCCCGCGCGACCTGCCGCACCGCCTCCGCGGCGCCTTCGGCCAGACCATCAGCTACAACGGACGTGGCCCGATGGGCGCGCCGCTGCGGATCGCCGCCAGCCTCAAGACCCTGCCGGGACGCGAGCGCCCCGTCGTCCTGATGGCCGGTCTCGACCGATCGGATCTGGATGCCGACTCGCGGCAGTTCGCGACCTTCACCTGGATCGCCCTGGCCATGCTGGGCGGCGGCCTCGTCATCGCCGTCTTCCTGCAGGTTCAGATCGGCCTGCGTCCGCTGTTCGGCCTTCGCAACGAGATCGCCGATGTGCGCAAGGGCAAGGCGGCGAGGATCGCGAAAACCTATCCGGTGGAAATCCAGCCCTTGGCGGAACAGGTCAACCGGCTGCTGGATCAGAACCAGGAGACGGTCGAGCGCCAGCGCACCCATGTCGGCAATCTGGCTCATGCCCTGAAGACGCCGCTGTCGGTCATGCTGGCCGAGGCGGGAACGCAGCAGGGCCAGCTGCCGGATATCGTGCGCAAGCAGACCGAGATCATGAAGGCGCAGGTCGATCACCACCTGCGTCGGGCCCGCGCCGCCGCCCGTGCGCAGCTGCTGGGCGAGCGTACGCCGATCGCCGAGGTCGTCGACGAGCTGGCTGTGATGCTGGAGCGGGTCTTCGAGACGAAGGGTGTCGAGATCGACTGGCGCGCCCCGGACGATCTTGGCTTCCGTGGCGAGCGGCAGGATCTGCAGGAAATCCTCGGTAACCTGATGGAGAACGCCTGCAAATGGGCGAAGCGTCGGGTCCGGATTTCGGCCGGCCCGACCGGTCTGGGCCAGATGGTTCTCGTCGTTGAGGACGATGGCCCTGGCCTGCCTGCCGATCAGCACGAGGCGGCGCTCCAGCGCGGGATGCGGATGGACGAAACCACGCCCGGATCGGGCCTCGGCCTGTCCATCGTGGTCGAACTGACCAAGGCGTACGGCGGTCGTATCACCCTCGGTGACAGCGACATGGGCGGCCTGAAGGTGTTGCTGGAGCTTCCGACCGCCGAGGTGTGAGACGCGCAGCCGGATAGGGGCTGTTAACCCTGCACTGTCATGGTCCAGCTTCGGTCAGGGCATCCCAGGCCACGAGGTGTTTGCATGTCCGGGCTTTCGACCGCCCATTCCGCCGCCCTTGCCGCCCTGCTCGCGCGCTGTTCAGAGGCGATGCTGAAGTCCGTCTCGGATATGGTCGCAGGACTTCCGGGCCGGAAGGCCGCCGACATGCGCCGCATGCTGGCCGAGGAGATGACGGACCGTCGTCGACGTGCGCTGGTGTTTGAGCCGATTCTGCCGATGTTCCGGACGCGCGCAGACGGCATTCCCGCCACCAGCTTCCCGGCCGAAGTGCTTCCCCGGTTGTGGCAGGTCGCCAGTGGTCGTGAACCCCAGCTTCTGCCTCGTCTGGACGAAGGCGAGGATGAGGCGGGCCGTGCGATCGTCGCCAATCGCATCTGCCAGGCGGCGGCTTCGATTGTCAGGGACCAGCCCGAACTGATCTGGCCGGCGGGCCTTCAACCGGAAACGCGCGCCCGGGGGCTCGAGGATCTGGCGATCAGCCTGGACCTCTCCCATCTGGCGCGCCGCGCCCTGCCGCTCATCGAGATCTGGCTGAAGCGGCCTGACGGCGATCAGCTCGCAGAGCTTCGCCTGATGGTGAAGGACTGTGCCGAGATCCATGCTGACGGGGCGTGGCGTCTGGTCGAGATCCTGTTCTCCCATCTGGACGACGCTGTCCTCGTCCTGAGAATTCTGACCCGGACGTCCGGGGCGGCGGATCGGGTCGGTTTCCTCAGCGTCTCCGAGATGGGCGATTTCGTCGAGCGCCTGCTGAATGGCGTCAGCCAGAGGGTCGAGCGGCTGACGGCCTGGGCGGCCAACGGCGGTCAGGGCGACATTGCGCCCGTGATGGTCGATCTGGACTGGTGCGCCAACGTCATGGCGGAACTGGATGTGACCCTGACGCTTGAGCCGGACTCCCCCTGGGGCATCAGCGTTCGCGAAAGCCGCCTGACGGTCGCGGCGTGGATGTCGAAGCTCTATCGCAACGCCGCGAAGGCGGTCGACAGGGCGCTGCCGCTGGTTCGGGTCCAGACCTCTGGCAGGATGACCCGAATGGCTCCGGATCTGGCCGCACCGGCGCGCGGCGAAGCCGCGGAAGAAGCCTTCGCGCTGATGAAGCTGGTCGGCGTCACGCGTCGGGCGGCGTCCACGTTTGGAGCCGAGGCGGATCGCAAGACCCTTATCGACGAACTGATCGAGCGGCTGACGTCCTACGCCGACCAGATCCTTTCCTCGATTCACGAGGAAGGCGCCGACCGGACGCATGGACTGGCCCTGATCTCCGTCGCGGCCCGCTACCTCGAACTGATCGAGGCTCGCGACGCCGCCCGCACCGTGCGTCGCCGCGCCGCAGCGGCCGCGGGCAATGGCGGAGCCGACGGGGCCTCGTCGCAGGCCGCCTGATCGGCTACATCGCCGGTCGATGACGTTTTTCTGGATCATGACTGCGCTGTTGGCGGCCCTCGCCGGTCTGCTGGTGCTGACAGGCGCGCGGCGCGGCGCGGACGGCGGAGAAGCGCCGGAAGCCTCAGCCGCAGTTGAGCTCTTGGAACTGGACCGGCTGAAGGATCGCGGGCTGCTGGATGAAGCCTCCTGGACCGCCGCGCGCGCCGAGGCCGGGCGTCGCATCCTGTCGGCCGAGCGGGCCGCGCAACCGGTCATGGCGGGCGGCAGGGACCGGTTCTGGGTGCTGGCGGGGATCGTGGCGACGGTGGCCCTCTCTCTGGGCCTCTATATGACCGTCGCCACGCCCGGCCTGCCGGATCAGGCCTATGAGGTCCGCGTCGACGAATGGGCCAACTCCGTGGACACGCTTGAGCCGGTGCAGGTCGCCGCCGTGGTCGATCGCATGGTGCGCTCGCAGCCCGAGAACCACCAGGCCCTGACCATGCTGGGCGCAGCACGCTTTCAGGCGGGCGATCCGATCGGCGCCGCCTCCGCCTTCCGCCGGGCGCTGGAGCTGGAACCGGCCGACGCCCGCAGCTGGTCGCGTCTGGGCGAGAGCCTCGTGCGTGCCAACGAAGGCACCGTCGGCGGCGACGCCGAGGCCGCCTTCCGTCGCGCACTGGCGCTGGACGGAAATCAGGGCGGCGCGCGCTTCTTCCTGGGTGAAGCGGCTCTGGCGCGGGGCGATCTGGCCGAGGCCCGGGCGATGTGGGGGCCGCTGATGGCGTCTCTGGCCCCGTCCGATCCGCGGCTGGCCGAACTGACCGCACGCCTCTCCGCCGCGGAGGCCGGACAATGAGCTGGTTGCCGAAGTCTCCGAAGGCGCGCCGTCGCCTGTGGGTCGTGGCCGCAGTAGCGCCCATTCTCGCTCTCGCCGTCGGCCTGTCGCTGTGGGCCATGCGCGACAGCGTGACCTTCTTCTTCTCGCCATCGGAAGTGACCGTCGAGAACGCGCCGGCCGGCCGTGTCGTGCGTCTGGGCGGTCTGGTCGAGGCCGGCAGCGTGGAGCGCGACGGCGCGGGCGAGGTCGCCTTCGTCGTCACCGATAATCTGGCCAGCACCCGCATTGTCTATCGCGGCGACCTGCCCGACCTGTTCCGCGAAGGCCAGGGGATCGTGGCCCAGGGCGCCTTCCAGCCGGACCGCACCTTCCGCGCGACCCAGGTGCTGGCCAAGCACGACGAAAACTACATGCCTCGCGAGGTCGCGGACCGCCTGAAGGAAACCGGCGAATGGCGTCCTGAAGACGCGGCGCCTGCACGGGCCGGAGCGCCCACAACGTGATCGTCGAAGTCGGGGCCTTCGCCCTCATCCTGTCCCTGATCCTGGCGGTGCTGCAGACCGTGATGGCCGGCGTGGGCCGGCTGCGTCGCAGTCCGGTGCTGGCGGGCGCCGCCGACGGCGCGGCCCTCGCGTCGGCGCTCGCGGTTGCCGTGGCCTTCGCCGCGCTCATCTTCGCCTTCGCGGTGTCGGATTTCTCGGTCGCCAACGTCGCGGCCAACAGCCACACCGACAAGCCGATGCTCTACAAGGTCGCCGCCGCCTGGGGCAGCCACGAGGGGTCGCTGCTGCTGTGGTGCCTGGTCATGACCGGCTTCGGCGCGACCCTTGCCCGGGCCCGTAACCTGCCCTTCGGACTGCGCACCTCGGCCGTGGCGACGCAGGGGCTGCTGGGAGCGCTCTTCCTCGCCTTCGCCGTCTTCACCTCCAACCCGTTCGCGCGGCTGGACCCGGCGCCGTTCCAGGGCGGCTCGCTGAACCCGCTGCTGCAGGACCCGGCGCTCGCCTTCCATCCGCCGCTCCTCTACCTGGGCTACGTCGGCTTTTCGGTCTGTTTCTCCCTTGCGGTCGCCGCCCTGATCGAGGGACGCGCCAACGCCAGCTTCTGGCCGGCCTGGGGCCGCTGGGTGCGGCCGTGGGCGCTGGCCAGCTGGGCCTTCCTGACGGTCGGCATCGCCTTGGGCAGCTTCTGGGCCTACTACGAGCTGGGCTGGGGCGGCTGGTGGTTCTGGGACCCGGTCGAGAACGCCAGCTTCATGCCGTGGCTCGCGGGCGCGGCCCTGCTGCACAGCGCGGTGGTGACCGAGCGGCGCGGCGCCCTCGCGGGCTGGACGACCTTCCTCGCCCTGCTGGCCTTCACCTTCTCGATGCTGGGCGCCTTCCTCGTGCGTTCGGGCGTACTGACCAGCGTCCACGCCTTCGCGGTCGATCCCCAACGCGGTCTCATGCTGCTCGCCATTCTCGGCGTCACCGCCGGCGCCGCCTTCGCCCTGTTCGCCTGGCGCGCGCCGCAGCTGAAGGGCGGCGGCATGTTCGCCCCCGTCAGCCGGGAGGGCGCGCTGGTGCTGAACAACCTGTTCCTGACCGCCGCCGCCGCGACGGTGCTGCTGGGCACCCTGTACCCCCTGATCCTCGAGGCGGCGTCAGGCGCGACCATCTCGGTCGGCCCGCCCTATTTCGCCCTGACCTTCACACCGCTGATGGCCGTGGCCCTGCTGATTCTTCCGGCCGGCCCGCTGCTGGCGTGGAAGCGCGGCGATCTGAACGGCGTCCTGCAACGCCTCTGGGTCGCGGCACTCCTCGCCGTCGCACTTGGCCTCGCCGGCTGGGCCCTGTTCGAGCCGAAGAAGGCGCTGGCCGCCGCCGGGCTGGCGCTGGGCTTCTGGCTGATCGTCGGGGCTCTGGCTGAGACCGCGGAGCGGGTCCGCCTGTTCCGTGCGCCTCTGGCCGAGGTCTTCCGCCGGGCGAAGGGCCTGCCGCTCGGCGCCTGGGGCATGACGCTGGCGCACGCTGGACTGGGCGTCTTCGTACTCGGGGCTGTGGTCGAGACCGGCTACCGGATCGAGACGGGTCGCCCGCTGCAGGTCGGCCAGTCGATCGAGGCCGCCGGCTACTCGGTCCGTCTGGATCAGGTCCGGGTCGTCGAGGGGCCCAACTATCTGGCCGAACAGGGCCGCTTCACCATCGAGGTCGAGGGCGGCAAGACCCGTACCCTGACGGCCGAGCGCCGCTTCTTCCCGGCGGGCGGGCAGACGACGACCGAGGTCGGCCTCGACTTCCGCGGGCTGGACGACGTCTATGTGGTGCTGGGCGAGCGCGCGGCCCTGATCGACGGTCGGCCGAGCTGGAGCGTGCGGGTATGGTGGAATCCGTGGGCGCGGCTGATCTTCCTTGGCCCCGCCATCATGGCGCTGGGCGGGCTGCTGTCGCTGCTGGATCGTCGTCTGCGCATCGGCGCCGGCGGAAGGAAGACGGCATGAAGCGGGTCCTGCTGGTCGCCATCGCCGCCGTCGGCCTGATCGCTGCCGAGCCGGCCCCGGCTCCGGACACGCCCCTGCCCGACGCGGCGCAGGAGGCGCGGGCCCAGCGCCTTTTCGATGACATCCGCTGCGTGGTCTGCCAGCACGAGGCCATCGCCGACAGCCCCGCCGGCATCGCGTCGGACATGCGCCGACTGGTGCGCGAGGAGATCGCGGCCGGTCGCACGGATGCCGAGGTAAAGGCTGATCTGGTGGCCCGCTACGGCGACTTCGTCCTGTTCCGGCCTCCGGTGCGTGTCGGGACGTGGCTGCTGTGGTTCGGCCCGTTCGCCGCCCTGTTGCTCGTCGGGGCCGTCCTGCTGATGATCGGCCGCCGCCGGAAGGCGGACATCGAACCGCTTTCGTCAGTTGAGGAAGCCCGGCTGGCCGATATTCTCGCGAACGGCGATCTTCGCCGTAGTCATGACGCAAAGCCGTCTGACGACTGACACTGCGCGGGACCCAACATTCCGCCACGGGCGTTGGTGTTGCGACACACGCCCTCTATCTAGGGCCTAACGGGCGCATTCTGTCGCCCGACGAGAGGATCGCAGGATACCCATGGTGAAGCGCACGGAATTCATTCTCGGGGCCGTGGTCGGCCTGACCTTCGCGGCGGCTGCGACCGCCGGCGGGGTCATCAGCTGGCCGACCGCCGCTGCAGGCCCGGTGGCCGGCGTCTCCGGCCGCCTCGCTCCGAGTGCAGGCGCGGCCGGTCTGGCCTTCGCGCCGCCGCAGGGCGCGCCGCTCAGCTTCGCCGACATCTTCCAGCAGGTCGCCCCGGCCGTCGTTCAGATCGACGTCAAGACGCGTGTCGAGCGCCCGCGCGGCGGCTTCATCCAGATCCCCGGCCTCGGCGTCATCCCGAACCCGAACAGCCAGGGCGAAGGTGAGGGCGAGGATGATGGCGCGACCGCCATGGGCGCCGGCTCCGGCTTCTTCATTTCGGCCGACGGCTACATCGTCACCAACAACCACGTCGTCGCGGATGCGGTGGAGATTACCGTCAAGCTCGCCGACGCCCGCGAACTGCCTGCCCGCGTCATCGGTCGCGACGAGAACACCGACCTGGCCGTCATCAAGGTCGACGGGACCGACTTCCCGTTCGTGACCTTCGAGGAAGAGGCCCAGCCGCGCGTCGGAGACTGGGTCGTCGCCGTGGGTAACCCGTTCGGCCTCGGCGGAACGGCGACGGCCGGCATCATTTCGGGTCTGGGCCGGAACCAGCTGGACGCCAGCACACCCTACACCGACTACATCCAGATCGACGCCGCCATCAACCGGGGCAACTCGGGCGGCCCGACCTTCGACATCTATGGCCGCGTCATCGGCGTGAACTCCGCCATCCTGTCGCCGACCGGCGGCTCGGTCGGCATCGGCTTCGCCATCCCGGCCTCCATCGCCAAGCCGATCACCGACCAGCTCCGCCGCGGCGAGAGCATCCAGCGGGGTTGGCTGGGCGTCGAGATCGGGCCGATCGATCGGGAGATGCAGGCGGCTCTGGGCCTTGAAAGCCGCAGCGGCGCCTACATCAACGGAGTCACCGCTGGCGGACCGGCCGAGCGCGGCGGCTTGCGCGCAGGCGATATTGTGCTCAGCCTCAACGGTCAGGCGGTGACGGACAGTAACGACCTCACCCGCCGCGTCGGCCGTGCGGCGCCGGGCGACAATCTTCGCCTCGAAATCCTGCGCGATGGCGGTCGCCAGACCGTCAGCGTCCGGTCGGGTACGCGTCCTTCACAGGCCGAACTGGACGCCGGCGTGAATGGCCCGCAACAGGGTGAGAGCCCTGCACAAGGCGGAGCTGCTGCCGGCGTCGCTGTTGAAGGCCTGACTGTGGCGCCGATCTCGCCGGCCCTTCGTCGACAGTACGAAATCCCCGCCAACGTCAACGGCCTGGTCGTAACCCAGCCCGGGCGGGGCACAGCGCGTGGGTTCCAGCCTGGCTATGTGATCATGCGTGCTGGCCTCAATCCGGTCGCCTCGGCTGCAGACCTGCAGCGAGCGGTCGAAGCGGCCAAGTCGGCAGGCACCGGCGTCTTCTTCCATGTATGGACGCCGGCAGGTAATCGGCCGATCGTCATGGAACTTCCGAAGTCTGAATAAGGCTTAACTGACGGGATCGTCGCGGATGCATTACACTCCGCGACGAATCTCGTTTTCCGGGGGCTGACGATGCGAATTCTGGTGGTCGAGGACGACGCCGAGGCGGCGACCGCGATGGTCCGGGGCCTTACCGAAGCTGGCCATGAGGTCACCCACGCCGTCGACGGCGGCTTCGGCCTGCTGGAGGCGCAGAAGGGCGGCTACGACGTCTATGTGGTGGACCGGATGATGCCTCGCCTCGACGGCATCGGCATGGTCGAGACCCTGCGCAAGGATGGCGACCAGACCCCGGTCCTGTTCCTGTCCGCCCTGGGCGAGGTCGAGGACCGCGTGGTGGGTCTGAAGGCCGGCGGCGACGACTATCTGGTCAAGCCCTACGCCTTCGCCGAGCTGATCGCCCGCGTCGAGGCCCTGTCCCGTCGTCGCGAAACCGGCTCGGTGGCCACCATGCTCAAGGTCGGCGATCTGGAGATGAACCTGATCGCCCGCACCGTGCACCGCGCCGGGCAGGAGATCGACCTGCAGCCGCGCGAGTTCCAGCTGCTCGAGTTCCTGATGCGCCACGCGGGTCAGTCGGTGACCCGCACCATGCTGCTGGAGAAGGTCTGGGAGTATCATTTCGACCCCCAGACCAACGTCATCGACGTCCACATCAGCCGTCTGCGCGCCAAGATCGACAAGGGGTTCGACAGGGCGATGCTGCAGACCGTGCGCGGGGCGGGATACCGTCTGGAGGCGTAACGCCTCCGCATGAAGCTCCCCTCGCTCCTTCGCCGCACGCCCTTCCGGCTGACGCTGCTGTTCCTCGCCATGTTCGCGGCGGCGGCCAGCGCCATCCTCGGCTACGTCTACGTCGCGTCGGCGCAGGAAGCGCGCGTACGCGCCGAGGCGGCCGTGCGCTCCGAGCTGGATGCACTGAAAGGCGTCTACGACCAGCGCGGTCCGGCGGCGCTGAACAGCGCCATGATCGACCGTCTGCTGACGGACGGACCGTTTCTCTATGTCCTCATGGACCGGGACGGGAGCGTCATCACAGGCTCGCTCACCGCTTCGCCGGTGACGGACTACACCGCCGGCGAGCAGTGGATAACCTATCCGTACACCGACACCGACCCGGACGGGCGGGTGACCCGACCGCAGGCGCGCGGCGTGCAGATCCGGCTGTCGGGCGGCGAGATGCTCTTCGTCGCCCGGTCCATGGGCGACACCGAGGCCTATCTGGCGCGCCTGACACAGGCCCTGTGGGCCGCCATGGGCATCGTCCTGTTGTTGGGGCTGGCGGGGGGGCTGCTGGTCAGCCGCAATCTCGAACGCTCGATGACGCGGCTGAACAAGGTCGTCGGCGCGGTTCAGGACGGCGACCTCAAGGCCCGCGTGGCGGTCCGGAACTCGGGCGACGAGCTCGACGAACTGGGGCAGGGGCTGAACGTCATGCTGGACCGGATGGAGGCGTCGATGGCCTCGATCCGACATGCCGGTGACGCCATCGCCCATGACCTTCGCTCGCCCCTGACCCGGATGCGGGCCAAGCTGGAGGTCGCCCTGATCGACGCCGAGGCCGGCAAGGTCGATGGGGTCGATGCCCTTCAGATCGCGCTGGACGAGGCGGACAGCCTGCTGAAGACGTTCAACACCGTTCTGGCCATCGCCCGCCTGCAGGCCGCCGCGGGCTCGGGCCGCACGCCGGACCCGGTGACCTTCGACGCCGCCGATCTGGCCGCCGACATGGCCGAACTCTACGAGCCGGCCAGCGAGGACAAGGGGCTGGAGTTCTCGGCCGAGATCGAGCGCGGCCTGATGATCGACGCCAACCGGCCGTTCCTGGCGCAGGCGTTGGCCAACATCATCGACAACGCCATCAAATACACGCCGGTCGGCGGGGCGGTCATGCTGCGGGCGCGTCGTCGCTCGTCCGGCGAGATCGAGTTCTCGGTGACCGACACCGGCCCCGGCGTGCCGGAGGAGGACCGCGAGCGGGTGATCCAGCGTTTCGTCCGGCTGGATAACAGCCGCACCGAGCCCGGCTCGGGCCTCGGCCTGTCGCTGGTCGGGGCGGTGATGGAGGCGCATGGAGGCCGCATCACCCTCGACGAGGGCCCCGGCGCCTACGGTGAGTTCGGCCCCGGACTGCGCGTCGCCCTCGTTCTCCCCGCGGCGAACGGATGAGGCTGCAGCCCTGCGGTCCGGTGCTGGACGCGGACGCCGCCGCCCGCGCGCACGAACGCCTGACTGACGTCGCGACGGAAGCCGGCTGGAGTTCCGATCTCGAGGCCGCCTGGCCTGCCCTCGCGCCCGTCTTCGCCGCGTCGCCCTACCTGTTCGGCCTCGCCCGTCGCTGGCCCGAGCAACTTCGCCTGCTGCTCGTTGAAGGCCCGGATGTGCGCCTCGCCGATGTGCTGTCGCGCACCGATGCCCTGACCGGCGGCGCTGACGATGTGCGTGTTCCGCTCCGGCGTCTGAAGGGCGAACTGCATCTGCTGACCGCTCTCGCCGACCTCGGCGGACTGTGGGATCTCGATCAGGTGACCGGGGCCCTCAGCCGGTTCGCCGACGCGTCGGCCCGCGCGGCCCTGAGCGCCGTCGCCCATGACCAGCGCGAGCGCGGGAAGCTGACCAGCGCCCCGGACGATCCGCGCGGCCCCATCCCCGGTCTGTTCGGCCTTGCCATGGGCAAACACGGGGCGGACGAGCTCAACTATTCCTCCGACATCGACATCAGCCTGTTCTGGTCGCCCGAGGTGCTGGAGCCGGTGCTGGACGGCGTGGAACCGCAGCGGTTCGTTGACCGGATCGCCCACGCCTTCTCCGGCCTGATGCAGGAGCGAACCGGCGATGGCTACGTCTTCCGCGTCGACCTGCGTCTGCGTCCAGATCCGTCGTCGACCCCGCCCGTCGTCGCCGTGCCCTTCGCCCTGACCTACTACGAAGGCGTGGGCCAGAACTGGGAGCGCGCCGCCTTCATCAAGGCCCGGGACATGCTGGGCGACGAGGCCGAGGGGCAGGCTTTCCTGAAGGCGCTGGTTCCCTTCATCTGGCGTCGCAGTCTCGACTATCCGGCCATCCTCGACATCCAGTCGATCAAGCGACAGATCCATGTCCACAAGACCGGCGAGGGTCTGGAGGCGGCGGGCGCCAATCTGAAGCTCGGCCGGGGCGGCATCCGTGAGATCGAGTTCTTCGCCCAGACCCAGCAACTGATCCTCGGCGGTCGCGATCCGGTGCTGCGGGCGCCGCGTACGATCGATGCGCTCGCCGCCCTGCGAGACGCGGGCCATGTGACCTCAGACGTCTGCACGGAGCTGACGGCCGCCTATGTCGAACTGAGGGGGCTGGAGCACCGTGTGCAGATGCTGGACGACGAGCAGACGCACAGCCTGCCGGCCGACCCGACCCGCCGATCCGCGGTTGGCGCCCTGGCCGGGGAGGGGGACCTCTCCGCCTTCGATGATCGCGTCGAGACCCTGCTGGTCAATGTGAACCGCCGCTATGGCGAGTTGTTCGAGGGCGAGGAGCAGCTGTCGTCGCCCTATGGCTCCCTGGTCTTCACCGGCGTCGAGAACGATCCGGAGACGCTGAAGACGCTGGCGCACATGGGCTTCTCCGAGCCGGGGACCGTGGCCGACACGATCCGCAGCTGGCATCACGGCCGCATTCCTGCGACCCGATCGGCGCGCGGGCGGGAACTGTTCACCCGTCTGGCTCCGCGCCTGCTGACGGCTATGGCGGACACCGGCACGGCGGACGACGCCTTCCGCCGGTTCGCCGTCTTTTTCGCGGGTCTTAGCGCCGGGGTGCAAGTGCAGGCGCTGTTCCTCGCCCAGCCCAGGCTGTTCGATCTGGTGGTCGGCGTGATGGCCTTTGCGCCGCGTCTCGCGCGCACCCTCGGCCGGTATCCCGCCGCTCTGGACAGCATGCTGGATGCGCGTTTCGAACGCTCGATCGACGAGGACAGCGGCATCGTCGACATCATGGCCTCCGAGGCCGCCGCCGCCGGCGATTTCGAGGGCGCCATGAATGCGGTGCGCCGGACTCACCGCGACCAGAAATTCCGCATCGGCATACAAACCCTCACCGGACGCGCCGGGCCCGAGGCCGCCGGGCGGGCGTGGACGGCGTTGGCCGATGCGGTCATGGCCGCGCTGGCCCCGGCCGCCATGGCCGAGACAGAGCGTCAGGGCGGGGCGCTGCCGGGCGGCGCTGTCGCAGTTGTGGCGCTGGGCAAGGCGGGCTCACGCGAGATGACCGCCAGTTCGGACCTCGATCTGATGACCCTTTATGACGCGCCGGCCGAAATGGTGTCGGATGCGAAGGGCTGGGTCCCGGGCGTCTTCTTCTCCCGCTTCACCCAACGGCTGATCGCGGCCCTGTCTGCGCATACGGCAGAAGGCGGGCTCTATGAGGTCGACATGCGCCTGCGCCCCGGCGCGGCCAAGGGGCCGGTCTCCCTGCGTCTCTCCTCGCTTGAGGAGTACTACGCGACAGAGGGCGATACCTGGGAATTCATGGCCCTGACCCGGGCGCGCGTGGTCTGGGCCAGCGACCCTGCGTTCGCCGGTCAGGTGGAGGCGAAGCTGGAGGCGATCCTGCGCCGCCCGCGCCCCGGGGCCGACATCCGCGGGGACGCCCGACGGATGCGCGATCTGATGGCGCGCGAGCGGCCCGGTCACGGCGCCTGGGACCTGAAGCTGTCTCCCGGCGGCCAGGTCGATGCCGAGTTCGTCGCACAGGCAGGCCAGCTTCTGACGGCGGCGGATGGCGGGCTTCTGACGGTCTCCACCCTTGACGCCCTGTCCAATCAGCCGGAGTTGGCCGAGGCCTGGCGGCTGCAACAGGCGCTCAACCAGGTCATGGCTGCGGCTTTCGACGACAAGGTCGATCCGACGGTCGAGCCCGAACGCTTCCGACAGCTGCTGGCCGAAGCCGGAGGTCAGTCCGATTTCCCGGCTCTGGAAGCGCATCTCCAATCGATCCGGACTTCAGCCCGGCAGGCTTTCGAGACAGAGCTTCCGCCCGTCCGCGACGGAGACTGAAGCGAACTGCGTTTGATCTTCCGACAGGGACGAAAGGCCGGAGCACGGTCTCGGAGATCATCGAAGTGAAAAACACACTTATCGCAGGCGGCTTGGCCGCCGTGGCCCTGACCATCGCCGCCGGCGCGGCCGTGGCTCAGCAAACCCAGAGCGAGCGTCCTGCAGGCGTTCTCCGGGCTGACGCCGACCGTGACGGCCGCATCAGCCGCGCCGAGTTCGTTGACGCCCGCGTCGCTCGCCTGACCGCGGCCGACGCCGACCGCGACGGCTCGGTCAGCCGCGAGGAAATGCAGGCCGCCGGTCAGGCTCGCCGCGCCGAACGGGCCGACTCCCGCTTCGCCCGACTGGACGCCAACAGCGACGGCTCGATCAGCCGCGACGAGTTCGACGCTCCACGTGGGGCGCGTGGGGAGCGTGGCCATCACCGGATCCGCGGACATCGCGGCCCGCGCGCGGAACGGGCCGGAATGCGCCGCGCCGCCGAGCGTGGTCCGATCGCCATCGCCGATGTCCAGGCCCGGACCGGGCAGGCCTTCGCCCGCCTCGACAAGGACGGGGACGGCTTCGTGACCGCCGAGGAGCGCGCTTCTGGCCGCACCGCCATGCGCGAACAGCGCCGCGAGCGGATGGCCGAACGTCGGGCTTCACGTCAGGCGTCGCCTCAGGCCCCGGCTTCGGAGTAAACAGGTGTCGGGGACGACGGTCATTCTCGATCGGCCAGTCCTTCTGTTCAGAGGGACGAGGACCGGATTGGCGCTGACGACCGCCGACCCCGACGAGGATCTGGTGCGCCGCGTGGGTCAGGGCGACCCCGCGGCCATACAGGCCATGGTCGCGCGCAAGCTGCCGCGGATGCTGGCGCTGGCGCAGCGGATGCTGGGTGATCCGGTAGAGGCCGAGGACGTGGCGCAGGACGCCCTGCTGCGAGCCTGGAAGCAGGCTCCGGGCTGGACGCCCGGCAAGGCGAAGTTCGACACCTGGCTGCACCGGGTCGGGCTGAACCTCTGCTACGACCGCTTGCGGAAGCGCCGGGAGATCGTGACCGACGCCGTGCCGGAGCGCCCGGACGAGAGCGCAGCGCCGGATCGCGGGTTGATGGCCGCCGATGTGGGGGTGCGCGTGGACGCCGCCCTGGCGCGGTTGCCGGATCGCCAGCGCGAGGCCATCGTGCTGTGCCATTATCAGGAGCTGACCAATATCGAGGCCGCGGCCCTGATGTCGGTCAGTGTCGAAGCATTGGAAAGCCTGCTGTCCCGTGGACGGCGGGCCTTGAGGCAGGCGCTGGCCGACATGCGGCCCGGCGCCGAAGGAGCGTAGAGTGATGACGGCAGAACGGTTCCTCGCCCTTGTCGCCGCCTATGGGGCGGATGCACGGCGCTGGCCCGACAGCGAGCGGGAGGCCGCGCGCGCCTTCGCGCTGGCCAACCCGGAGGTCGCGCACGGCGCGCTGGCCGAGGCGGACGACGTCGACGCCCTGCTGTTCGCCTCGCGCCATCCACAACCGTCCATGGCCCTGCGCGATCGCGTGATCGCCTCGGCGACCGAGGCCGGGCTGAAGGCGCGTCACCATGGCGGCCGCTGGATGGCGAAGCTGGCTCTCGCCTTCGGCGCCGGCGGCGTGGCTGTGACCGCCGCGGGCGTCATGGCCGGCGTCCTCCTGACGGCTCACCTGACCGCGGACGCCCGCGCCGACGCAGTTCTGTATCAGGCCTCGCTGTTCGGCGTGGACGATGTGGAGGTTCTGGGTTGAGCGCGCGCACCCTCAAGATCGCCCTCGCCGCCTCGGTCGCCCTCAATCTGTTCGCGATCGCGGCCGGAGTGACCACGGTGGTGGCCCAGGCGCGCGAGGAGCAGCGTATCGAGGCTCAACACCGCATTCCGCGCGAGCGCTCGCCCTTCCACGCGGTTCTGGCGCGTCTGGACCCCGAGGTCAGGCAGCAGGTCAGATCGGCGCTGAAGGCCTCGGCTCTGGCCGCCCGACCGGATTTCGATGAGGCGCGCGCCAAGCGGCGCGAGGCGGTCGCGCTGGCGGCCAGCGACGGCTTCGACGCAGATCGGGTGGTCAGTCTTTTGAATGAATCCCGCACCGCAGAGCTGCGGGGACGGGCCCGCCTTGAGGCCGATGCGGTGCAACTGCTTGCGACGCTGGATCCTGCGGATCGTGCGGCTCTCTCTGAAATCCTGAACCGCCGGGGCCGCAACGGGGGGCGGGATCAGCGGCCCGCCCCGCCGCAGGCGGAAAAGGCCAGCCAGAAGGCCGGCTAGGCGGCGCGCGCCTGGTCGGCGGCCGGCGCGTTCGCGGTTCCGGGCTTGCGGATTGGCAGATCGAAGCTGACGGTCGTGCCACGGCCCGGCTCGCTCTCCATCTTCAGCTCGCCGCCATGCAGTTCGATCAGCGCCTTGGTCAGCGCCAGCCCCAGGCCTGTGCCCTGGGTGGTCTTCGAGTGCTGTCCCTCGACCTGCTCGAACGGACGGGCCAGGCGGGCCAGATCCTCAGGCGCGATGCCGATGCCGGTGTCGGTCACGGCGACCTTCACGCGATGGTCGTCCAGCTGCGAAAGGGCGACCACGATCTCGCCGCCCTCGGGCGTGAACTTCACTGCGTTCGAGATCAGGTTCAGGACGACCTGCTTCAGGCCACGGTGGTCCGCCTCGATGTCCGGAAGGGCGGGAGCGTCGACCAGCAGGGTCAGGCCGGCTTCCTCGATCTTGCCCCGCATCAGGCGGGCGGCATCGCTGACGACTTCCTTCACCGACACCGTCTCGTAGTGAAGCGTCAGCTTGCCGGCCTCGATCTTGGCCATGTCGAGGATGTCGTTGATCAGGCTCAACAGGTGCTGGCCGGACTTCAGGATATCGGCGGCGTAGCCCTTGTACTTCGGGTCGCCCAGCGGACCGAACATCTCTCCGGCCATGATCTCGGAAAAGCCGTTGATGGCGTTCAGCGGCGTGCGCAGCTCATGGCTCATGTTGGCCAGGAACTCGGACTTCGCCTGGTTGGCGGCCTCCGCATGGGTCATGGCGACTTCGTACTTGCGCGCCAGCAGCCGCAGTTTCTCCTCGCGATCCTCCAGTTCGGTGATCGTGGCGTGCAGCCGCTCGACGGCGCGCTGGCGCTCCGCCTCCTTCTGCTTGATCGAGGTGATGTCCGCCGCCGTCACGACCGAGCCGCCGTCCGAGGTGAAGCGCTCGATCAGCTGCAGCCAGCGCCCGTCCGTCAGCTCGACCTCGCGGGCGCCCGCCCGCCCCCCGGCAGCGGCCTGTTCGGACTTGATCGCCAGCGCAGCTATCCGGTTCAGGTCCTGCTTGAAGGCGCCCTTGCGAACCACGCCCTCCCCGAAGCCGAACGCGTCCTGGAAGGCCTGATTCGACAGAATCAGGCGGCCGCTGCGGTCGAACAGGACGAAGGCGTCGGACACGCTTTCGATCCCGTCCCGCAGCCGTCCTTCGGCGGCCTGTGCCTGGGCCTTGGCGCGGCGCGCCTCGGTGGTGTCCAGGGCCACGCCCAGGATCGAGCTGTAGCCTTCCGCGCCCCGCTCGCCGCGCGCCTGACCACGGGCGTCGATCCAGCGCGCGCGGCCGTGCTCGTCCGGCACGGCGAAGCTGACCTCGAACGCGCCATAGGTCTGCGCCTGACGCAGGGCGTGCTGCACGGCCTCACGATACCGCGGGTGGATACGCTCCATGAAGGCGGCTTCGGAGACAGGGCCGCTGTGCTCGAGGCCCATCAGGCGCGCCATGTAGTCGGAGATCGTGACCTGACGCGTGTCCGTATCCCAGTCCCAGACGCCGCACTGGGCCGCCTCGACCGCACCGCGGAATCTCCGCTCGGATGCCGCCCATTCGCGGCTGATGCCCACCTGACGGCGCTGCATGAGGATGACGAGGATCAGGGTGAACAGGCCGATACCGATCGGCGGCCCGAGCACCCAGAGATCGGAGGTCGCCGTGCCTGGGGTCGCTCCGGCCGCGCCGCGGGCCACCAGCAGCACATGGGCTGTGATCGCCAGAGCCAGGGCGAGAATGGAGATGCGCAGCCACGCAGGAGCGCCCCGCTTGCGATCAGCGGCCCTTCGCCCCTGGGTTATGCGGCGCTCCTCACCGCGCAAGGCGATCTCCCGGACGATTCGACGACGATCCCGGAATCTAGGCTGCGTCGCGGATTCGTGTCGAGGAGGGCTTAACCCCTCATCAACGCTTTCACGCGGCGTGAGTCACAGGAGTCGCACCCGGCCCGGATTGCGCCTCGAGAGCTGGCGACGCCAACACGCTGGTGACGGACTTCAGGACGCTGCGGGCCTCGCGCGCCATCGCCACCATCTCCGGCGGCGCATCGTCGGGGGCTTCGTCCACGCTGGCCACCATGCGTTCGGCGATCGCCATCAGGCGCGGCGCAGCGGCGATAAGGCGGGCCTGGAACTCGATCTGTTCGGGATCGCGGTCATACTCTGCGCCCGGCACCCGCCAGCCGCCCCAGTCGGCCCTGTCGGTGACCACGACGGGATAGGTGCCGGGGAACGGGTGATGCGGCGTATCCTCGGCAGCCTGCCACTTGTTCCGCGCCCGCATCAAACGCCATTGCTGGCCCGTCTCGGCCGCCTGGTCCTCGACCGGCAGCAGCAGTTCGTGGGCGAGGAACTCGCGGCCGAGGCCGACGTCATAGGTGACCCGCACAGGCTCCTCGAAGCCCTTTGCCCACACCGGCTGGACCTTCTCGATCTGGGCCCATGCGCCGACGCATTCGACCCAGACCTTCTGGCCCTTCTGGAACTGCGCGCGCGCCATTACCCACTCCTCGTTCCGGCGCACAATGGCGGCGGCGGATGAACAGCGGGTTTGGCGAAAAGGTTAACGCGTCGGTCAGCCGCGCGAGATGTCTTCCAGCGCCTCGCCGGCGTACTTTTCCTTCACGCGCGTCGAGAGGTCGCCCAGAGAGACGACGCCGACCAGCCGGTCGTTCTTGTCCAGCACCGGCAGGCGGCGAATCTGGCGGCTGCCCATCGCATCCAGCACGGTCTTCAGGTCGTCGTCGGCGCGGGCGACGTGGGGGTCGCGGGTGATGAACTCGACCACCGCCGAGGAGGGCGCGGCCCCGCCGGCAATGGCGCGCACCACGATGTCGCGGTCCGTGATCGTTCCGATCAGCGTGTCGCCGTCGGCCACGGGCATGAAGCCGAAATTGCCAGCCTGCATCCGGCCGGACACCTCCTGCAGGGTGTCGCCGGGGCGGGCGACCTGCACGTCCTTGCTCATCACATCGCGAACTTTCATCGGAGCTCTCCCTTTGAATCCGGTTGCACACAGAACCCGTCCGGACGGGCCCGGTTCCGCTTCCCGGATGACCGGCGGGGGGCTAGACGGTTTGCCTGAAGAGGGAGCGAAATCATGACCGCGGCGAACGAGGCGAAGACCATTCTGGACCGGCTGGGCGTGCCGGCCACGGTATGGGGCCAGGGCCTCCAGACCCGCTCGCCGATCGACGGCACAACCGGCGCTCAGGTTCGCGAGACGACAGATGTCGAAGGTGTCATCGCCCGTTCGGCCAAGGCCTTCGCCGTCTGGAAGCGCATACCCGCCCCGCGTCGCGGCGAACTCGTCCGTCTGTTCGGCGAGGAGCTGCGCGCCGCGAAGGACGACCTCGCCGCCCTGGTCACGCTGGAGGCGGGCAAGGTCACGTCCGAGGGGCTCGGCGAGGTGCAGGAGATGATCGACATCTGCGACTTCGCCGTCGGACTTTCGCGACAGCTCTACGGCCTGACGCTGGCCAGCGAACGCCCCGGACATCACATGCGCGAGACGTGGCAGCCTCTGGGCCCGGTGCTGGTCATTTCGGCGTTCAACTTCCCTGTCGCTGTGTGGGCGTGGAACGCCTGTCTGGCGCTGGTCTGCGGCGATCCGGTCATCTGGAAGCCGTCCGAGAAGACGCCGATGACCGCACTGGCGACCCAAGCGCTCTTCGAGCGCGCCCTGACCCGCTTCGGCGACGCGCCCGAGGGGCTGTCGCAGCTCGTCATCGGTGGCCGCGAGGCGGGCCAAAGGCTGGCGGCTGATCCCCGCATTCCGCTGGTCTCCGCCACCGGTTCGACCCGCATGGGTCGGGAGGTCGCGCAGACCGTCGCCGCCCGCCTCGGCCGTTCGCTGCTGGAGCTCGGCGGCAACAACGCCATGATCATCGCACCAACTGCGGATCTCGACCTGGCCGTGCGCGCCGTCGCCTTCTCAGCCGTCGGCACCGCGGGCCAGCGCTGCACGACCCTGCGTCGCCTGTTCGTGCACCGGTCGGTCGTCGGTCAATTCGCCGAACGGCTGACCAAGGCCTATCAAAGCCTGCCGGTCGGCGATCCGCGCGAGCCGGGCGTGCTGGTGGGGCCGCTGATCGACGAGGCCGCCCATGACGCCTTCCGTGCTTCGGTGGATCAGGGCGCGGCGGAAGGAAACCTGATCGTCGGCGGCGAGCGGCTCGACCGCCCGGGCGTCTACGTGAAGCCCGCCCTGATCGACATGAGCTCGGCGGGCCAGTCCGATCTGGTCAGGCACGAGACCTTCGCCCCCATTCTCTACATGTTCGCGTACGACGACTTCGACGAGGCGGTCGAGATGCAGAACGCGGCGCCGCAGGGCCTGTCGTCGTGCGTTTTCACCGACAGTGTCCGCGAGGCCGAGCAATTCCTGTCGGCCTGGGGCTCGGACTGCGGGATCGCCAACGTCAACATCGGCCCGTCAGGCGCCGAGATCGGCGGCGCGTTCGGCGGCGAGAAAGACACCGGCGGCGGCCGGGAGTCCGGTTCGGACGCCTGGAAGGCCTACATGCGCCGCCAGACACAGACCGTGAACTTCAGTCGCGATCTGCCGCTGGCCCAGGGTGTCAGGTTCGACGTCTGAAAGACCGACGGGGGTGGTCGAACCTGTCGATCGGCAGTGGTCGAAATCGTCACGAACTGATCACCGTCTCCAGTCTTCCGGCGAGGTCCCCCTTGCCGACAACCTCCACACGCTCAAGCCCCAGCCAGCCCGCCATGCGTTTGAGTTCCACCGCCAGCCGTTCAGGGGTCTGCGGTGTTGCGTCCGGCTCGCGCCAGGCGGCCTGCACGCGAAGCGCGCCGGCCTTGCGATCCGACTTCAGATCCACCCGCGCGGTGATCGCCTCGTCCTCGAGGAAAGGCAGGACGTAGTAGCCGTGCACCCGCTTATGCTCGGGCGTGTAGATCTCCAGCCGCACCTTCACGTCGAACAGCCGCTCGGTCCGGTCGCGGGTCCAGATCAGGTTGTCGAACGGCGACAACAGCGCCGCGTGCGGCACCTTGCGCGGCGCCTTCGCACCCGGCGCCAGGTACGCCAGGTTTTTCCAGCCCTTGACCCGCACCGGCGTCAACGCCCCGTCCTCGACGAGTTCGGCCACCCGGGCGCGGGTCTCGGCCAACGGCAGGCGGAACCAGTCGCGCAGGTCGGCCTCCGTCGCGATGCCCTGCGCCCGGGCGGCGATGCGGATCAACTCACGCTGGGCATCCGCCTCGTTCGGTGTCGGAAGATCGATGATCCGTGAGGGCAGGGCGCGCTCGGTCAGATCATAGACCCGCTCGAAGCCGTTGCGGGTCTTCGTCGTGATCAGGCCGGCCCAGAACAGCCACTCCAGCGCCCGCTTTCCGTCCGACCATTCCCACCAGCCCGGCTTGCCGCGCGGACCCTCGGCGAAGTCACCGCCGGTGACCGGGCCGCGCCGCTCGATCTCGTTCAGGACATTGTCGATGTAGTCGCGCCGTTCGCGCCCGAACCGCGCCAGGCCGGTCCACATGGCTCCGTCGCGCGCTCGCTCCATCCGCCAGCGGAACAGCGGTTGCAACTCCAGCGGCATCATCGAGGCCTCGTGCCCCCAGTACTCGAACAGGCTGCGGCGCGCTCCCCACGCCTCAGCTTCCAGCGCCTCGCGCGGATAGTCTCCCAGCCGCGAGAAGGCCGGCAGGTAATGGGTGCGGGTGACGACGTTGACGCTGTCGATCTGGATGACGCCCAGACGCCGCGCCACGTCGCGGAAATGCTTCCGGTCCGGGCTGGCAGGCGGCGACCTGCCGAAGCCCTGGGCGGCCAGGGCGATGCGGCGGGCGGTCTTGAGGCTGATGGTGTCGGTCACGTGCGGAGCCTAGCGTGAGCTCGATCCTCAACGCGACAGCAAGAGCAGCATGAAGACCGAAAAGCGCGAAGAGGCCCCCTCCGGTGGGAAGGGGGCTTTCGCAGGTCGGTCCGATCCGGCTCAGGGCGTCGTCCGGGCCGGCAGGCTCTCCGCCCGGCGCACCAGCTGCGTGAACTCCGCCCGCTCACCGAACGGGTCCGCGCCGCGTGCGCCCTGGGCCTGCTCGAGGATGGCGTTCCAGCCATAGTCGGCCGGCATCCACGGGTCGCCGCGCAGCTTCTGGCCGAAGGCGGCCACCGCGAGCGCCCACCGCGTGCTTTCCGGCGGCACGGAGGAGGCCGGGGCACCCGCGCGGTTGGCCAGGACATGCTGCATCAGACGGGATTCCCCTTGGCCGGGCAGCTTGTAGCGAACCTGAACGAAGCCGACCTCGCCCGACGGATCGCCGCCGCCAACGCCGATCCGGTTCGGCTCATAGCGCCGCCCGGCGATCTGGCTCGGCCCGCCGACGGGAGTGATCTCGTACAGCGCCGTCACAGAGGCGCCCGATCCGACCTCGCCGGCGTCGACGCGGTCGTTGCTGAAATCCTCCTCGTTCAGCAGCCGGGTCTCATAGCCGATCAGCCGGTACTCGCTGACCCGCGCCGGATTGAACTCCACCTGGATCTTCACGTCGTCTGCAATCGGGAAGGCGCCGCGGTCGAACTGCGGACCGAACAGCCGGCGCGCCTCGTTCAGGTCGTCGACATAGGCCGCCGTACCGTTGCCGGCCTGGGCGATCGCCTGCATCCGCTCGTCCTCATAGTTGCCGCGGCCGAAGCCATAAACGGACAGATAGATGCCGGTCTCGCGCTTGCCGGCGACATAGTCCTCCAGTCGCTGGTTGTTCGTCTGGCCGACGTTGAAGTCGCCATCGGTGAACATCAGGATCCGGTTCACACGGTCGCGGGCGAAGTTCACCTGCGCCTGATCGTAGGCATTGGTCATGCCCGTCGCGCCCGCCGTGCCGCCCGAGGCATACAGGCTGGCCACCGCGCACCGCAGTCTGAGCTTCTGCGTCCCGGGCGTCGGGGCCAGCGTCGTGCCGGCGCCCTCGGCGTAATAGGTCACGGCCACATGGTCCTGAGGGCGCAGGCGATCGATGATCAGGTTCATCGCCCGCTGGGCCAGCGGCAGCTTGTCGGGGTTATCCATCGAGCCCGACACATCGACGAGGAAGGTCAGGTTCAGCGGGCGGCGTTCGCCTTCGGGCAGCTCATAGCCCTGCAGGCCGATGTGGACGATCTGGCGTCCCGGCGACCACGGCGAGGCGGTCACGGTCGTCGTCAGGGCGAACGGCTCGTCCGCCGACCGGGGACGGTCGTATCCGTAGTCGAAATAATTGATCAGCTCCTCGACCCGCACCGCGTCCTGCGGAGGGGTGCGGCCGTCATCGATGAAGCGGCGCACGTTCGCGTAGCTGGCCGTGTCCACGTCAATGGAGAAGGTCGAGACCGGATCGCTCGCCACGCGCCGGACCGGGTTGGGCGTCGCGTCCGGATAGCGCTCGGTGTCCATCGGCGCCGGGCGAATGACGGGGGAAGCGGCGCCGACCGGTCCGGATATCCGGCTGCCCGTCACGACCACGCTCTCGGCCGCCATCGGCGCGGCCGCAACGATGTTCGCCGGATACGGAACGGGCGGCGGCGGTGGGGGTGGCGGAGGAGGAGGAGGAGGTGGAGGCGGCGCCATGGGCGGGGGCATGGGCGGGACCGGACCTGCGAGTCGATGTCTGCCCACCACACCTTCGCGGGCCTCCGGCAGAACGAACCCGTACTGGCGGCAACTGGCGACGGTCGGCTCGCCATCGATAACACGGGCTGGCCTGTGCCGCTGCGCCGTCTCGGGTGGCGGCGGGGATGCGCCGATGGTCGTGGCTGCGGCCAGCAGTGCGGCGACGGCGGTTTTCAGGGGGCGGGACGTCATGGCGAAACCCTCTCGTTGGTGCGCCACCATCACGCGATCCGGGTGCGGGCGAAACTGTGGCGGCCGGTCCTGACGAAGCCTGACGGCGTATGGGTGGCGCATTGCGGCAACGATCCCCACTATGGGCCTGCGGACAGGGGACAGCGACATGGCGGATGCAGCGACTGCAGGACTGGGGCTCGGCCATGTGGCGGCCCTTCTGGCGGCGGGTGTCGTCGCCGTGCCGATCTTCCGGCGTTTCCAGCTCGGCTCCGTGCTGGGCTACCTCGCAGCCGGCCTGCTGATCGGTCCCTTCGGCCTGGCGCTCTTCCGTGAGCCCGAGACCATTCTGCACATCGCCGAGTTCGGCGTGGTCATCTTCCTCTTCATCATCGGTCTGGAGATGAGACCCACGCGATTGTGGAGTCTCAGGAAAGAAATCTTCGGCCTCGGCGCGGCGCAGGTGTTCGGCGCGGGTCTGCTCCTGACCTTCACCGGCATGGCCGCCGGCCTGTCCGTCCCGGTCGCTTTCGTCGTCGCCATGGGCTTCGTGCTCAGCTCCACCGCCGTCATCATGCAGATGCTGGACGAGCGGGGCGAGATGGGCACGCCGCGCGGCTCGCGCGCCATCTCCATCCTGCTGCTCGAAGATCTCGCCATCGTACCGCTCCTCGCGATCGTGGCGGTCATGGCCTCGGTGATGGGCCTGGCGGGCGAGGCTGCACCGCCCCTGTGGCGCACCTTGGGGCTGGCCATCGGCGCGGTCGCCGTCGTCTTCCTCGCCGGCAAATTCCTGATGAACCCGGTGTTCCGCATCCTCGCCCGCTACGGCGGCCGTGAGGTGATGACGGCCGCCGCCCTCCTCGTCGTGGTCGGCGCCGCATGGCTGATGGATCTGGGCGGCCTTTCGATGGCCATGGGCGCCTTCCTCGCCGGTGTCCTGCTGTCGGAGTCGACCTTCCGGCACCAGCTGGAGGCCGACGTGGAGCCCTTCCGCGCCATCCTGCTGGGCCTGTTCTTCCTCAGCGTCGGCATGTCGCTGGACCTGTCGGTGGTTCTCGCCGACTGGCGCATGGTCGTGGGCGGCGTCATCGCCTTCATGGCCGTGAAGGCCGTCGCCATCTATGGCGTCGCCCGCATCTTCAAGGCATCCGAGCGGGAGGCTGTTGAACGGGCGGTGCTGTTCGCCCAGGGCGGCGAGTTCGCATTCGTCCTCTACGGGGCGGCCCTGACGGCCGGCGTCTTCGACGCGCGGATCGCGGCGACCGCCAGCGCCATCGTCATCCTGTCCATGATGCTGACGCCCCTGACCGTGATCATCGTCAGCCGCCTGATGCCCGCCGAGACGCTTGATCCGACAACCGCCGAGGGCGTCGACAAGGCGAAGAACCTGCGCGAGCGGGTTCTGATCATCGGCTTCGGCCGCTTCGCCCAGGTCGTCTCCCAACCCCTGCTGGCCCGCGACGTGGACGTGTCCATCATCGACAACGATGTCGAGATGATCCAGGCGGCCGGCAATTTCGGCTTCAAGGTCTACTATGGCGACGGCAGTCGGCTGGACGTCCTGCGCGCCTCGGGCGCGGAGCAGGCGGAGACCATTCTCGTCTGTGTCGACAAGCCCGAGGTCGCGGACCGCATCGTCGAGGTGGCGAGGGAAGCCTTCCCGCTGACCAAGCTGTTCGTCCGCGCCTACGACCGCGGCCACGCCATCCGTCTGGTTCAGGCCGGCGTCGAGTACCAGTTGCGCGAGACGTTCGAGAGCGCCCTGACCTTCAGCCATCAGGTCCTGATCGACCTCGGCTTCTCCCATGAGCAGGCCGGGGAGACGATCCTGGACGTCCGCCGTCGCGACGAGGAGCGGCTGAGCATCCAGATGGTCGAGGGTATTACCGCCGGCCGGTCGCTGATGCGCGGAAATGTCCGCACGACCCGTCCGGAGCCCTACATCAAGCCCCGCCGCGAGGGGCAGGCGCTCAACGAGGAGGCGGCCGAGGCGCTGGAGGAAGAGGACGAGCGCGAGAGGTCCGGGGCCTGAGTTCGCGTTTCCCCGGGCTTTCGGCTATGGAGCGCGCCTTCGTTTCCGCGCCCGGGAATTTGATGCGCCAACCGCTTGATCGCACGCTGTCCGTCGCTCCGATGATGGACTGGACCGACCGGCATTGCCGGGCGTTCCACCGCGCCCTGTCGGCGCGGGCGCTGCTGTACACCGAAATGGTCACCGCGCCGGCCGTCCTGCATGGCGATCACGAACGGCTGCTGGGCTTCGATGCCGTCGAGCATCCGGTCGCCCTGCAGCTGGGTGGCTCTGACCCCGTCCAGTTGGCCGAGGCCGCGAAGATCGGCGAACAGTTCGGCTATGACGAGATCAATCTGAACGTCGGCTGCCCGTCTGACCGGGTTCAGTCCGGCCGCTTCGGCGCCTGCCTGATGCGTGAGCCTGAGCTGGTCGCCGACTGCATGGCGGCCATCAAGGAGGCGGTCTCCGTACCCGCCACCGTCAAATGCCGGATCGGCGTCGACGATCAGGACACCGAGGTTTCCCTGTTCGCCACGGTCGACGCCTCCGCCGCCGTCGGCATCGACACCTTCATCGTCCACGCGCGCAAGGCCTGGCTGAAAGGCCTGTCGCCGAAGGAGAACCGCGACGTGCCGCCGCTGGACTACGGGCTGGTTCGCCGGCTGAAGCGCGAGCGGCCACACCTGTCGATCAGCATCAATGGCGGCATCGGCTCGCTGGAAGAGGCCGAGGCCCACCTCGATGCCGTCGACGGCGTACAGCTGGACGGCGTCATGCTGGGCCGCGCCGCCTATCATGAGCCCGCCCTGCTGGGTCAGGCCGACCGCCGCCTGTTTGGCGCCTCGACGCCCGACGTCGACGCCTTCGAGGCGATCGAACGCTACAAGCCCTATCTCGCCGCCCGTCTGGCCGAGGGCGTCCATCTGCCGGCCATGACGCGCCACATGCTGGGGCTGATGCACGGCCGCCCGGGCGCCCGCGCCTTCCGGCGCATCCTGACGGTCGAGGCCATCCGCCCCGGCGCAGGGCTGGAGATCGTGGACCGGGCGGTGGATGCGGTGCGCGAGGCGGAGGCGCGCCGCGAGGCGGCCTGAGTCCTTCGCGCCACACTGTCCGCAAGCTTTGGCTTGCCGACGATTTGTTCCGGAACGTCGGTGTCGCACCTGCATTGGCCTTGCAGGAGAGCACGCCATGCCCAAGAGACCGCCTGCGAAACCTGATCTGCGCCTCGTCCAGGCCGAGGCCGAGATCTACGACCTGATGCGCAAGCCGGAGACGACGGCAGACCGGGTCAAACGGCTCCAGCTCGAGGCCCGCGCCCTTGCTGTCGAACAGGTCGAAGTGCTGGAAAGAGCCCTGCTCGAGGCGGCGGCGCTGGCAAGGGAAATCGCCGATGGCGGTGATGCCTATCCGGTGGGCGCCCGCGAGATCGCCAGCCGTCTGGTCACTGACCTGCCGTCTAAGGCCGAGACGCTGAAGGCGATCGTGGGTCGCACCTTCTAGGCTGCCCCCGGTTCGTTTCTTTCCCGGATCCTGCGGGCCAGCCTGAACACCACGACCGCCAGCACGATCAGCACGATCGGTATGATGATCGGGGCGAGGAAGGCGACGATCACGGTCACGAACGCCAGCACGTCCTCGATGAAGGACACGACCGGATTGCCCAGCCCGCCGGTCGTCGCCGTGGACGTCACGCGCGCCCCCGTTTGCGCCGCGTTGAACGCCAGCGCGGCCGGCGCTCCGACGATCACTCCGGCGATGGCCGCTGCGGTTGGGTCCACGGCCCAGAAGACGCTCCCCGCCGCCACGGCTCCGGCCACTGGGCGAACCACATATCCGATCGCGTTCAGAAAGTGATCGACGGCCGGGATCTTGTCGCCCGCGAACTCCGCTGTGGCCGCCGTCCCCAGTGCGGCGATCGCTGGCCACGACACCAGCCACTCCATCTGGTCGATCAACCGAACGCCGAACAGTTCGAACTTCGCCGCCAGCGCCAGCATCAGCAGCGGCAGGAAGGTCCGAAGCCCGGTCGCCGATGCCAACCCCAGGCCGAGCAGGGCGGGCAATACCCAGACCTGAAGCGGCCCAAGTGTGGCGCCGACTGTGCCGAGATCGAATTCGGGCATGGGGGTTCCTGTCTCCCTTGGTCCGCATCACAACGTTCGGGAACGCCCCGACGCTCCCACAGCTTGTTCGCAGGACACAAGCCCGAGGAGCCTCCGATGACCGACCGTTTCGAACCCGCCGCCGACCGCATCGCCGATCAGGAGCGGAGGATACAGGCCGAGATCGATGCGAAGGACGCCCAGGCAGGCGGCGGCAGTGAGAGCGGAGCGGTACAGGCCGGTGCGCGGCGCTATCCGGAACCGCCGTTCCCGAAGCAGCATCAGACCAAGCCGGGGGACGAAGCTGCGCTCGATCCCGCCCCCATGTACGACGCTCCGTTCTGGAAAGGCTCCGGCAAGCTGGACGGCATGGCGGCCATCATTACCGGGGGCGACAGCGGTATCGGCCGTGCCGTGGCGGTCCTGTTCGCCCGCGAGGGCTGCGACATTGCGATCTGCCATCTCGATGAAGCGGGCGATGCCGAAGACACGAAGGCGGCCGTGGAGAAGGAAGGTCGCAAGGCCATCGTTCTGAAAGGCGACGTCTCGGACCCCGCCTTCTCCGAATCCGCCGTAAAGGCGACGCTGGACGCCTTCGGTCGGCTCGACGTCGTCGTCCCCAACGCGGCCTTCCAGGAGCATGTCGAGGCGTTGGAAGACCTGACGTTCGAGCATTTCGACCGCACGCTGAAGACCAATCTTTACGGCTACTTCAACCTCGTGAAGGCTGCCGTTCCGCATCTGAAGGCGGGCGGATCGATCGTCATGACCGGTTCGGTGACCGGCATCCTCGGCAATCAGGATCTGCTGGATTACTCGATGACCAAGGGAGGCATTCATGCTTTCGCCCGGTCGCTCGGAACGCATCTGGCTCCGCGCGGCATCCGCGTGAACGTCGTCGCGCCCGGCCCCGTCTGGACGCCTCTTAACCCGGCCGACAAGGACGCCGAGGCGACCTCGAAGTTCGGATCGGAAACCGTCATGAAGCGTCCGGCCCAGCCCGAGGAAATCGCGCCGGCCTTCGTCTTCCTCGCCTCGCCCCAGTGCTCCAGCTACATCACGGGCGAAGTCCTGCCGATCATCGGCGGATATGGCGGTGGCTGATCACCAGCGTCGTCCCGCTCATCCCCGCCTCTGCGGGGTGAGCGGAGCCCGAAAAGTTCAGGCCACGACGTCGCCATACTCTGGATGTCGCTTCAACCACGCCACCGCATAGCCGCACCTGGGGGCCAGCTTGAGCTTTTCGGCCCGCGCATGGTCCGAGAGGGCCTGCATGAACTGTCCGGCCGCGCCGGTGCCGCGCAGGGCGGGGTCTGCCTCGACATGCAGGATAACGCGCGTCTCGCCCTGGACTGCATAGTCGGCGAAGACCGCGCGAACCTGGCCGTCCTCATCGACGAAGCCCTGCTCGAACCGCTGCTCTGCGCGGACGTCTCGGAAAGCGGTCATCGGCGGGCTCCCATGCACTGACAAACGGACTGATCCGCCAACCCCGAGCGGGGGGCGCACGTTCCATTGCGAACAAGGATTGTCCGGACCGTGTGTCCGGCCCGACAGACCTGAAATCAGGGTGCGCGGTCGCCGAGCAGGTTCAGCAGGCCGAAGATGCTCTTCACCGTGAACCAGACGCTGATCAGGAACCAGATGATGCCGAAGAGGATCAGGAAGGGGATTCCGATCAGAACGATCGAAGCAACGATGCTGACGGCTATCGCAACCCAGCAGGCGACGGTCCACCAGAAGACGGACCAGAAAAGGCGGATCTGGGCGTCGAGGTGTTCCCGCGCCAGCCCGGTCGCCGTGCCGCGTGCCGCATAGGCCACAACCAGGCCGACCAGAACGAGGATGTTCGCGCTGGGGATCGACAGAATGTAGAGGGCCCACGCGGCCAGGGCCGCGACCTTGCCCTCGGGCTCGCCGCCGCTCCGGTACTCGGCGCGGTCACGCTGTTCGGGGGGCACGTAGGACATGCGGCTCTCCTCTAGATCCACCAACTCCGGGGATCGGAAATCGGCTTGCCGGACTTCAGGTTCCAGACGCCCGAAGCGCCGCGGATAACGGTCCACAGGGCCAGCAGGAACAGGACAGGCACGCCAAGGGCGAACGGCGCGGCCAGGAGGATGACGCCTGCGACGGCTGCGACCGCTGCAGCCCACAGGGTCCGCTGCTGATAGATGAAGTGCGAGCGCGACAACGCCGCTTCCGGTCCCTCGCGGCCCGTTACGGCCAGAAGGCCGACCACCGCCGACACGCCGAGCGTCGGTACGGCGAACAGGATCAGCGCATAGACCGCATAAAGACCCATGCTGCCCGGGGCGTCAGGCGGGGGCTGGCGCCGACGGGATCGGGACGCGAACTCCGGCGAAGGATCGAAGATCGCATCGGCCCTGGCAGGCTTGGGCGCGGCCATCCCGACCGGGTCCGGGTCGACTTCGGCGCGCGGTGCGAACAGATCGGGCGCCGGCTCGGGCGCGGCAGCGGGCTCGGGCTCCTGTTCCGGCTCCGGTTCGACCAGGCGCGCACGACCATGCAACGACGCGGCGCTGGAGAAGCCGATCAGGTCGTCGTGGTCATCCGGGTGGTCCGCCGGAGCTTTTGGATCGCCGGGTTCGGCCATCGGAGGTCCTTCAATTCCCTGGTCCAAGGTATGACGGCCCCGCCCGCGGGGCGCAACCGTTCTAGCGGGCGAGCACCAGCTCGCAGCCGGGAACGGCCTCGCCGCCGAGGGCGCCCGGTTTCTCGATCCGGACCGTGCAGCGGCGGACCCGGGGGTCATCCAGCATCGCCATCCCCAGCTTTTCGGCGAAGGTCTCCACCAGCCCGATGTGTCCGGCTGCAACGATCGCGCGCGCCGCATCGGCCACGGTTTCGTAGTTGATGGTGTCGGCCAGATGCTCGATCGGCGCCGGGTTCAACTCCAGCGTCACGTCGAGGACCAGCCGCTGCAGCCGGCCGTGCTCGTGGTCGTACACGCCGATCCCGGCAGCCACTTCCAGACCGCGCACGAAGACGGTCATCGCCTCGCGGATCGGTGCGCCGCTCGCGGGGAAGGGCAGGGGAGACGGTGCGGCCACGCGGCTACTCCAGAATGTCCGGGGTCTTCCAGGCGAGATGCTGGCCCCCGTCGACGGCGATCATCTGGCCGGTCACCAGATCCGAGTCCACCAGCCAACGCACGGCGGCGGCGACGGCTTCCGGACTGCCGGGCTTTTCCAGCAGGGTCCCGGCGGCTTCGGCGGCGAAATCCTCCGCCGTCTGGTGGATCGATGGCAGGGTCGGTCCCGGCCCCACGCCATTGACGCGGATGCGCGGCGCCAGCGCCTGCGCCATCGTCCGCGTCGCCCACCACAGGCCATTGCGCGACAGGGCGTAGGAGAAGAAGCGCGGGTCCGGTTTCAGCACCCGCTGGTCCAGCAGGTTGACCACGCAGCCGCCATTGTCCGCCTGCGCCGCGAAGGCTTCAGTCAGCACGATCGGCGCCCGCAGATTGGTCTCGATGTGCTTGTCCCAGCTTTCGCGGACCAGCCCGCCGACGCGGTCGTCCTCGAACACCGAAGCATTGTTGATCAGGACGCTGAGCGGTCCGAGGGCCTCGGCGGCGGCGGGAATGATATCCCGGACCTCGCTTTCATCCGACAGGTCGCCGGCGACCGTCGCCGCGCGACGTCCGAGCGTGCGCACCTCGTCGGCCACAACCTCGGCCGCGTCCTTCGATCCACGATAGTGAATCACGATGTCGAAGCCGGCGCGCGCCAGTTCCAGACTGATCGCCCGTCCGATGCGCCTGCCGCCGCCGGTGACCAGCGCGGCGCCGCGATCGGCAGAAGGCTTAGTCAACCCGGCCGAATTCGATGAAGTTGATGACGCCGAGAACGGCGACGAAGCCGAGGATGATGTAGAGGGCCAGCATGGAACGCTCCTTGTTCCGCCCGGCAATAGAGCGCGCCTCGCAAATCTTCAAGACGAGCCGGCTGTCCAGTTTGCCAAAGGCGGGTATCGTCGGCCCATGAACCCTATGCTGCTCTCCATGATCGCCGTCGTTATTGCGGGCGGCGCTACCGCCCTGCAGGCGCCCACCAATGCGAAGATGATGACCGCCGTCGGCTCGCCGGTGAACGCCGCCTTCGTCTCGTTCGCGGTCGGCACGGCGGCGCTCGGCATCCTGGCGATGGTCCTGCAGGCCAGGCCGGACATGGTCGCGGCCCGCAACCTGCCCTGGTACGCCTGGATCGGCGGGCTGTATGGCGCAGTGTTCGTCGTGGCTGCAGCGTGGGGTGTGCCGCGGCTGGGCGTCGCCCTGACCATCACCCTGATGGTCGCCGGCCAGTTGCTGATCGGCCTGATCCTCGACCATTTCGGCGCGTTCGGCTCGCCGCAGAGCCCGATCAGCCTGGGCCGCCTCGCCGGCGTCGCGCTGGTGATCGGCGGCGTGTTGATGGTGCGCAGGTTCTGATCCTCTGCTGACGCTTCGCGACAGCGATCAGACGCCTATATTGCCGCGGATGACCGAGGAGACGCCCGCCCCCGATTCGGCGCTGAAGGCCGCGGATCTGATCCGCGACGAGGCCCGCCGCGCGCCCGACAAACCGGGCGTCTATCGCATGTATGGCGAGGACGGCGCCTGCCTCTACGTCGGCAAGGCGCGGTCCATAAAGAAGCGCATCCTCCAGTATGCCCAAGGCCGTTTCCACACCCAGCGCATCGGCCTGATGGTGTCCCTGACCCGCTCGATGGAGTTGGTCGTCACGGCGTCGGAAACCGAGGCCCTGCTGCTGGAATCCAACTTCATCAAGAAGCTGAAGCCGCGCTTCAACGTGGTGCTGCGGGACGACAAGAGCTTCGCGGAGTTGATGATCCGCCGCGATCACCGTGCACCGCAGGTTCGCAAGCATCGCGGGGCGCACACCATCCAAGGCGACTATTTCGGCCCCTTCGCCTCGACCTGGGCTGTGAACCGGACCCTCACCACCCTGCAGAAGGCCTTCCTCCTGCGGTCCTGCTCCGACAGCGTCTACGAAACCCGAACCCGCCCCTGCATGCTGCACCAGATCAAGCGCTGCTCGGCCCCGTGCACCGGGCTGATCAGCCTCGAGGACTACGGCGAGCTGGTCAGCGAGGCCGAGCAGTTCCTGCGTGGCAAGTCGCGCGCGGTCATCGGCCGGTTGTCGAAGGAGATGCAGGCCGCCTCCGACGACATGGATTTCGAGCAGGCCGCCCGGGTCCGCGACCGCATCCGCGCCCTGTCAGCCATCGCGATGGAGAATTCGGTCAGCGCCGAGGGCGTTGCGGAGGCCGATGTGTTCGCACTGCACTCGGACGCCGGTCAGGCCTGCGTGCAGGTCTTCTTCTATCGCGGCGGCCAGAACTGGGGCGGCCGCGCCTACTTTCCGCGCGTCGACAGGGCCGACACCGATCCCGAAATCCTCGCCGCCTTCCTCGGCCAGTTCTATGAGGACAAGCCGGTGCCGCGGCAGATCCTGTCCAACATCGTCCCGCACGAGAAGGAGCTGCTGGAAGAGGCCTTCTCGATCAAGGCCAGGCTGGAGGATGGCCGCCGCGTGGTCTCGATCGAGAAGCCCGCTCGCGGCGACCGCAAGGCGCTGATCGACCACGCCCTGACCAATGCCCGCGAGGCGCTCGGTCGCAGGATGGCCGAGAGTTCGGCCCAGTCGAAAATCCTCGACGAGGTCTGCGAGGCCTTCGGGCTGGACAGCGTGCCCGAGCGGATCGAGGTCTACGACAACGCCCACATCCAGGGGACCAACGCGGTCGGCGGCATGATCGTCGCCGGTCCCGAAGGGTTCAGGAAGAACCAGTACCGCAAGTTCAACATCCGCGGCGAGGATCTCACCCCCGGGGACGATTACGGCATGATGCGCGAGGTCATGCGCCGTCGCTTCAGCCGTCTGGTCAAGGACGAGGACGAGGGCGAGGAGGTCGAGCGGCCCGACCTGCTGCTGATCGACGGCGGCGCCGGACAGCTGGCCGAGGTGCAGGCGGTGCTGGCCGATCTGGGACTGGACGACATCCTCGCCGTCGGCGTGGCCAAGGGACCGGATCGCGATGCGGGCAAGGAGCATTTCTTCGTGCCCGGAAAGCCGCCGTTCATGCTGCCGTTGAAGTCTCCGGCCCTCTACTACATCCAGCGCCTGCGCGACGAGGCGCACCGCTTCGCCAACGGGGCGCACGCCAGGCGGCGCTCAATGGATATCCGCAGAAACCCGCTCGATGAGATCGAGGGGATCGGGCCGGGCCGCAAGAAAGCCCTGCTGCACGCCTTCGGCTCCGCCAAGGGCGTCGGCCGCGCCTCGGTCGTCGATCTGGTCAAGGTCGACGGCGTCAGTCAGGCGCTGGCCGAACGTATCCACGCCTTCTTCCGCAAGCCGTGATCTGCGCATAGAAAGCGCACATGACCGATCAGATCGCCGCCGGCTACCGCCGTTTCCGTCAAGAGCGCTGGCCCGAGGCTCGCGCCGAATATGAAGCGCTCGCCAAGGGTCAGAAGCCCCACACCCTCATCGTCGCCTGTTCGGACAGCCGCGCCGATCCGGCCCTGATCTTCGACGCCGCTCCGGGTGAGCTGTTCGTCGTGCGTAACGTCGCCAACCTCGTTCCGCCCTACCAGCCCGACGGCCATCTGCACGGCGTCTCGGCGGCGCTGGAGTTCGGGGTCAAGGTGCTGAAGGTCTCCCGCATCGTCGTCATGGGCCACGCGGCCTGCGGCGGGGTGAACGCCATGATCAATGGCACGCCGGAAAGCGTTCAGGACTTCGTGGGTCCGTGGGTCGAGCAGGGCCGCCCGACCGTCCGACGGGTCTGCGAGGAGGTCGCGCCGGATCAGCAGGGGCAGGCCGCCGAGGAGGCCGTGGTCCGGTTGTCGCTGGACAATCTGCGCTCCTTCCCCTGGATCGCCGAGCGCGAGGCCGCGGGTGAGCTGAAGCTGATCGGCCTGCACTTCGGCATCGCGGACGGAATCCTTCGAGCCCTCCGCGGACCGGGGCCATTCGTCCCGCTGGACTGATCATCGCTCGCCTGATGCATCGAAGCGTGGCAGACGGACGTTCAAGGACCGGAGCCCGATGATGACCCCCAATCCCCACGCCAACCCGATTCCCAACATCCTCACCGGCCTGCGTCTGTTCGCCGGCGTGGTGATGTTCCTGATCCTGGCCGGCGCCGCGCCCCAGGGCATCCCGATGCTGTCGGAGTTCCTGTCGCCGGACGACCAGTTCCGCTTCGGACGGACGGCCTTCATCATCTTCGTCATCGCCGCCTCGACCGACTGGATCGACGGCTTTCTCGCCCGTCGCTGGCATTCGACCACCCGCTGGGGCGCCATCCTCGATCCGATCGCGGACAAGGTGCTGATCACTGGCGCGATCCTGGGCGTGTTGGCCTGGGGCGCGCTGCCGCAGATCGCCATCCCCTGCGGCCTGATCCTGTTCCGCGAGTTCGCCGTATCGGCCCTGCGCGAGACCGTCGCCGGCAAGGTCAAGCTGCCGGTGACCCTGCTGGCCAAGTGGAAGACGGTCATGCAGATGGTGGCGCTCGGCGCCCTGCAGATCGCCCTGCTGTGGGACGGCTTCGGCCTGCCGCTGGAGTTCCAGCCCCACTTCCAGACCTTCGCCTACGGCCTGATCTGGCTGGCCGCCATCGTCACCCTGTGGACCGGCTGGCAGTATTTCTCGAAGGCCCAGCAGAAGATGAGCCAGCTGTAGGGCCCGGACGATTGACAAAAAAGGGCGGCCCGGCGGGCCGCCCTTTCTCGTTTCAGTCAGGCTCTGCGCGTCACCGCACGCCCAGCTCGTCCACGAGGCGCTGCATGCCATAGACATCGCGCAGCGCCGTCGTCACCGCGCCGGTGGTCACGATCACCGAGCGGTTGACGTTGACGTCGTAGCCGTAGGCGTTGCGTTGGGTCAGCACGGTCGAATCGAAGTTCGCGCCCACGATCTCGCCGGCGGCGGTGACGACCGGTGAGCCCGACGAGCCGCCGATGGTGTCGGACGACACGGCCATGTTGAGGACCGTTTCGCCGTCGATCCGCTCGCGTGCGGCCAGCAGTTTCGGGGCGACGTCGAACGGCGGAGCGCCGGTCGCGCGGTCCCACAGGCCGTCGAAGGTGGTGAAGGCGCCGAAGCGCTGGCCCGGGACATCCGTGCCCTCGATCCGGCCATAGGTCAGACGCAGGGTGCCGGTCGCGTCCGGATAGACGCTGTCGCCGTAGGTCTGGAAGCGCAGGGCGGCCAGGCGCTCCGAGGCGCGATCGGTCGGAGCCTGCACGCGAGCCTCCCAATCCGACCGCACCGCGCGTGTCTCGTCCTGGATCGACAGCAGATACTGGATCAGCGGGTCGTTCGAGGCCTCGATGGCGGCGAGACCACCTTCCCACAGGGCGCGGCGCACGGCCGGATCGCCAAGGGTCGTGCCCTCGATCAGCCGGGCCGACAGCTGTTCGGGCGACTCATTGCCCAGAAGGGCGCGGACGTTCGGATTGTCGACCGTCAGCCACTCCCGGGTCTTGGACAGCCACCATTCCATGCGGACCTGATCCAGCGCCTTGTAGACCGGCCGCTCGGCGAACAGGCCGGACTGCACCGCGGCGAGACGGCTGTCGGCGAACTCCGGCAGGCGCTCTGCCGAGGGTTTGGCCCGTTCCTGCGCGCCGCGCACCAGCGTCCGGGCCCATAGGAATAGCTGCGACCCGCCCGCGACTGGCGTGGTCCCGATGCCGGTGCCCCCTTCCAGCAGGGCGTAGGAGGCATAGCTCTCGCGCAGGATCGGCTGCACCGAGCTGAGGGTGGTCCATGGATTGTCGGCGCCCGCGCCGGCCTCCGCGCGACGGCGGAAGTCCGCTTCCTGCTCTGCCTTCATGGCCATGAAGCTGGCGTCGGTCAGGGCGCGCATCCGTCCCAGACCGCGCTTGTAGGTGTTCTCCAGACCCACGATGGGGTCCATGGCGATGAAGGCGTTCTCATCGCTTTCCTGGCTGAACCGGATCAGGCGCCCGCGCAGCTCCGAGGCGATCAACTGGTCCATTGGCAGGACGACATCACGGATGCTGAACAGCTGGTCCTGCGTCAGCAGGCGCTGGGTCGATCCGGGGCTGCCCGAAACGAACACCGGCGTACCCTCGACCGGCTGGCTGGCGTTCCAGGTGAAGTGGGTCGGCGTCTGCGCCGGCGCGCCGTTCTCGTACAGGCGGATGAAGGCCGCATCGATGGCGAAGCGGGGGAAGCTGAAGTTGTCCAGATCGCCGCCGAAGGTCGCCGCGCGATCCTCCGGGGCCCAGGCCAGGCGGACGTCGGTGAACTTCTTGTAGGTGTACAGCTTGAACTGGCCGCCGCGGTACAGGCTGACGACCTGACAGCGCCTGTCGGTCGCGTCGCCGCAGGCTTCCTGCTCGATACGGCTGGCCTCGGCATCACGGGCGCGGGTGAAGGCCTGGCCTTCCAGACCGGCGCCTGCGGCCTGCATTCGCTCGGTCACATCCGCGATGTTCGTCAGGATCTCGGCCGAGCCGCCCGGGCATTTCAGTTCCTCCTCGCGGGTGCGCGGCGTAAACCCGGTCTCGGCGTAGTTGACGGCCTGGGTCGACAGATTGGCCACGCAGGTGGCGACGCAGTGGTTGTTGGTCATCACCAGACCCTCTGCCGAGACCAGACCGGCCGAGCAGCCGCCGAACTTCACCGACGACAGCCGCACGCGATCCAGCCAGGCCTGATCGATGTTCGTGCCCAGCGTCTGGTTGGCGCGCGCGATGGGGAAGTTGTCGAAGGTCCACATGCCTTCCTCCGCCTTCGCGGCCGAACCGGCGGCGAGGGTCAGAAGGGCGGCGGCGACGGCGGGGGTGAGGTGACGCATATTCAACTCCTTCCTTCTCCCTTCGGCGGAGAAGGTGGCCCGCGCAGCGGGACGAATGAGGGTTCTCCGGCGATGCCGGGTCAGGCGGGGACCATGCAGACGAAGGGGCCGCCCGGCAAGACCGGAGCGACCCCTCATCCGTCAGGCTGTGCCTGCGACCCGTCTCCCCCGCAGAGGAGAGGGGCTGGTCGATTTACCGGCGGCGTCGCTGCGGACGATCCGCGCCCAGTTCCTGCAGCAGGCGCGGGCTGGGATAGATGTTCCGCAGGGCTTCGGTGATGGCGGCGGTCGAGACCGACACGGTGCGGTTCAGTTCGCCGTCGTAGCCGAACGAGCCGCCCAGCGAGTGGATGTTGCCGTCGAAGGCCGTGCCGATGACTTCACCCGCAGCGTTGATCACGGGCGAACCCGAGTTGCCGCCGATGATGTCGTTGGTCGAGACGAAGTCGAAGACCGTCTCCTTGTTCACGCGGCTTTCGTTGTCGATGAAGGCCTGGGCGAGATTGAACGGCTCCGAACCGGTCGCGCGCTCGTAGGCGCCGCCGATGTTGGTGAAGGCCGGCACGGTCACGCCGCGGTAGGTCCAGCCCTGAACCTGGCCATAGGACAGACGCAGGCTGAAGGTGGCGTCGGGGTACTGGTTGGTGCCGTAAACCGCGAACCGGGCCTGGGCGACCTTCTCTGCGGCGCGCGCCGTCGGGGCGTTCACCTCGGCCGCCCAGCGGGCGCCGATCGCCTGGGCGTCGGCGTCATTGGCGGCGACGAACGCGAACAGCGGATCGGCGGCGATCAGCTCCTCGGTGGTCATCGACAGCGCCTGCGTCCGGAAAGCCGGATCGGCCAGGCGGGTGCCGCTGATCAGGCGGTCAGCCAGCGCTTCCGGGCTCTCGCGACCCAGGAGGGTCTTCACCGACGGGTGATCGACCGTCAGATACTCGCGCGTCTTCGACAGCCAGTAGCGCAGGCGGATTTCTTCCATGTCCGTGTAGATCGGCGTCTCGGCGCCGATCGCCGTGGCCATCTGGGCGCGCTGGGCGTCCGTGCGGTTCGGGTTCTTCGAGGCGCGGACGATGGCGCGGGCATAGGCGTACAGTTGCGAACCGCCGCCGGCCGACTGTTCCAGCTGACGGAACGGCAGATAGAGGTCGCGGGCCACGGTCTGCACGCGCTCGAGGTCACCCCAGGGATCGCCGATCTGCTGGACCAGTGAAGGATCCGCCGCCACGCGGGCGCGCAGCTCGTTCTCCGCCTCGCGCTTGGTCGCCATGAAGGCCGGGTCCGTCAGGGCGCCTTGCTGGCCGTAGTAGACCTTGAAGCTGTTCTCGAGGCCGAAGATCGGGTCGAAGGAGACGCGCTTGGCCTCGTCGCCGGTCAGCGAATACTCCAGCAGGCGACCACGCAGCTCCGAGCTCTGGATCAGGGTGATCGGCAGCTGCTGGTCGCGCAGACGCTCCAGCTGGCTCATGGTCAGCAGGCGCGAGGTCGAGCCCGGGTTGCCCGAAACGAAAGTCACGTCGCCCTCGGCCGGAGCGTTCGGGTTCCAGCGCAGATAGTTGGTGCCGACATCGACCGGCTGGCCGTTCTCGTAGGCGCGCAGGAAGGCGGCATCGAGGGCGTAGCGCGGGAAGTTGAAGTTGTCGGGGTCGCCACCGAAGAAGGCGGCCTGGTTTTCCGGCGCAAAGACGATGCGGACGTCATCGTATTTGCGGAACTTGTACAGGGCGTACTTGCCGCCGCGGTAGAAGCTGATGACCTGGCAGTTGAATTTGGCGTCGCCGGCGCAGGCCTCGGTCTGGATGCGGTTGATCTCGGCCGAGCGGGCGGCGTTGAAGGCGGCGCCTTCCAGCCCCTGACCGGCGCCCAGCACGCGGTCGGTGACATCGACGATCTCGGTCAGGACCTCGGCGGTCTGGCCGGGGCAGCGACGCTCCTCTTCGCGGGTCGCGGCCATGAAGCCGTTCTTCACGAAATCCTGTTCCGGCGTCGACAGCTCCTGCGAGCAGCCGACCACGCAGTGCCAGTTGGTCAGGATCAGGCCCTGCTCGGACACGAACGAGGCCGAGCAGCCCTGGATGCGAACCGAGGCGTTGCGCACGCGATCCAGCCAGGCCTGATCGATCCGGGTGCCGTACCGCTGATTCACGGTCTGGATCGGGAAGTTGTCGTACGTCCACATCCCTTCGTCGGCCTTCGCCGGCGACGCGGCGCCCATGATGGCCATGACCCCGCCAACGGCGACGATGGACGCAGTCGCCGACACGGCGGCGCGCAACGAACGGAACAGCATTGCAGACTTCTCCCGACAGGCCGGCCGACGTCGCCGGGCCTTTGCGGAGCGATACCTAGACCCGTTACGCTGTATCAGTCCACAGGTTCTGAAGGGGCCCGGTCAGCGATCAATGATCGCCTTAACCCGATTTAACTTGGCCCCAACCAAACGGGTCGTCAGATAGCGGCCTATGTCGGGGGACACGTCCATCTAAATGTCGCTTGCTCTTTCAACCCTGCTGTTCGAGTGGCGCCGCTACATGGCCGCCGTGATGGCGCTTGCCCTTTCCGGCCTGCTGGTGCTCGCCATGACCGGCGTGTTCATCGGCATCGGCAAGGGGTTCACCGCCACGATCGAGCGCTCCGGCGCGGACATCATCATCATGCAGCCCGGGGCCAAGAGTCTGATCGGCGGACCATCGGGCGTGCCGCGTCGCTTCATCCCGCTGGCCTATCGCAATCCGGCCGTGGTCGAGGTCCAGCCTCTCGATGGCGCCGGCGGCTCGTTCCAGTCGGTCAAGAATTTCGATCCGACGCTGTCCCAGGCCGACCGGGCCCGCCAGGGCGCGCCGCGGATGAACTACGTCCAGGCCAGCATCATCGATACGACCCCGGGGTCGGTCACCATTCCGACCGACTATTCGCCCGAACTCGTCGACGCCCTGCGGCAGCCCTATACCGTCGCCATCGACGAAACCGCGCTGGCCAAGCTCGGTGTGAAGCTGGGCGACAAGGCGCTGTACAACGGCCAGACCGTCACCGTGGTCGGCGTGACCCGCGGCTACCCGAACATGATGCAGTCCACCGTGATCATGTCACGCGACACCCTGCGCATGCTCGGCCAGGCCGACACCGGCCCGCGCGTCGGCCCTCTGATGGTCAAGCTCGACGATCCGACGCAAGCGGTCCGCGTCGCCGCCGAGCTGAACGAACAGGGCGACGGTCAATGGAAAGCCTGGACGCGCCAGCAACTGGCGGACGCCAACGCGGGCGCCATGTTCGAGGAAGGCATCCTCGTCATCATCATCGGCGGTTGCGTGGTGCTGGGCACCATCATCGGCGTGGCGATCACCTGGCAGACCCTGCGCGGCGCCATCATGGCCAACATCAAGGAGTTCGCTTCGCTGCGAGCCCTTGGCGTCGGCATGGGCAGCCTGCGCCGGATCGTCATGGAGCTGAGCTTCTGGGTCGGCTGCGTCGGCGTGCTGGCGGCGATCGGCCTGACCATGCTGGTCAAGCTGCTGGCGTCCATGAACGCCGTGATCATCGCCCTGCCGCCGATCCTGCTGATCGTCGTCGGCGGCGGGCTGATCCTGATCGCCATGCTGTCCGGCCTGCTGTCGCTCGGCATCCTCAAGAACAGCCAACCGGCGGACCTGCTGCGATGAGCGCGAAAACGAAGGTTCACGGAAAGCACGGCGACTTCGCCATCGAGGCCAGGGGCCTGGTGAAGCGGTTCAAGTCCGGCAAATCGTTCGTCGAGGTCCTCAAGACCGTCGATTTCGATGCGCGCCACGGCGACCTGACGATGGTCATGGGGCCGTCGGGGTCGGGCAAGTCGACACTGATCGCCGCCCTCTCCGGCCTGCTCCGGCCTGAAGCGGGCCGGGTCGACACCCTCGATGTCGACGACCTGTGGAGCTTCTCCTCGAGCCGGATCGACAAATTCCGCCTCGACCACTGCGGCTTCATCTTCCAGGGCTTCAACCTGTTCCCGGCCCTGACGGCCCTGCAGCAGGTCGAGGTCGTGCTCAAATTCCAGGGGCTGTCCAAGGGCGACGCCACGAAACGCGCCACCATCGCTCTGGAGGAGGTCGGCCTCGGCCATCGTCTGCATCAGCGTCCGTCCGCCCTGTCCGGCGGTGAGAAGCAGCGCGTCGCCATCGCCCGCGCCCTGGCCAAGGATCCGCAGATCCTGTTCGCCGACGAACCGACCTCCGCTCTCGATGGCGAGAACGGCCAGGTCGTCATCCGCCTGCTGCGTCGCGCAGCGACCGAGCATGGCGCCGCCGTCATCTGCGTGACGCACGACCCGCGCCTCGAGGCCTGGGCTGATCGGGTCATTCATATCGAGGATGGCGTCATCATCGACGACCAGCGCCGCACGCCCAATCCCGACGCCGTCCTGGCGTCCCACTGAACGCTCTCCGAGAACCGGGAACCACCATGCCTGCCTTCCTGAAAAACAAGTGGCTCTGGATCGGCGTCGCGCTGATCGTCGTCATCGCGATCGGCTTCTCCGTCATGCAGGGCAATGCCGCGAAGAAGAAGGCCGCCGACGAGAAGGCCCAGGCCGAGCGCGTCGAGAGCCCCTATGCGGCCATCGCCAACGGCAAGGTCGATATCGAGGGCGGCATCATCCAGATCGCGGCCCGTCGCGGCGGCGTCGTCCGTGAGGTGCTGGTGCAGGAAGGCGACCGCGTCGTCGCCGGCCAGATCCTCGCCCGTCAGGAGGACGACGAACCTCGCCTGTCGCTGCAGACCGCCAACGCCGACCTCGCAGCGGCCGAAAGCCAGTTGCGCCTGATCCAGGTCGACATCCGCACGGCCCAGCGCGAGTACGAGCGTCTGGAGCGTCTGGTCGCCACCAACTTCGTCGCCGCCCAGCGCATGGACCAGGCCCGCGACGCGATCGCCCAGGCCCAGGCCCGGCTCGGCTCGCAGCAGGCCGCCGTCCAGACGGCCCGCGCCCGACGCGATCAGGCCGCCTACAATGTCGAGCTGACCGTCATCCGTTCTCCGGCCGACGGCCGCATCGTCCGCCGCTACGCCAACCCGGGCGCCGGCGCCTCGACCCTGAATGTGTCGAACATGTTCGACCTCGAACCCGACGCCCCGCGCATCGCCCGCGCCGAGATCGTCGAGTCGGACATCCCCAACATCACCGCGGGTCAGGCGGTCGAGATCACGCCCGAGGGTGACCCGTCCAAGGTCTATATCGGCGCGGTCCTGCGTCGCGCCGCCGTCTTCGGCGCCCGCAAGCTGGCCTCGGACGACCCCTCGCAACGCTCGGACGAGCGCGTCGTGGAAGTCGTCGTCAGCGCCGGCGACGCGCCGCTGCTCATCGGCCAGCGCGTGCTGGTCAAGTTCATGAAGCCCGGCGAAACGGCCGGCGCCCCGCGCGCCACCGCCACCGGCGTCCCCGCCAACCGCGCCATGCAACAGCCGGCGCCGCGTCAGGGGTAGGGATCAGCGTCCCTCGAACGATCCGCGTCGCTTCTCCAGCGACGCGGCCACGCCCTCGGCATGATCGTCCGTCAGGTGGGCCAGCGCCTGCATGGCGGCCGTCATTTCGAGGATCTGGTCGAAGGTCGCGTCGCGTCCCTGGCGGAGCAGGGCCTTGGTCATGCGCAGGGCGTGGGGCGCCTGGGCGGCGATCTCGCCGGCGACGGCCATGGCCTCGTCCATCAGGCGTTCCGGCGCGACGACCCGGCTGACCAGCCCCCACTCCATGGCCGTCTGCGCATCCAGCACCCGGCTGGTGAACAGCATCTCGGCCGCGCGGGCATAGCCGACATTGCGCGGCATCAGCCACGCCCCGCCATCGCCGGGCAGGATTCCGAGCTTCAGGAAGGGCACGCCGAACGACGCGGTCTCCGAAGCGATGCGGATGTCGCCCAGTCCTGCGATGTCGCATCCCAGTCCCATGGCCGGGCCATTCACCGCGCTGACCAGCGGAACCTCGAGTCCGTAAAGCGAGCGCACGATCCGGTGCACGACGCGGCGATAGCGTTCGCGGATCTCGGCGCCCGACCCTTCGAACAGGTCCCGCCGCTCGCGCATGGCCTTGAGATCGCCGCCGGCCGAGAAGGCGCGACCGGCGCCGGTCAGGACCACGCAGCGCACCGACAGGTCTGCGTTGACCCGCTCGCAGGCCGCGGCGAAGGCCTGTCCATCCTCCAGATCGGGCAGGGCGTTCAACCGGTCGGGCCGGTCCAGGGTCCAGAGTTCGATGGCGCCGCGGCGCTCGGTGCGGATCAGGGTCATGACATCGCTGTGCCGCACGACGCCCTCTGGCGCAACGTCACGCTTCGTCAGCCCCGAACGCACAAAGCCCCGGCCTTCCGGCCGGGGCTCTGCGGTGTCTCGGGATGATAGTCTCGCCCTACCGGCGCGCCTTGTCGATCCTGATCGGCACGAAGTTGGACGGGTGGCTGATCACGCGATCGCCTGCGCCGTTGGTGTTCTTCGTGTTCACCAGCATTCCGCCGAAGAGCGCGAAGCTCATCATGGCGTGCTGGAGGTTGCGGTCCTTGTCGTTCATCTGTGATGTCTCCTTTCGTTGAACGATGAAAAGAGACACGTCGTGCTTACAGGGGTTTTCACCCTCCTAGTCGTTTCGCGTCACGGTCAAGGTAGGGCGGCCGGCGGGAAACGTCAACGTATTTTACTCCGCTAGCGGACCATATTTCGCACCGATGTCATCAACTGTCACTCCTCCGCCACGCCCCGGTCCGCCCCGCGCCATCGCCACGCCCTGTGTGCAGATCTGCATCGTCGACGGTCCGACAGGCCTGTGTCTGGGCTGTTTCCGCTCCCTGCAGGAGATCGGCGGCTGGAGCGGGCTCAGCGACGAGCAGCGCGCTTCGATCATGGATGAGCTCCCCTCGCGTCGCGACCGCATCGATCCGGCGAAGCTGGGGCCCGCTTAACGCGACGTCCACCATCCTCCTTCACCGCATCCCAATCGCTTCGTGGGACAAGACGCAGGCGCCGCAGAAGCGGCGATCGTTTTCGCGAGTGCGTCGTCCATGCGTTTCGATCTCTCCTCAGCCGCGATCGTCGGGATGGCCGTGGCGTCCTCGCTGACGGCTCTCTGGTGGATGGATCACGCTGGCCTTCGGGGCGAAGCGCAGGCCGCCGAGGCGCCCGCCGTCGCCGTCGCCGCCGCCGTCGCGCCCGCGCGAGCCGTGGCTGGCCAGATCCTGAAGGCCGCCGACGGGCACTACTGGGCCGAGGCCATGGTGGACGGCCGCGTCGTGCGCGTCATGGTCGACACCGGCGCCAGCATGGTCGCCCTGACGCCTGCGGATGCCGCCCGCCTGGGACTGAAGCTGACGCCAGCGGATTTCAACGCGACCGTGATCACCGCTTCCGGGCCGGTCGCCGCCGCGCGGGTCGAGCTGAGGACTGTCGCCGTCGCCGGCGCCCATGTTGATCGGGTCGAGGCTCTGGTCGTTCAGCAGGGTCTGCCGCATTCGCTGCTGGGCATGAGCTATCTGGGCCGTCTCTCGGGCTTCACCGCCACGCCGGCAGCCTTGACCCTGCGGCCCTGATCGTCAGACCGGCAGGACGGCCTTGATCACGACCGACAGGGCCGTTCCCACCAGATAGATGGCGAAGATCCGGCGCAGCACCTTCCGGTCCAGCCGATGCGCCAACCTCGCGCCCAGCGGCGCCACCGCCGTCGTCAGCACGCCCATGATCACCGCCGCCGGAATGTTGACGTAGCCAACCGAAAGTGGCGGCCGGCCCGGGACGTCCCAGCCGAAAGCCACGAAGCCCAGCGTCGCCGCCGCCCCGATCGCCACCCCGAACCCGGACGCCGTCGCCACGGCCTGATGGATCGGACGCCCGCACAGGGTCATCATCAGTCCGCCGAAGCTGCCGCCGCCGATGCCCATCATGGCTGACAGCCCGCCGATCCCGGTCCCGACCACCCGGCGGCCCCAGCCCGTCGGTACGTCCTTCGCCAGGGTGAACCGCTCGGGCAGCAGGCCCAGCTGCAGGCCAATCAGCGCCAGGCTGACGCCATAGACGATGGCCAGTCCCTCCATCGAGGCGACGCCTGCGATGGCTGCTCCAACGAGACCGCCGAACCCGACCCACGGCGTCCAGCTCTTCAGCACCGCCTCGTCCACGGCCCCGTGTGACCGGTGCGCGCCGAGCGACCGCCAGCTGGTCGCCACGATGGTCAGAAGGCTGGTGCCGACCGCGACATGCAGATTGCTCTCCCCGCCGACGCCCAGCATCTCGAAGGCGTAGAACAGCACCGGCACGATCACTGTCCCGCCGCCCACGCCGAACAGCCCGGCCACGATCCCCCCGAACAGCCCCGCCGCGACCATCGCGGCCAGAAGGGTCAGGAGCTCGGTGAGGGGGAGGGCGGTCATTGCAGGGAGGGATCAGGGGCTTGGGGATCAGTGGTTCGCTGGCGGGCCGATGAAGCGGCCACATAGAATGGCACTTAACCGCTCCAGCTCTCTCAGTCCCTAATACCCAATCCCTATCCCCATTCCCTACTCAGCCAGCCAGAACAGATCCTCGACCTTCAGCCCCAGCGCCTTGGCAAGGCTCAGGGCGATGATGGTCGAGGGGATGAACACCCCGTTCTCCACGGTGTTGATCGTCTTGCGCGACACTCCGGCCTTCTCGGCCATCTCGGCCTGGGTCAGGCCGGCCGCGATGCGCGCCTCCTTCAGGCGCGAGGCCAGCCGCGGATCACCCATCCTTGCCGTACTCCCGATCCAGCCAGGCGTAGCGGATGCCTGCCGTCGCGCCTGCCGCTGACAGGATGAAGGGCAGGGCGGCTATGCCCAGATCGGTTCGCCACAGCCCCAGCCCGAAGGCGACGGTGCCGCCAGCCATGAGCACGATGAAGGCCGCCGCGATCGCCCGCGACCTCAGCACCGCGGTCAGCTCGTCCTCGAGATATCGCTTCTGCGTCCGCGAGAGGTGGTCCCAGCCCATGGCGATAGAGGCGACGACCCACGCGTAAATCACTGGCAGGGCCGCGCTGAGGTAGTCGCCGAACCCGCCATCGCCCGCCAGAATATCCTGAACCGCCATGGTCGACTGAGCCAGGAAGGCGAGAGTCACCAGCGGAAACAGCCACAGTTGCCAGGCCCGCTGGGCTTGTAGTTTGTCGCGTTTGGTCTGCTCGCCCCCGGTCTGCCAGCCCGTCTCGCCGGGACGGAACAGCCAGGCCGTAACCGCGCCGGCCAGCATCACGCCGACCCCGACGCCGGCCATCACGCCCCAGCCTGTGGCCTCGTCACCGGTCTTCTGCAGACCGACGACGAAGCCGGTCGCCGTTGCGGCCGTGCCCAACGCAAATGCCGCCAGCGCCGCGCGATGCTTGCCGCGCCGCCTGCGCACCTCGGTCTGAATTCGAGCATCGTCCATGACAGGTCCTCCGTCGGTGTGTGTCACCTACGGGTTACATGTCACCTATCGGTTACATGAGTCAAGCGCCTCAGATCAGGATCGCGCCCTCGTGCCTCAGCAGCCAGGTCTTTCGCTCCAGTCCGCCGCCGAAGCCGACCATGGCCCCGTCCGCTCCGATCACGCGATGACACGGCAGGACCAACGGGATCGGATTGCGGTTCAGAGCGACGCCGGCCGCCTGCGCCGCGCCGGCTTCCCCGGCCCGTTTCGCCATCTCTCCGTATGTGATGGTCGTGCCCGCCGGGACTTCGGACAGCGCGACCCAGACCCGCGCCTGAAATCCGCCGTCCGCCGCCGCGTCCTCCAGCGTCCATGGGATTCGGGCGAAAGCCTTCATGTCACCGGCGAAATAAGCGTCGATGCCGTCTCGGACCGCCGCCGGCGTCTCGCCTTCGAGAAAACTGGCGCGCGGATACTCACGCCGCATCGCCTTTGACAGACTATCGCCGAACGACACGCCGCGCAGGCGTCCCTGCTCATCCGTGGCGATCGCCAACAGGCCGACGGGCGAGGGTAGGGTGCTGGTCGTTAGGCGCTGAATCATGAGCGGCAGTCTGCCCCGGCTTCAGTTTTGCGGCATCATCGCATTCATCTCGCCCCAGCCCAGCGCGCCCTCCAACATCGGGCCGCTGTCGCCGTCCCTGAGGAAAGCCGTGGCCAGGCTGGCGGCCCGGCCATAGGCGGCGCTCGACAGGCCCGAGCCGGCGCTCAGCCGCCGCACGCCCAGCCGCTCCAGCTCCGCCGCGCCCGGCAGGCCGGGGAAGGCCAGCAGGTTCACGGGCAGCGGGGTCCTCGCCACCACCCCGGCGATCACGTCCGCATCCGTCAGTCCCGGCGTGAACAGCCCGTCCGCGCCCGCCTCGGCATAGATCGCCCCACGCCGAAGCGCCTCTGCCGGCCGGCGCTCAGCCTCGCCCAGCCCTCTGAGCCAGACGTCCGTCCGCGCATTGATGAACAGGCTCGGTCCCACCGCCGCGCGAACCGCCTCGATCTTGCTCGCCAGCAGGGATGGGTCGCCGCCGCCGTCCTCGATGTTGATGCCATGGGCGCCGGCCACGACGATGCGGCGGGCGTTGTCGGCCACCTCCTTCGGATCGTCGGAATAGCCGCCCTCGAAATCCACGCTGACCGGCAGGCCCTCGGCCGCGCGCACCACGTCCGCGCACATGGCGACGGCCCGGTCGATCGGCAGGCAGTCGCCGTCCGGCCAGCCCAGCGACCAGGCGCAGCCCGCGCTCGTCGTAGCGATGGCCTTGGCTCCCAGTGACCGCATGATCGCCGCGCTCCCTGCGTCCCAGGCGTTGGGCAGGATCAGCAGGCCGGAGCGGTGCAGGTCGCGGAAGGCAGTCATGGCGGTCTCCTCTGTCGGTTGGACGGTGCTGCACGGCCCGTCTCTCGTCTCGCGGATTTCGGTCATCGACACCGCGACACGACGTTCGGCGACTGGCAACCCGAATGCGACGAGCCCCGTTTGAGGGGCAACGCCAACGGAGATCTCCCCATGATCCGCAACCGAACTCTTACCGCCATCGCAGCCGGCGCACTCGTTCTCGCCGCCGCGCCCGCCGCCATGGCCCAGAGCAACACCACGACGCAAGAACCGTCCCAGCAGCAGGAGCGCATCGGCGCCATCCTCGGCGCCCTGTTCGGCGATCGGCTGGGCGTCACCACCTCGGTCGAGGCCCAGTGGGCTGCCGGCCGTCGTCCGCTGCAGACCCAGCGCGCCCAGTTCAACACCCGCATCGACGCAGAGGTCCGCTCGGGCGCCGTCAGCCGCGCCGACGGCGACCGCCTGAAGGCCGAGTATGACGAGGTCGTCGCGCTGGAGACTCGCTACGGCGCGGACGGTCGCTTCACCACGCAGGAACGCAACGAACTGGCCGACCGCTACGGCGCCATTACCCAGGCCCTGTCCGACGGGGGCTACGCCAACGGTTCCGGCTCCACGACCCTGACCGTGGCCGCCGGCCGCGCGGAGTTCGACCGCCGCGTCGACGCCGCCGTTTCCGCCCGCCGCCTCAGCCGCACCGAGGGGACGCGCCTGAAGACCGAATACGCCTCGCTCGTCACCGTCGAGGCCGGTTACGCCCGCGACGGCATCAGCGCCCGCGAGCGCGACGACCTGGACGCCCGACTTGACGCGCTGGACGCCCGCGTCGGCGACACGAACTACGGAGGCGGCAATACCGTCGTCGACAACCGTACCCGCCTGTCGAATATCGAACGCGCCCTGCCGAACGCCGGCCTCAGCAGCACCGCCCGCGCCCAGTTGCTGGTCGAGCACGGCGACCTGGTGCGTCTGGAGGCCGCCTACAGCCGCTCGTCCCCGTCCGCCGACGACCGCGCCTATCTCGAGCGTCGGATCACCGATCTCGAGACCCGCGCCCGCGTTCGTCGCTGACGCCAACCTGCTGACACTGCTGCCATCCCGTGGCGGCAGTGTCGGCCTCTGGCGGCTGGCGTGAGCGCCCGTCGCCCCCTACATTCCGTTCATGGCCCGTTCTCCCAGCAAGTCGACCCCGCAGGGGACGCCCAAACCCGTGCACGCTCCCGGTCTGCAGGAGGCCCAGGCCCCCTTCATTCCGGACGGCTCGACCGGGCGCATGCCGATGTTCGCGCCCGTGGCCGGGCCCCGTCTGACGCCCGAGGAGGCCCCCGGCGCGCCCGTCGACTGGAAGCCGCACCGGCCGGCGCGTCCGACCGACAAGAAGCGCATCCCCTTCCGGCTGGAGACGAAATACACCCCCGCCGGCGACCAGCCCGCCGCCATCGCCGAGCTCGTCGAGCAGGCTGGCGAGGGCGAGCGCGATCAGGTCCTGCTGGGCGTCACCGGCTCGGGCAAGACCTTCACCATGGCCAAGGTCATCGAGCAGACCCAGCGCCCGGCCCTGATCCTGGCCCACAACAAGACTCTCGCGGCGCAGCTTTACTCGGAATTCAAGAGTTTCTTCCCGGACAATGCGGTCGAATACTTTGTTTCGTATTATGACTACTATCAACCCGAAGCATATGTACCGAGAACGGATACCTATATCGAGAAAGACAGCTCGATAAATGAACAGATAGACCGGATGCGACATTCCGCAACCCGCGCTATACTGGAAAGAGACGACGTCATCGTCGTGGCCTCGGTCAGTTGCATCTACGGCATCGGGTCGGTGGAGACCTATACGGCCATGACCTTCGGGCTGAAGGTCGGGGACCAGATCGACGAGGCGAAGCTCAGGGCCGACCTGATCGCGCTGCAGTACAAGCGCAACGACGTGCACTTCGAGCGCGGCATGTTCCGCAAGCGCGGCGATGTGCTGGAGATCTTCCCGGTCCACCTGGAGGACCGCGCCTGGCGCATCAGCCTGTTCGGGGACGAGATCGAGTCCATCCAGGAGTTCGACCCCCTCACCGGCAAGAAGACCAACGACCTCGAGGAGGTCACCGTCTACGCCGCCAGCCACTACGTCACGCCCCGGCCCACGCTCAACCAGGCCATCGGCGGCATCAAGGCCGAGCTGAAGGAGACGCTCGACTGGATGGTCGAGAACGGCAAGCTGCTGGAGGCCCAGCGACTGGAGCAGCGCACCCGCTTCGATCTGGAGATGATGGAGGCCACCGGCTCCTGCGCCGGCATCGAGAACTACAGCCGCTGGCTGACCGGCCGCGCCCCGGGCGAGCCGCCGCCGACCTTCTTCGAATACATCCCCGACAACGCCCTGCTGTTCGTGGACGAGAGCCACGTCACCATCGGCCAGATCGGCGCCATGTACCGCGGCGACTATCGCCGCAAATCGACCCTGGCCGAGTATGGCTTCCGCCTGCCCAGCGCCATCGACAACCGCCCGCTCAAGTTCGACGAGTGGGACGCCATGCGCCCCCAGACCGTCCACGTCTCGGCCACCCCCGGCCCGTGGGAGATGGAGAAGACCGGCGGCGTCTTCACCGAACAGGTCATCCGCCCCACCGGCCTGATCGACCCCCCGGTCGAGATCCGCCCGGTCACCGGCGCCACGCGCAACCAGGTCGACGACGTCATCGACGAGGTCAAGGCCGTCGCCCGTCAGGGCTACCGCTCACTGGTCACCGTCCTGACCAAGAAGATGGCCGAGGACCTGACCGAGTACATGCACGAGCAGGGCGTCCGCGTCCGCTACATGCACTCCGACGTCGACACCCTCGAGCGCATCGAGATCCTGCGCGACCTGCGTCTCGGCTCATTCGACGTCCTGATCGGCATCAACCTGCTGCGCGAGGGCCTCGACATCCCCGAGTGCGGCCTGGTCGCCATCCTCGACGCCGACAAGGAGGGCTTCCTGCGCTCCGAGACCAGCCTGATCCAGACCATCGGCCGCGCCGCCCGCAACGTCGACGGCCGCGTCATCCTCTACGCCGACCGCATGACCGGCTCGATGGAGCGCGCCATCGCCGAGACCAACCGCCGCCGCGAGAAGCAGCAGGCGTACAACGACGCCCACGGCATCACGCCCGAGAGCGTCAAGCGCGACATCAAGGAGATCATGGCCTCGCCCTACGAGAGCCGCGAGATGGATCGCCTGACCCGCCCGGGCGTCGCCGAGGAGGCCAAACCCTTCATCGGCTCCAACTTCCAGGCCGCCCTCAAGGACCTCGAGGGCCGCATGCGCGACGCCGCTTCCAACCTCGAGTTCGAGGAAGCCGCCCGCCTGCGCGACGAGATCAAGAAGATGAAGCTCCTCGACCTCGAGTTCGCCAACGAGGCCCTGACGGGGGCCGGGGAAGACGTCGACAAGTCCGCACCGAAGCGGTGGCGGGCCGAGGCGGCGGCGGAGAAGGCGGAGGCGTTCCGGAAGGGGAGAAGGTGAGGGGGGGCAGTAACGCTCAACTCTTGATTTCGGCGGCGCTAGCGACCTCTGAAGTTGCCGTCCGGGAGTACTTTACAAGCTCACGAAACCTTTTCAGGCTCCAAGTCTGGAATGGCACACCAAGAATAGCCATCACCTCCGCTGCTAGAATTGGATGGGCTGTTCCGTTACGGCTCCAGTCCTCCTTCTTGTCGTCGGTGATCAAAGCGACTTGCTTAAATTGGCTCCCAGTCTTCTTGGCCGTATAGAGACCTGTGAGTATATCTGCCCATATGTAGAAATCACCGTCGCCGTCGTCTTTGAAGCCGGGTGGTGTCTTTGTGATCTTCCGATGTGCGGCCAGCCCAACAAGCTGACTTCTGTCAGCATACGGGACAATCGCGCGCGATTTCAGCCTTTCAATCATATTGAGTGTCCGTGCGGACGTCTCTGCGCTGTATATATGGCCTCTTCTTTCGTTCAATTCTCCTAATAATCTTTTTAGCTCTGGCACAGTTTCGCCGAAGTCATCATCGACGGCTGAAAGTTCATCAGAAAATTCATCGATTTTCTTTTTCAATGAGCTAGTGACAGTCTTCACCGCATTCAAGTGGTTGTTCCAGAACTCTTGAAGCGACTGTCCCGGAAGAACCAAAGTGCACTTATGCTGCCCCCCAAGATAGTCGAGAGCGTCTGTATATTCTTTTTTGCCTGACAGGTTCAGGAAAACATTCGAGTCGATGGCTATAGCTGTCTCATCTAGAGAAATTCTTGTCTCTGGGAGTGTGAAGGCCTCTATCAAGGCGGAGACGGCGTCAACCGGTGTCTGTCTCCATAGGACAGAACATACGAACGAGTTGGTATCGGTCACGTCGTTCATACCTATACCGGGTACCAAATATCAGCGGCAGCGAGTGCTAGCTGTTGCCCGTAATCTTGTATGTCTTGAACGCTCCACTCGGCTTGCTGCTGCATGTTCTCAGTCCATTCTCCATGAACCCCATGCCCAAGCATCAGAATTTTGAAATCTTCCCACGTGTCCATTCCTGGCGGGCGTCGATCAACATTTGCCAAGAATGTGTTTCCAATCGTAGACGCCCATCGGACAGCAGAGTCCGTTCCCAAGAGATCCGCGAGAGACTTCTTCGTGTGAATAAAATGAAGAGTTCCTGATAGGTGGGGTCTGATAGTTTTCTGAATGATAGACCGCCTCAGGAATGCCAATGGAGCTTTGCTCATCGGCCGCTTGCGGAGCTGCTCCACAAAATCCTCACGAGGCGGATTCAGATCATCGAGCTCGCGTAGAGGTCCAGACCAGTGCCCGGTATCGCGAATCTGCCTCGCAGCATCACCAAAGCGGCGCTCAATGTTGCCTGTTCCAAGAGAGCCGACGACAATCCGTCTCACAACTAGCCGAAGAAGGTAATCCACTCCGTCTTCAGACTGGAGCGTGTCATGCAAGGCCAGAAGGATCGGTCTAACCGTAATGACCGAAAGTTCACTGAGCGCTTGGTAGGTGCCGATCTCTACGGCTGAGGCTGGACCCTCCAAGGATGGATCAACCATTTGCTGGTAGAGTGGAGCTGCCGATTTCATTTGATCGACGAGTTCCAATGGCTTGGGGCGAGGCTTAGTGCTTCTCTCGGAAGCGCCACTTACAAATGAATACAGCTCGCTTGGAAGGACGTAGCCGCTTCTGGATGTGACGACGTGTCTTATAAACTGAACTATATTGTTAGAACCATCAGTTCCAAAATCGGATGAGAGAGACTTCCAGTCTCTGTACACTCTTTCTCTCTCTACGCCTGCCTGAGAGAGAACGTAGTTCTTCAGAAGGTCTGCGGTGGTGAGGTCTCGACCTCTGTCGTTTATGACCTCAAATACCTTGTACGCCGTGTCCTTGTCAGGATGATTAAATATAGCGAAGTAGAGTTTTTCCGTAATGAATTCAACCCAAACTCCAAGCATCTGAAAAGGGTCTGACGCGATATGGGAGCGAAGGTTGTTCCTTAAAATCTTATATGAGGACCATAGTCTTTGAGATATTCCGTCTCCAAATATTTCATCGGGAAATGAAGGCTCAATGTCTGAAGTATCACTATTTATAATGCTAAGAAAGGTAGAGTTATCTACACTGTCTATCAATTCCGTTCTGGCTAGTCGCTCGTCAGTTTTGTAGCTGACAACTTTCAAGAACGTCGATTCTACAAGATCTGCTAAGGCATTTCGGCCTCGTGCGATTGACTCCTGCCGGATTGCGGCAGCAAGCAACGAAAGAGTTACAATCCTCTGTTGTCCATCCACGACATAGGACCGCTCGCTGTCGCTAGCGAGGATGATCAGTCCCAGAAAATAGGACGGAGTGTGCAGGTTGTTTCGGAAATCATTCCAGAACTGGCTCACCTCGTCGCCAGTCCAAGCATATTCGCGCTGATAGTCAGGGACCGCGAATGATGACGCTCCAAAGAGGGCGCCAGCTGTGCTTGCAGAGGCGTTGAGCGGAGTAGTCATGAATCACCCTTTGCGCGAGAGCGCTAAACCAACGCGTTTGTATGCCAAGCAGGACGCATCCAACAGGCTCGGTCAAGTCAGTTGACTGTTATTTGGAGTGGGGCATGTGAAGCGAGGTACGACCAGATCTGACGCACCATCCCTCTAGCCTCCGCGCCTGACCCGCAGACCGGGTCGCCAACGCAGGGGAGGACCGGATGCCGCCGACGCCAACCACCCACTACCGGACGGCCAGTCCCGAGACGTGGAGCCTGATCCGGGGCGCCTACCTGTCCGGCCTGTCCGCCCCCTCGGTCGGCGCGCGGTTCGGGGTGTCGGTGGGGGCGATCCGGAAACGGGCGGCGCGGGAGGGCTGGACGAAGCGCGATTACGCCGCCCGCGCCACGCCCTGGCCCGGCGGGCTGCCGCCCCCCAGACCTGGAGTGCTCCAGAACATGGCGCCGGCGCCGCCCGTCGAGGACCCGATGCGCGCGGCCGAGGATCGCGCCATGGAGCGCTGGCGGCAGCCGCCGAATTTCGAGGCCATGGCCGTGGCGCGCAAGGCGCTGGCCGGCGCGGCCCACGCGCTGCGGGCCGGGGAGGGGTTGAACGCCCTGCGCCTCGCCCGCGCCGCCGCCGAGATCGCCCGGCTGGATCCCCTCATCGACTGGCACGGCGACGACATCGCCGAGAGCGAGGCCGTGATTGAGGCCCGCCACGACATGATGCTGACCTTCCTTCGCGACCGCGCCCTGTCCCTCGCCGAGGACATTGTCGCCGGCCGCCCCCTCCCGTCGGAGTTCGAGGCCCTCAAGGCCGAAACCGCCCGCCTCGCGGCGCTCCACGCGGAAAAGGAGGCGCAGGGGTGAGGGTGGACAATGTCCCGCAAAGGGCGCTTTCCGCGATTTTTCCGGGGGCGTGGAAAGGGCGCCCGCGCGCTGCCGGCTCACCTCTCCATTCCCCGAGGAATGGAGAGGACAGATCGGCGCGCCAGCGACGATCAGGTGAGGGCGACGCGGGCGGATGTGATCGGAGCTCCGATGACCACGGCCACCGTCGCCCTCTCCTGACGCCTGCGGCGTCTGTCCTCTCCATCGCCTTGAAGGGGCGATGGAGAGGTGAGCAAAGAAAAAGGCGCGGAAGCCGAAGCTTCCGCGCCTTCGTCCCTGAAAGGTTCAGACCCTCAGAGGACCTTGAGGTCCACGGCCGAGGTCTTGCCGCGCTGGGATTCCAGCTCGTACTCGACCTTGGCGTTCTCATCGAGGCCCGCCAGACCCGCCTTCTGGACGGCGGTGATGTGGACGAAAACGTCCGCGCCACCGGTGTCCGGTTGGATGAAGCCGAAACCCTTGGTGGGGTTGAACCACTTGACCGTGCCGGTCGCCATAATTGCGTCTCCGTAAACGCGCTTTCCAGGCGGACGCCCCGACGGGGTCGTCCGTCAGCCCATCTGGACAAGCTCGTTCAGGCGAAAGAGCGCTGCGCGGGGTTGGAGGCCGCGCGAAATCCGGACTGCGGGCGAAGTTCTCACCCGCAAAGCGAAGCCGGTCAACAGGAAAGCGATTCGCGCAGCACGCGAACCGGCGTTACGCCAGAATGGCGCAGCCGGGCGTTTTCAGGCGCAAAGACCGCGCGGCGCGCCGTCCAGGTGCAGGTGGTCCCGATGGGCCTCGTTGTAGTCGGGCGTCAGCACCGTGGAGAATACGCGGCAGGCGCCGTCGCGGATGCGGTGCAGGAAGTCGCCCGCCTCGCGGCCGTTGCGGCCCTCACCCGTCCAGTCCTCGGTCAGGCTGACGGTGCGGCCGTCCTCCAGCCGGACGGCGGCGATGTCCAGGGCGTTGGCGCGGGCGTGCTCGCTGGGCCGGTCCTGCGGCTTGTCCGAGTTGTAGATGCGGCGGCAGGCGTAGGAGCCGTAGTTCTCGACCCGGGCGACGCGCGAGCCGAGGATCTCCTCCGCGGCCGGCTGAAGCACCTGCCGGTCCCACAGAACGTAGCGGACAGCCAGCGGGCACTGCATGACCAGTCCGCCGGGGCTGAGCGGGGTGACGGCTCCGCCGGTGATGCGCACCGCGCCGCGCACGATGCAGAAGCCGCCGTCGTCGCGGTCCTCGGCCCGCTCGACCGTGACCCCGGCCTCGCGCAGCACCTGCATGCAGGCGTCGGTGGTGGCCGTGACGTCCTCGGCCGCCGAGGCGCGGCTGAGCTCGAAGTCGGCGACCTTGGCGGCGGTGGCCTGACCGATCGGATGGCTGAGATCCAGCGGCTTCCACGGCAGGTCCTGATGGGGCGCGAAGGCGTTCAGCAGCGCAAAGGCCGCGCAGACGCCCAGCGCGGCCTCCCAAAGCAGGTTCCAGAAATCGGCGAAGTCGCGCTTCATGCCGGGGAAGCGTTAACCGAGGACGGGGCGGGGCGCTATCGGGTTCGGCGTTCCGCGTCGGGTTCTTCACCAAGGGCGCCAAGGGGGCACGAAGAACACCAGGGGAGTGAGCGTGTTGCCGCGTCGGAGTCCGGCTTGCGCCGTCGCGGACATGAAGGGCCGCGAAGCGGCCGGGAGAATTCTGTCAGCCGCCCGGACTCGGTTGAGCATGGCCACCGGCCTCTTCGTGTCCTTCGTGCCCCCTTGGTGTCCCTGGTGATGAACCCGACGGCCCCACCGTCCTCAGCTCGCGAAGATCCCCGTCAACGCCCGCGCCATCGCCTGGTTGCCCGGCCCGCCCTTCACCCGGTCGTTGGCGATCGACACCACGGCCAGTCCGCGCGCCGGGGCGACGATGGCGATCGCGTGCCACATGGTGTTGGAGCCCTCGTGCGCCAGCGCCTGCCCCTGAGCCCACGGCGGGGTGCTGGTCCCCCAGCCATAGGCATAGGGCGGGGGCGCGCCCTCGGGGGGCGTCATAAGACGGGCCGTCGTCGCCGGGCTCAGCTGGCCGTCGCCGTCGTTCAGATACAGGCGCAGGAAGCGGGCGTAGTCCGCCAGCGTCATATGCATCCGCCCGGCCGGTCCCAGCAGGGGCGGATTGTCGGCGCCGCGGGCCGGATCGACGGCGACCAGGGCCTCGCCCATCGGCCGGTGGCCCCAGGGGTTGTCGCCCAAGGGCGCGCCGAAGCCGACCGAGGTGACGCCCATCGGCGCGAACAGATGCTCGCGGATGGCGTCCTCCCACGGCTGGTCGGTGATGCGCTCGATGGCGGCGCCGGCGAGGGCGTAGCCGGCGTTGGAATAGGCGAAGGCGCCGCGTGGGCCGGTCGGGGCCTTGCCCAGCAGGTCGGCGGCGAAGGCGGTGCGCTGCTCGCGGATCGGGCGCTGGTCCTGATGGGCGGCGATCAGCACCTCGCGGGTCACGGCCTGCCGGTCGTCGATGCCCGCGCGATGGCGCAGCAGGTCGTCGATGGTGGCCTCGGCATAGCCGGGATCGAGCCTCAGGTCGGGGAACAGGCTGGACAGCGGGGCGTCCCAGCGGGCGCGGCCCTGCCCGACCAGACGGGCGTAGAGCGCCGCCGTCATGGCCTTGCCGTTGGAGCCGAGGTGCCACAGGTCCCCGGTCGTGGCGGCGTCCGGCTGGCCGGTGCGGCGCAGGCCGCGCACGCCGGACCAGACCACGCCCTCGCGCCCGACCACGGCCGAGATCATGGCGGGCGGGGCGTGCTGCGCGAAGGTCGCGTCGAGCGCGGCGTCGGCCTGTGTCGCGTTATCCTGCGCGAAGGCGGGCAGGGCGGTCAGGACGGGCGTGGCGGCGAGGCCGGCCAGCAGCCGGCGGCGATGGATGATCATGAGGCTTTCCCCCGAAGTGTTCCGTGCAACCCTAGCCTCAGCGGTCACGGAAATCGCATGAGAACGAAGACAGGATTGGGGCGCGTGCGGACGCTTTCGATGTCGGCGCTGAAACACGGCGGCAACATTGCCCGTTCCGCGAACGGGGCGCAGGGTGGAGCCATGGGCGATAGCAATGACTACGACAGGGCGCTCGAGGCGCTGCAGATCCGGGTGGTGGAGACCCAGGCCTGGACGATCGACAGGGGCCTGCGCACGGTGATCGTGTTCGAGGGCCGGGACTCGGCGGGCAAGGACGGGGCCATCAAGCGGCTGACCGAATACATGTCGCCGCGCCAGACGCGGGTCGTCGCCCTTCCGAAGCCGACCGAACGCGAGACCAGCCAGTGGTATTTCCAGCGCTATGTCCCGCACCTGCCGGCGGCGGGCGAGACGGTGCTGTTCAACCGCTCCTGGTATAATCGGGCCGGGGTGGAGCCGGTGATGGGATTCTGCACCCCGGAGCAGCACGAAGCCTTCTTGAAGGCCGTCCCGCGCTTCGAGCGGATGCTGGCCGACGACGGGGTGAAGCTGATCAAGCTGTGGCTCGACATCTCGAAGGGCGAGCAGGCGAAGCGGCTGGAGGCGCGTGTCGAGGACCCGCTGAAGCGGTTCAAGGTCTCGTCGCTGGACGCTGAGGCTCAGGCCCGCTGGGACGCCTATTCCGCCGCCCGCGACCGGATGCTGGAAGAGACCGACAGCGAAGCCGCGCCCTGGACGGTGATCTCGACCGACGACAAGAAGACGGCCCGGCTGAACATCATCCGCCATGTCCTGCGCGCCATCGGCGGGCCGGGTGCGGAGGTGGAGAAACCGGACGGCGATGTGGTCTTCGGCGTGGGCAAGTCGAAGGGGAGGCTGGCCCACTGATCAGCCGAAGCCCAGCTCGCCCCTGAGCACCTGCGCGCTCATCCCGCCCGCGCGCAGCTCGGCCAGGGTCACCGACCGGTCGCGCTTGGCGTAGCGCCGACCATCCGGCCCGGTCAGCAGGCGGTGGTGCTGGTACACCGGCGTCTCCCAACCCATCAGCGCCTGAATCAGGACCTGGATGTGCGTGGCCTCAAACAGGTCCAGCCCACGGATGACACGGGTCACGCCCTGCAGGTTGTCGTCGTGAGTGACCGCGACATGGTAGGCCGAGCCGGCGTCCTTGCGGGCCACGACCACGTCGCCGGCGGTCTCGGGGCGGGCGCGTACGAGGCCCCGCTCGTCGCCCTCGCCCTCCTCCACGAAGGCGAGCGCCTCCCAGGCCCGGCCGCCCAGCGCGTCGCGGGCGCGGTCCAGCGAGAGGCGCCAGGCGTAGCCGCGGCCTTCGTCCAGCAGCGAGGCCTCCTCCTCCGCCGGATGGGGCCCCGGCCGCACCGCCTCCGCCGGCCCGTGCGGCGCATCGCCGATGGCGTCCAGGATCTCCTTGCGGGTGCGGAAGCAGCGGTAGAGCAGGCCGCGCCGGCCCAGCGCATCGACCACGGCGGCGAAGTCGGCCAGATGGTCCGACTGCCGCCGCACCGGCGCCTCCCAGTCGAGGCCCAGCCAGGCGAGGTCCTTGAGGATGGCGGTCTCGAACTCGGGCCGACAGCGCGTCGGATCGATGTCCTCGATCCGCAGGACGAACCGCCCGCCCGCCGCCCGCGCCGCCGTCCACGCCGTCAGGGCGGAGAAGGCATGGCCCCGGTGCAGCAGGCCGGTGGGCGAGGGTGCAAAGCGGGTGACGAGATCGGTCACAGCCGTTTCAGCGCGCCCGCCCGGACGGCCTGCTCGACCGCCTCGCGGATCGTGTCCGGCGGGATGAAGTCGAACTGGGCCAGCATGTCTTCCAGCGCGATCTGGGGCTGGGACATGGCCCAGTCGATGGCGATCGCACCCGGACCGGCGATCCTTGGCGGCATCAGCCCCGTCGGCCGATACAGGGTCAGGGGCGGACGCGTCGGCAGCCCATAAGGTGCATCGCGAGGAACGAGGCGCTCCTGGCTCATGGCGATCTCGTCGACGAACTCGGGCCGTTCAGTCAGCGCGGCGAGGCGCCGGCCGAGGTCTGCCAACTGCTGTTTGAGCGGTCGTCCGCCGTCCTCACTGGAAGGCCGCAGCCAGGCGCGGAACGCCGGGTCCTGCATCGCTGCGGATTCGAGCAGTCCGAACAGCACGCGCCCGTACAGCGGCGTCACCGAGAAGGTGACATGCAGGGACGCCCCCTCCGTCGCCAAAGCGTCGTGATACCAGCCGCGCGGCAGATAAAGCACGTCGCCGGGGTTCATGACGACCTCCTGCATCAGGGCGCCGCGCGTGCGCGCGAACCAGCGGCGCGCCTCGTCGCTGTCTTCCGGCAGGCTCATCGGAGCATCGGCCCGGTTCTGGTAGAGGCGCCAGACCTTGCGACCCTCCACCTGCACCGCGAAGACGTGATGGAGGTCGAAGTGGGTGTCGAACGCCTGCACGCCTCCGAACGAGCAATAGACGTTGGCGCCGACAAGGCCCGCGAAGGTTTCGGACAAGGCCCTGCTGATCGCGCGGAGTTCGGGCGTGAGGGACTGTACGTCCCCTGCGATGAGGCTGGCCCCGTTCGCCAGAAGCGTCTGCACCCTGGCCGGCGCGGGACGCAGGCTGGCGCCCGACTGACTGCGGACCTCGTTGCAATAGGCCGAGGGGTCGATCGGGTCGCCGTTGTAGACCATCTTCAGCGTCTGGGCGGTCCAGATCGAGGACTGGTCGAGCAGGGCGTTGAACCCCGCCCAGTCCAGCAGGGCGCGCTTGCTCGCCGCGGCGTCCGCCGGGATGTGCAGCGGTTTCCGGTCGTCGTAGTCGGTGTGGAAGGCGTCGGCCGTGACCGGCGCGAGCAGTTCGTCCAGGGTGAGCATGGGCGGACGCTAATGGGACCGCGCATCCGTGTCGACGAGGTTTGATGACCGCCATTCCCGGTTCGCAGGAGATCGCCGCTGCCCGACAGGCGTTGATCGCGATCGACCCCGCCCTGCAGCGCGCGCACGCCGCGACGCCGACCTTTGAGTGGCGCACGCGCGTCGGAGGCTATGAGGGCCTGTTCCGCATGATCGTGGAACAGCAGGTGTCGCTCGCCTCTGCGGCGGCGATCTGGAAACGGGTGACGGAGGGGCTGGACCACGAACTGACCCCGGAACGCGTCCTGGCGACCGACATCGAGGCCCTGCGCGCCATGGGTCTGTCGATCCAGAAGGCGACCTACGGCCACGAGATCGCGCGGGCGCATGTCGATGGGCGGATCGACTTCGACCACCTCGAACAGCTGTCGGACGAGGAAGCGACGGCGCGACTGGTGGCGATCAAGGGGGTCGGGCGCTGGACCGCGGAAACCTTCCTGATGTTCTGCGAGGGGCGCACCGACGTCTTCCCTGCCGGCGACATCGCCTTGCAGGAGGCGATCAGGTGGGCGGACCGCGCGATGCTGCGGCCACGGGAGAAGGACGCCTATCTGAGGTCGGAACTCTGGAAGCCGCATCGAAGCGTTGCGGCGCATCTGCTTTGGGGGTGGTATGGGGCGGTGAAGCGCGGCGAGGTCGTGCTGGAGGATACCGCCGAGCCGTGACGCCCCTTGTCGATCCGAACCTGGCCACGCCCGAGACTGTTCTGGGCGCGCTCGACTTCGCCGGCGTCGCGGTCTTCGCGGCGACCGGGGCGCTGGCGGCCGCCCGCCAGAAGCATGACCTGGTCACCTTCGCCTTCTTCGGCGCCATCACCGGGGTAGGCGGCGGAACCCTGCGTGACCTGCTGATCGGCTCGCCGGTCTTCTGGGTTCAGGACTGGCGATACATCGCCGTCTGCCTCGCGGCGTCGGTGGCGGTCTGGCTGGTCGGCGCCCGGCCATGGCGCTTCCGCGCCCTGCTGTGGCTCGATGCCGTCGGTCTGGCCGCCTATGGGGTTCTGGGCGCGGCCAAGGCCGATGCGGCCGGGATCGCGCCCCTGATTTGCATCGTCATGGGCGCATTGACGGCCTGCTTCGGCGGCGTGGTCCGCGATCTGCTGGCCGGGGAGCCCTCGATCCTGCTGCGGCGCGAGATCACCGTCTCGGCAGCCCTGGTCGCCGCCACCATCTTCGTCGTGGCCCAGGCGATGGGGCTGGCGGCCTGGCCAGCTGCGTTCGTTGCGTCCGCCTGCGGCTTCGCCCTGCGGGCCGGCGCGCTGGTCTGGGGATGGAGCCTGCCGTCCTTCCCCGGCACCGTCACGCGCTGACGTCGCGAAACCTTCGCCTCGTCGTCATCGCCAAGGCCTCGAATCAGGGCTACCGTTCTCTGGCCTGACGAGGGAAGGAGACGTGTCTTCAGTCCTGTCGCCTCCATAACCCTCCGTGACGCGGAGCGGACCTGATGCAGGTCCTCAGCCGACCTCCCTCGGGCTGGCCCGCGTTGGTATTGAACGCCGACTTCCGACCCCTGTCCTACTACCCGCTGTCGATCTGGCCGTGGGAGGAAGTGGTCAAGGCGGTCTATCAGGACCGGGTCGACGTCGTCTCCGAGTACGACAAGGTCGTCCGCAGCCCGTCGATGGAGATCCGGCTGCCCAGCGTGATCGCGCTGAAAAGCTACGTCGATCAGGACCGGCAGCCGGCCTTCACCCGCTTCAATGTGTTCCTGCGCGACGGCTTCACCTGCCAGTACTGCGGTGACGTCCGCGAGCTGACCTTCGATCACGTCGTTCCGCGGTGCCGCGGTGGACGCACGACCTGGGAGAATATCGTCGCCGCCTGTGGCCCCTGCAACCTGCGCAAGGGTGGCCGGACGCCGGCGCAGGCGGGCATGATGATCCGCCGGCCGCCTCACCGCCCCAACGCCTATCAGCTTCAGGAGCTGGGACGCCGCTTCCCGCCGCACTACCTGCACCAGAGCTGGCTCGACTACCTCTACTGGGACATTGAACTGGAGCCTTAGGTCGTCGGGCCGCGTTCTTCGGGGAACCCGTCGGCGTTGAAAACGCTGGGTTGCGGGGGCCCTCCCATAAGGAACGCGACATGAAGAAAACCCTTGCCGCTGTCACTGCGGGTCTGTTGCTGGTCTCGGGCCAGGCGATCGCCGCCGGTCAGACATCCGCCGCTCCCCGCGTCGCCGACCGCGTCGGCGCCCAATCGGGTGAGTCCAGCGAGTTCGCCGGCATTCCCCTCATCGGCATTCTCGCCGCAGCCGGCGTCATCGCCGCCGGCGTGGTCATCGCCTCGGGCGACGACTCGGAAAGCGACTGACCGTCTTGACGTCGGTCGGAGGTGAGGTCAGGCAGCGTCGATGAAAATTCGCGTGCGCGCTGAGCTGGTTTACCGGTTCGATCCTCCGACCGACACCATCTACAAGATCCAGGTCGCCCACTGGCCCGGGCAGAACCTGCTCGAGGAGCGTCTCGAGACGACGCCGCCGGTCGAGTTCATCGAGAACGAGGACGACGAGTTCGGCGCCCGGACGCTACGGGCTCGCCTGTCGGGCGAAGTCGCGCTGATCTATGAGGCTCTGGTCGACAACGGCGTCCTGAAAGGACTGCCGCCAGTCACGGTGCAGCATGACTGGAATGACCTGCCGGCCGAGGTGCTGGCCTATCTTAACCCCAGCCGATATTGCCCGTCCGACCAGTTCGGCCGTTTCGTCGAACGCACCTTCGCCGGCACGACCGGAGGGGATCGCGTGCTGAAGATCCTGGAATGGATCAAGGAAAACATCGACTACGAGCGCGGGGTGTCCGACAGCGAGACTACCGCGGCGCGGACCTTCATCGATCGCGCAGGCGTCTGCCGGGACTTCACCCATCTGGGCATCACCCTTTGCCGGGCGTCAGGCATCCCGGCGCGGGCGGTCAGCGCCTATGCGCACCAGCTCACCCCGCCGGATTTCCACGCGATCTTCGAGGTCTGGCTGTCGAACGGCTGGTGGCTGGTCGACCCGACCGGGCTGGCGCCCGTCGAGGGACTGGTGAGGATCGCCTGTGGTCGTGACGCGGCGGACATCGCCTTCCTGACCACCCAGGGGAGCTGCACCTTCGTGCGGCAGTCGGTGACGGCGGTCGCCGAATAGCCGTCAGCGGGGCTGACGGCCTTTCCAGATCTCGATGAAGTCCAGCCGGCGGAGCACCTTGCTGTCCGGATCGATCAGGACGTGGGCACGCTCGTCGACCGCGATGTCTCCGCGCCCGTCCGTCATGGGAACGGTGAGGCGGCGGCCGTCGATCTCGACCTCGACCGGCATCGGGAAGGCAGCCCCGTCGCCTGTGACCCATTCGAGATGCAGCCGGCCGCCGTCGCGTGTCTCGTGCAGGTCGGGCAGGACGGCTTGGTACAGGTAGCCGCGGAAGAACCAGGTGAGGTCGCGCCCGGCCTCCTCGTTGACGATGGCGAGGAAGTCGTCGGTGGAAGCGTGGCGGGTGGTGAAGTTGCCCGGACGCGGATCGGGGCGGCCATAGACCAGTCGCGTGACTGACCGGAAGAAGGCCTCGTCTCCGATGAGCATTCGCAGCGAGTGGGCGACCAGGGAGCCCTTGTTGTAGATGTCGAGACCCGGCCCGACGTCGCCCTGATAAACCTCGTCCTCGGACCTCTGGACGCCCGAGACAACCGGGAAGCGGTTGATCAGGTCGTTGCGCTGCTCCAGCAGCTCGGCCTGGAAATAGCGTTCGCCATGCAGCCAGCGCAGATAGAGCGGCTGCATGTAGGACCCCAGCCCCTCGTGCAGCCACATGTCGTCGGCATTTGTGTTGGTCAGCTGGTTGCCGAACCACTCGTGCGCCAGCTCGTGGTGCAGGAGCCAGTCGTAGCCCTTGCCGTCCAGCCGGTAGCCGTTGCCGTAGGCGTTGATGGTCTGGTGCTCCATGCCCAGATGCGGGGTCTCGACAACGCCCATCTTCTCGTCACCGAAGGGGAACGGACCGACGGTGGCTTCGTAGAAGTCCATCATCGGCGCGAACTCGGCGAACAGGGACCGGACCTCGACGGGATCGTCGCTGCGCAGATGCCAGTAGGACAGAGCGATCGTGTTGCCGAACCGGCTTTGATACTGCGCCGACACCTCCTCGTAAGGGCCGATGTTCAGGGCGATGGCGTAGGTGTTCGGATTGGCGGCCGACCAGTTCCAGGTCGTCCAGCCGTCGCCGTGATCCTGCTTGCCGAGGAAGCGGCCGTTCGACGGGGCGGCGAGGTTGGATGGCACGGTGATGTGCAGATCGACCCGGCCCGGCTCGCTGAGCGGATTGTCGATGCAGGGCCAGAACAGGTCGCAGCCCTCGGGCTGGACCGCCGTGGCGATCCACGGCTCGCCCGACGGCGCCGTGCCCCATACGAATCCGCCATCCCAGGGCGCGCGGGGCGCTTCGCGGGGCTGGCCGGCATAGGCGATGCGGATGCTGACGCTGTCTCCGGCGGCGAGCTCGCGGCCCAACTGAATCCACAGCCGGCCCTCGTCATTGCGCCAGTCCGAGGCGTCCAGCGTCGTTCCGTCCACGGCGATGGCGGAAATGTCGAACCGGGTATCCAGTTCGACCGGCAGGACGCTGACCGGGGACAGGGCGGTGAAGTCGAGCACGGCGACGGCGTCGATCGCCTTCTGATCCGGCATCACCCGGATCGACAGGTCGGCCTTGTCGAACCGGACGGCCTCCTGTTCGGGCGTGCGCGGCTGGTCGGTGGCCAGGGTGAAGGCGGTCGATTCGCGTGCGGCCGGACCGGTGGTCTCCTGCGCTGCGGCGGCGGTGGTCAGCAGCAGGGCGGAGACGCCGGCCAAAAGCAGAGAACGAACGGGCAGGGACAAGGGCGGCTCTCCTGGAACAGACGGGCAGACTGGCCGGGCCCGGGCCGCGGCGCAACCGGGCGGGATCAGCCGGACCCGCGCGCCCTGCGCTGGGCCTTCGTCGCCCGGCGGGCCCAGGCCTTGTCGATCTGCTCCATCAGCCGCCCGTCGTCCGCCGCTTCGTAGCGGACCAGCACCGCGGGCCAGCCCTCGAAATGGGGCGTCTGCCAATAGGTCTGCGGCTCGGTCTCCATCAGGAACTCGACCGTGGGCTTGTCCAGTGCGAGGGCGAGGGAGCCCGCTTCGGGACTGTCGTTGACGATCCAGTGCGTTCGCACGCGGATGCAGCGCCCGCCGTGAAGCGTGGAGTCCTCGGCGCCCGGCTGGCTCAGCGCGTAGGCGAACATCTCGTCGCGGGTCATGCCGTCAGCTCCTCCGCCGCGGGGAGAGGGGGACATGACCCGGTCCGGAGAGCAAGTCCGCAGGGCGCTCAGTCAGGCCGGGCCGGCGCGACCGGACGCACCAGAATGTCGTGCCGGTCCCCGCGGGCTGCGGCGACATCGGCCGGCCTGCCGGTGAGCGGCCCCGCGAGGAAAGCGGCCACGAGATCCGCCGTCGCCTGCTGCGTATCCGCCGCCCCGCGACCGCCGCCCATCACCCGGCTCAGCAGCCAACGCCCCGGCGGAGCGAAGAAGAAGGGGGTGTCGGTGAAGCTGTAGTGGTTGGCGCGCCTGACCTCGAAATGAAGTCCGGGCGAGGCGCTGGCCAGCAGACGGGCGTTGCCGTTGACGAAAAGCTCGCTGTGATGCGTCTCGGCGTAGTCGCTCTGGATCAGCATGAACGGGCGGGCCAACTGGCGATCCGGCAGGTCGCCATATGGAGTGCCGTCGATGTTGGCGGCGGCGACGACGCGCGGGTCCTCGCTCATCGCCATGGCCGAGACCGCGCCGCCGAAGGAATGCCCGATCACCGCGACCCTCGCAGTCTCGATCCGGCCCCGCAGGCGCGGCGACAGGACGTCAGGCCGACGGATCTGGTCGATGACGAAGCGAATGTCGGCGGTGCGCAGGACCTGCTGCTGCGGCATGTATTGGGTGTGATCGGCGGGAATGTTCTCGATCAGACCGACCACGCGGCCGTCCGGCAGCTCGGTCACGGCCGCTTCATAGGGATGGTCCAGCACGAAGACCACGAAGCCGCGGCTGGCCAGCCGGGTCGCCAGACCGGTGTAGACCGCCCGCGGCGCGCCATAGCCCGGCGATACGATGACCACAGGCCACGGCCGGTCCCGCCTCGCGATCGGGGTCGAGGCCGCGGCATGGGTATCGATCTGGCCGTAGCGGTTCAGCACGAAGGCCGGCATCACGCTCACCTGACCGGGCATCCGGCCCAGGCCGTCGATGTAGGGGACGCGCTCGCCGGAGGGTCGCGCGGCGCTCGGGTACCAGGCTTGGGCGATCACGGCGCGGCGGTCGGCCGGATCGTCGGTGTGCGGCTCGTCGCGCGAGGCGTCGGTCCAGCGATAGACCTCGGTCGCGACGAGGTGGGGGCCGTCCGGCTCCGGCAGGGACGGCACGGCCGGCAGCAACGCCCAGACTCCGATGCTGGCGCCGGCTATCGCGACCAGGGCCAGACGGCCGAGCCAGCGCAGGGCGACGGGGGTGCGGATCTGCGGCACGGCGCTCAGCGCCAGCAGGAGCCAGGCGGGCACGCTCTGCCAGGTGAAGCCGAGGACGACCCACTGCGCGACCGCCAGCAGCAGGCCTGCGCCGATCGCCGCCATCCGCGCCCTCTGCCGCCACGCCGGCGCGACCAGTCGCCACGCCGCGATCGCGAGCGTAGCGGCGAGCAGAACGAGATCAGGAAGCAGCATCATCGGCCCAGTGCGCGGGAGAAGGCTTTCCCCTGTCACGATGGCATACGTCCGTCCAATGCTCGTCGACGAAGGGCCCGGATGGCGCGCTGAACCGCGCAAAGCAAAGGGGCCGGCGTTTCCACCGGCCCCCTCAGAACTCGATCAGCAGCGCCGGATCAGGCGGCGGCTTGTTCGGCCAGCTTGGCCTTGACCTGACGCTTGATGCGCTGGGCGGCGACCGACAGCTGCTCGTCGCGGGCCTTCACGATGAAGGCGTCCAGACCACCCTTGAAGTCCAGGGTGCGCAGGGCGGCGTTCGAGATACGCAGCGAGAAGGTCTGACCCAGGGCGTCCGAGGTCACCTTGACGGCCTTCAGCGACGGCAGGAAGCGGCGCTTGGTCTTGATGTTCGAGTGGCTCACGCTGTTGCCGACCATGGGGCCGATACCGGTGAGTTCGCAACGACGCGACATCTGACTATCCTTCGGAGCGGTCCGCAGCGAACGCCGCAAACGCATTAAACAGGTGCGCGCGGGAGGGCATCCCGCGCGAGAGGGGGGCGTATAGAGGAAGACTCCTCGGCCCGTCAAGGCTGCTCCGCCCAAACAGACTCGTTCAGCGCCCGTTCAAATGCCGCCATATATCGGCTGTAACCAGAAGGCCAACGAAAGCCCGAGGGGGCATACAATGAAGACCATGCTGATCCGCACCGCCGCCATCGCCGCGCCCGCCGTCGCCGGCGCGCTGTTCCTCGCCGCGCCGGCCACGCCCCAGGCCGCCATGGCGGTCCAGTCCGGCGCCGACTCGGTGCTGCCAGGCTACTGGGAGTACACGACCTCGGCCGTGGGCGTTCGCGATACGGAACAGAAGTGCGTGCGCCCCAGCGAGATCAATCGTTTCTTTGGCGGACTGTCCACGCGTCGCTGGCGCTGCACCTATCCGGTGCGTCAGGTCGGAAACGGCAACGCCCGCTTCGAGGGGACCTGCACCGACCACAAGAACCGCCGGGTGAACGTGCGTTTGAACGGGACCTATACGCAGGAGAGCTTCAGCTTCCGTGGCGGGGCCCAGCTGGCGCGCGGCACGCCTTACCTGCCGGCCTCGATCACCGCCCGCCGTCTGGCGGCCCAGTGTCCGGCCGGCGCCGAGTATTTCTAAAGACCGCAAGGCTTCCTTTGGCCGCCCTTATACGGCGGGCGGATTTCCGAATGGCGGCCTTACACCGTGACGGAGTGGAATGAGGGTCTCTCGAAAGGAGGCCCTCATGAGCCGTTCCCACCTTGTGGTTCAAAGTCTGGCGCGTCGTCGCCCCGCGCCCGGCGTGTGGTCGATGACCCTCGCGTTCATCGGCGCCATGTTCGGCGCGTGGCCGGGACGCGTCCGATGATGAGCGGCTATCTGGACGCCCGCACCTGCGGCCGGCGTCCGGCCCGGCGGCAGTATCGCGTCGAACGGTCCGGGTCAGGGTGGTGCGTGTCGGTCAACGGCTGCGCAACCCGTTCGCTCGGCGCCTGGTCCGAGGCCGAAAGGCTCGCCAGGCGCCTGCAACGCGAGGCCGATGGGCTGGCCCACGGCGGAGAGCGGGCATGAGCGATCGCATTCCTATACGCGTCTGGCGGCAGGGACGTCTGTGGCGGCTATCCTCCGCGGACGGCCGCCTGGGCGGCGTCTTCGTCGACCGTCGCGCCGCCGAGCGGCACGCGATCGCGGAAGCGCAGGCGCATGAGGCCTATCTGTGCGCCTTCAGACGGTGAATCTGATGCGCCGCGAAGGCCAGGATCCCGCCGACGACGATCCCGACGACTGCTGACAGCAGAGCGGTCGTCAGCCAGCCGGTGACCGTGCCCAGCGGGCCGGTCGCCGCCGCCACGGCATGGGCGAGATGCTCGACGGGCCCGGCCGGCCATGCGAGGCCCAACTCGTGCGAGCCGTGCAGCAGGATGCCGCCGCCGACCCAGAGCATGGCGGCGGTGCCGATGACCGAGAGGGCCGACATCACCACCGGCATCCCCTTGACCAGTCCCCGGCCGATGGTCTGGCTGCTGCGCGACGGCTTCTGCGCCATGTGCAGGCCGATGTCGTCCATCTTCACGATCAGCCCGACCGCCCCATAGACGATGACCGTCATGGCCAGGCCGACGACGATCAGCACGCCTGCCTGGATCAGCAGGGGCCGGTCCGACACGTCGTTGAGGGCGATGACCATGATCTCGGCCGACAGGATCAGGTCGGTCCGGACCGCACCCGCGACGGTTCGTTTCTCCAGATGAGCGGGATCCTCCGGGATGGGCGCCGCCTCCTCGTGGTGGCCGCTGCCGAACATCTCCAGCAGCTTCTCCGCGCCCTCGAAGCAGAGATAGGTCCCGCCCAGCATCAGAAGCGGCGTCAGCGCCCACGGCGCGAAGGCGGTCAGCAGCAGGGCGACCGGCAGGATCAGCAGCAGCTTGTTGCGAACCGAGCCGATCGCGATCTTGCGGATGATCGGCAGCTCGCGACTGGGCTCCAGCCCTGTCACGTATTTGGGTGTGACCGCCGCGTCGTCGACCACCACGCCTGCCGCCTTGGCCCCGGCCTTGCCCGCCGCAGCTCCCACATCGTCGATAGACGCCGCCGCCAGTTTGGCGATGCCCGCCACGTCGTCGAGCAGGGCGATGAGACCGGAAGGCATGAGAACTCGCGGGGAAGGAGAAACCGGGTCGGGATGAGTATGACGCCCGCTGGCCTCTGTCGATCCGTCTGCGCTGCCGGTCGCCCGATCAGAAGCCGAAGGTGATTGCGGCGACGAAGCCGTCCTCGCGCGGACCGTCGCGGAGGGCGAAGTCGTAGCCCACCGACAGATCCACATAGCTGCCGGGCGCCCGCAGGTCGTCCCCGCCCATCCAGCGCCGGACGCTCAGGCGAGGTCCCGCCGCCACGGACAGCGTTTCCGCGCGGGCGCCGTCGTAGTCCGCACGGACGCCGGCCCCTGCGGTGAGCTGTGTCTTTCGATCCTCCGACGCGACCCAGGTCCAGCCGATCGAGGTGTCGGCGACAGCGTAGGTCTGCTCATCCTCCAGCAGCCGGACCGCATCGACATAGACGCGCGCAGAAGGCCAGCTGTCGCGATTGTATCTCAGGTCTCCGCCCACATCCCACGACCACGCGGCGCGCAGTGCGGTGTCGTCCCTCGCTGCATCGCCGAGCGCGATCATCCGGCTTGCCTCGAGCACCAGATTGGTTTCGGTCAGCGGCTTCCAACGCACGCCCACCCAGCCCTGGCTGCTTTCACCTCCCGTTGGTCCGGCGTCGCTGTCGAGGGTCTGCCAGGCGCGGACGAAGGCCTGCACGGGCCGGCCGTTGTTGTCGCCGCCGATCCGTGCCCACACCTCGCCGCCGGCTTGGGTGGTCGAGTCGTCCGGCGAGGAAACGAGGGCCGACGAGACGGTCGCCGGACCGGTCAGGACGCTGACAGACCCTCCCACGCGTTGTTCAATCGTTTGCAACTCCCGCCCGATCTCGTGGCGGCGCTGCGGGGTCATCTGCCCGGGCGGAAGGGTGCGCGCGCCCTGCTCGAGCCATTCCACCGCGGTGCGGTCTGCGCCGGCGCGACGCGCCGCATAGGCGGCGTCCAGAGCCTGAGCGCCCTGCAGCGGTGTCGTCGCATCGGCCTGGGCGAAGGCTCGCACCGCGAGTTGGTCCTGTCCCGTGGAAACGGCCGCGTAGGCGAAGTCCAGCGGCGCATCGGCGGGCAGCGCGCCTACGTCGTAGGCGGCCTTCAGGGTCTGGCTGGCTTGGCGGCGGCGCCCCTGTTGAACAAGGATCTGGACGTGGGATCGGGTGAGATAGGCACGCTGCTCGGCGGTAGGGGCCAGTGGCGCGGCCAGCCCATAGGCTTCGGCCGCCTGATTCAGGTCGCCGACAGCCTTTGCGGCTTCGGCGCGACGCGACTGCACCCTGTGATCCCAGGTTCCGACCACCGGCTGGAGCGCCGCCAGGGCGCCTGCAGGATCCCCTGCAGCGTTGCGTGCGTCCGAAAGCAGAAGGCGCCAGTCGAGATTGTCCGGCGAGGCCTCGACGGCAAGGGCCGCGGCGGTGGCCGCCTCAGCGTATCGGTTCGCCACCATGGCCCGATAGGCGGCCTCCGCGTCGGCGTAGCCCGAAGACTGCGCCGGCGCTTTGGCCGGCGCGGACTGCGCTGATGCGATCGCAGGAGCGCCGAGGGCGAAGGCCGCGACGCTGGCCATCAGGAAGGAGTGTCTCACGGTGGGCATCCAGATCATGTGTAGTCGTGTTGCGGGGCGCCTGTCGTCTGGCGCAGGGCGTCGGCGACGGCGTCGTTGAGCCAGCGGGCGCTGCTCTGTTGCTTCAGTGCGAGCTCGATATCGGCCTGGGTCGCCAGACGCAGCCGGACCAGGGTCTCGCCCAGGGACCCGCCCTGGTTCCGCATGGCGTCCAGCGCTGTGGAGAGGTCTGCATGGGTGATGCGCCCCTGCCGGATCAGCAGGTCCCCGAGACGGGCGTATCCTGCGCGGACCGAACGCCACAGCATGGCCTCGCGAGATGCATCCATCGCGCCCGAGGCCCGCATCGCGGCAAGCTTCTCCCGCACCTCTACGAACGGGTCTGCTCCCCAGGCGAACCGGATCGCGAAGGCGATGTCGCTCACCGGTGCGAACAGGAAGCGGATGCTTCGTACACCCTGACGGCCGAGCGATTTCTCCAGCTCCGCACGCTGCGCCGCCGGGAGCGGCTCGGCCAGCGCCACGTCGAGGTCCGAGCCGAGACGACGCAGGGGAACCGCCCCGTACCGCGCCGCTTCGTCTCTGGACAGCAGGTTCAGGGTCGTCTTCTCGATCTTGAACGGGTCGAAGATCGAGGCGTAGGTCTCGCCCCGTTCGGCGAAGGCCTCGGCCAGATGCTCGTCCTCGACGCGGTTGAGGTCGAGAAGCAGCAGGCCCAGCGGGCGGTAGCTGGTCTGTTGCGCCTCCAGTGCGGCCGTCAGGTCCTGTTCGCTGATATGGTTCCAGAACCGGAGCGTGTCGCCGAGACGTCCGGACCCCTGCTGAAGCTCGGACAGGGAAGGGTAGGCATGCTGGGTCTTGTCCCAGGCGATCGGCCGCCGGGTTATCAGATGGCTGAGCCACTGACGCGAAGCCCGCCAGAACGCGCCGAACGAGATCAGGTTGGATGTGATGATCCGGATCGGGGTCAACGGCACGTGCTTCAGGCCGTGATTGATGCCGGTGAACCAGGCGCGATGCAGGATGCGGTTCAGCAGGAAGAAGAAGTTGATCGTCACGACGACCCAGACCCAGTGACGGTCGATGACCGGCGGCAGGTCGAGCGCCTCGGGCCAGAGCCATTCCAGCAGCAGGACGCCCAGGATCTGGACCGCGATCAAATAGCCGATGATGCCGACCGGCGCGGTGAACAGGGCCTTGCGATCCCGGAACAGATAGTACCGGTTCACCAGGCCTCCGAACCAGCCGAGCTGGGCCCAGCCCATGATCGAGATGCCCAGCGTCCAGCGCGCCTTCTGGCGAACGCTGTAGAAGAATTTGTGGGGGAAGAACTCCCTGGTCGACACCAGCTCGCGCCGTCTGACGTCCACCATGCCTTTGCGGAACCAGGCCTTGCGCTGACGCGGCACGCGAGCGTGATAGCGGACGAACATCGACGGATAGCCCAGCGCGCTCAGGCGATGGGCGACGTCATAGTCCTCGGTCAGGCTGTCGGTGTTGAAGGGCTGGCCTTCCTTCTCGCTTACCAGCGCCATCATGGCGTCGCGGTGGAAGGCCGTGGCCACGCCCGCTGACGGTGTCATCCCCGCCAGGGCCGACCTCACCGGCAGGTCCTTCGTATGGAACTCGGCGAACTCGTCCATGTAGTGGCAGGCGACGAGGTTGTTCCATTTGCGGTCCATCGACAGGACGGGCATCTGGATCATCGCGGCCTCGTCGACGAACCAGTTCACTGTCTTCAGGCCATAGGGATGCACGACGTCCTCGGCGTCATGCATCAGGAAGGCGCCGAACTTCTGCCCGGTACGCTCCTCGTACAGGAGGATGTTCTGGATGATCCAGTTCAGGCAGTCCGCCTTGGACGTCGGACCGTCGTGCGGCACCTCGGCCCGGTGAACGTTGGGGAAGCGCTGGCGAACCTTTTCCACTTCCCGCCGCGTGTCCGCGTCGTTGGCGTAGACGCCCACGAAGATGTGGTAGCGGCTGTAGTCGAAGGTGTTGTTCGTATTCGCCACCATGCTGGCGATCACGTCGGATTCCTGCCAGGCGGGCACCATGATCGCGATGAGCTTTTGAGGTTCCCGATCCAGGCTGGATTGTGGAGGCGCGCGCTCCCAGAAGGTGCAGAACCGCACCAGCAGGCCCCACCAGTAGGCAAGGTCGATCAGCAGATCATCGAGCGAGCTGACCAGGATCAGCACGGCCGAGATCATCACCGCCCACCGCAGCACCTCCCAGTACCCAAGGAGAAATGCGGACGTCTCCGCGCCGGACGGCGTCGCGGCCACGAGTGCGGCGAATGCGCCGATGGCGGCGATCCCGGTACCGGCGGGCATGATCAGACAGCCGCCCTGATCTGAGCGCCGCCAGAGGGACGTTCCGCGCGCCACCCAGCAATGACGCCGGCGATCCGTTGCGACGCGTAACCGTCGCCGAACGGGCTGATCGCGCGCACCATCTCCATCCGCTCGGCCTCATGGATGAGAAGGCCGGTTGCGGCCGCGACGATGCGGTAGGTTTGCGCACCGACCAGACGGGCGACGCCGGCCTCGACGGCCTCGGCCCGCTCGGTGGTGTCGCGCAGCACCAGGACCGGGACGCCCAGCACCGGCGCCTCCTCCTGCACTCCACCGGAATCGGACAGGATCAGGGTTGCGCTTTTCAGGTGAGACAGGAAGCCGAGGTAGTCGAGCGGGTCCACGATGCGGATTCGGCTCTGCCCCCTCAGCACAGTGTCCACCCGCTCACGCAGGGCAGGGTTGGCATGGGCGACGAAGACGATCTCGATATCCGCGACATTGTTCCTGATCGAGACCAGCGCGGCCAGAACCTGTTCCAGTTCGGGACCCCAGTTCTCCCGCCGGTGAACGGTGACCAGCACCCGGCGAAGCCCGCTGGTCAACGGCAAAGGGGTGGCGCGGTCGCCCGCGAGCCGGACGGCGTCGATCCCGGTATTGCCGGTCGTATGAATCCGGTGCTGGGCCACACCCGCGCGCAGCAGGTTTCGGGCCGCAGCATCCGTCGGTGCGAAATGCAGGTCGGCCAGTTGCCCCACGACGCAGCGCCAGCCTTCCTCCGGAAACGGCTGGGTTCTGTCGAATGTGCGCAGCCCGCCCTCGATATGTCCGACCGGTACGCGGCGTGCGAAGGCCGCCATGGCCCCCGCCGCCGTCGTGGAGGTGTCGCCCTGGACGAGGACAAGATCGGGCTCCAGCCGGCCGATGGTCTGGTCCAGGCGATCCATGATCTGGGCGAACCGACCGCCGAGCGTACGCTCGGGCGCGGGCGGCTCCAATCGCACATCGGGCGTAATGCCGAACGTATCCAGCGCCTGCCCGTTGAGGGCGCCCTGTTGCTCCGTCGAGATCCAGAGCGTTTCGACATCGGTCACGGCCAAGGCCGCCTGAACCGGGGCGAGCTTCACGACCTCGGGCCGCGTTCCCGCCAGGATAGCCACTCTCACTTTACTGCCCCGTCTGCCTGGTCGAGCAACGCTCGACGAACGGGCCATGCGCCTTTTGCGGCCAACGAAGGCTGACGGGCTTTGTCAGACGCCATTCATACTACGCGGTACTTTTGTCGAAGACATCGGCTGTAGCCGGCGTATGGGGCAGGATTGGGGTTCGGTTCCGACTACGTGTCGGCCGGCCGATCGTCGGGCCCGACGCGCCATAACAGAAAGGCCCGGGATCGCTCCCGGGCCTTGTGGTCTGTTCGACGATGTCGCCGGATCAGGCGGCTTCGGCCTCGGCGGCCGGAGCGATGGCCTTCTTGGCGCTGAGCGACTTGCCCAGCAGCTCGACGGCCGCGTCCTTGTCGATGCGGTTCGCGGCGGCCACTTCGCGGGCCATGCGGTCCAGGGCCGACTCGTACAGCTGACGCTCCGAGTAGGACTGTTCCGGCTGGCTGTCGGCGCGGTGCAGGTCGCGGACCACCTCGGCGATCGAGATCAGGTCGCCCGAGTTGATCTTGGCCTCGTATTCCTGGGCGCGACGCGACCACATGGTGCGCTTGATGCGGGCGCGGCCCTTCAGGGTCGTCAGAGCCTTGGTCACGACGTCGTCGGCGGCCAGCGAGCGCAGGCCGGCGGTCTTCGCCTTCTTGGTCGGGACGCGCAGGGTCATCTTCTCGTGGTCGAAGGTCACGACATAGACTTCCAGCGACATGCCAGCCACTTCCTGGGTCTCGATCGCCGCCACCTTGCCGACGCCGTGCGCCGGATAGACGACCGCGTCGCCAACCTTGAACTCCAGTCCGGTCTTGCTCGTCATGTCACTTCCTTTCCCGGCTCAGCGGGGGAGAGGCGCAGACGCATGGACAAAAGATCGATCGCCGCCGGAAAAGGATCCCGTCGGAGGTGCGTTCTGGTCGTCAAATGCGGAAACGGATCACCCAACCTCTGGCCGATCCCGACTACGTGGACGGGATTCTGTCGCAAACGCGGGCGGCGCGAGGATTTCGCATACCGCCCGACCCAATGACAGTAACGTATCACAAATCTGCGGAATTTCAAAACGTCCACAGCGTCCGTACCCGGACGGGTGGAAATCCTCGCCGGATTCGGCCAGCCGATCCTGAACCGAGGCTCAGGAGCCCTTGCCGGGCTTCTCGGAGAAATACTTCTCGAACTTGCCAGTCTCGCGCTCGAACGCTTCCTTGTCCGCCGGGGGCGTGCCCTTGACGGTGATGTTCGGCCAGACCTTGGCATACTGTGCATTGATCTGCAGCCATTTGCCGTCCGGATCGTCCTCGGTGTCCGGGACGATAGCGTCGACCGGGCATTCAGGTTCGCAGACGCCGCAGTCGATGCATTCATCCGGCGCGATCACGAGGAAATTCTCGCCCTCGTAGAAGCAGTCGACCGGGCACACCTCGACACAGTCCATGAATTTGCAGCGCACGCATGCGTCGGTGACGATGTAGGTCATGAGCCCGGAGACGGAGGAGACGACAGGCAGCCCGTGAGGGCGCGGGACGCGCAAATGAGCCCGCGAGCCCGAACTGTCAACCGGACGGGCGATTCCGGACTTGCGGCCACGATCGCTCGCGTTATTTGTAGCATTATCGATTACAGTTCCAAGCGGAGCCCATTCTCATGCGTCCCATCGCCCGTTACGCCGCCGCCGGCGTCGCTGCCCTCGCGCTTCTGGCCGGAGGCGCCGTGGTCGCCCAGTCGGCCCTGACCAAGGTCCCATCGGAAGTGCGCGCCGGCGCCTACGCCCTTGACGCCGCTCACGGGAAGATCACCTGGTCGGTCGATCACCTTGGCTTCTCGACCTACTATGGCCAGTTCGTGAACGTGCAGGCGCAGCTGACGCTGGACCCGGCCAACCCGGCCAACTCCAGCCTGACCGCGACCATTCCCCTGACCGAGGTCGACTCGAACTCGGACGGGCTGGACCGCCACCTGCAGACGGCGGATTTCTTCGACACCGCCAACCACCCGACGGCGACCTTCGTGTCCCGCTCGATCACCCTCGATGCGGATGACGCCAACGAGGCCACGGTGGTCGGCGACCTGACCCTGCGCGGCGTGACCCGTCCGGTGACGATGGAGGTCGAGTTCAACCAGGCCGGCCCGTCGATGGGCAATACCTACAAGGCCGGCTTCGACGGGGAGGCGACCATCAAGCGCTCCGAGTTCGGTATCACCTACGGAATCCCCATGGGGCTGGGCGACGATGTGAAGCTGCACATCGAAGGCGAGTTCACTCTCCGCCAGTAGCCACGGAGTAGAGGGTGCGGGCCTCTTCGGCAGGCCCGCGCCGCTCGCCCAGGCCCTCGACCGTCAGTTCGGTCAGCCGGCCGCCGAGGGCGAAGATCAGCGTATCGCCGACATGTACGCTTCGGCTGGCCTTGTCGACCCGGCTCTGGGCTCCGTTGTGCGTCAGCCGGATCGCGCCCTTTTCGACCAGCGTCGCCGCCAGCGAGCGGCTCCTTGCGAACCGCGCGCGCCATAGCCAGACGTCGATGCGGCACGACTCGATCGTCACCGGGCGCCGCCGCGCTGGCGACGTCGTCGCGGCTTCGCGGCGGGCTCAGTCGGGGCGGTCAGGGCTGCGAGGGCGGCGAAGGGAGAGGCCTCGTCGATCCTGGTGTTCGCCGCCTTGTCCGGACGCTGGGCGCGGGTCGGCTTCAGTCGGCCCAGCAACATGGCGGCCTCGTCCCGCTTCAGGCCAAGGGCGGCAAGGTCGTCATCGGACAGCCTGCCTCTAGACCTTGCGGCTCGTTCTGCGAGGGACTCCAGCAGATCCACGGAGACCGACACCCGGCCGACCGCCAGATGGCCGAAGGCCGACAGCAGGCGTGCGGACGGCGCGGGGTTTGGCAACACCGTCAGGCCCGCCTCGCGCGGTCGCCATGGCTCGCCAGCCACGAAGGCCTGCATCACCGTCCGGCCACGGCCTTTCAGCAAGGCGGGCAGCCAGACCGCATGGGCGCCGAGGCGGACGCCGAACGCCTTCAGAGTGCGGCGCTCGGCCTGGCTCAGGGCGGCCAGATCGCGCTCGACCTCGCGGCGGGGCAGTAGACCGCCGGCCTCCAGCAGGCGGAAGGCGAGCCCCCGCGGCAGGCCTTTCAGCATGCCGTTTTCCACCGCGCCTTTCAGACGACGCAGCGGACGCAGGGCGCGGCCGGCCTCGCCGGCCAGCCAGGCCTCCAGCCGGCGCTCCGCCCGTTCGCGCGCGGGCGTAGCGCCAAGGTCGCCCAGCAGGCGGACCCGGGGCGAGAAGGGTTCGCCGCCGATGATCCGCCCGGCCTGCACCCCCTGCCAAAGCACGGCGCCGTCGGGCAGAACCGAGAAGGCCTCGTCCGTATCGGCCGCCAGCTTGCCGAGGCGTCTGGCGATCTCCGGCGTCACGGCCTGTCGTGCGGCGTGGCGCAGGGCGCGGTCTTCCAGCGCGGAGGAACCCTTGTCGATGCGGAAATCGACGCCGCTGAGGGTGCCGACGGCATGGCCCTCGACGATGACCTCGCCGTCGTCGGCGACCTCGGCGATCGCGTCACCGCGCACGTTCAGCGCCTGCATCAGGGCTGTGGTGCGGCGGTCGACGAAGCGGGCGGTCAACCTCTCGTGCAGCACGTCGGACAGCCGCTCCTCGAGCGCCTTGGTCTTCTCGCGCCAGCTCTGCGCCTGATCCAGCCAGTCGGGCCGGTTTGCGATGTAGCTGAGGGTGCGCACGCCGCTCAGGCGCGCCGACAGCTGGTCGATCTGGCCGTCGTCGCGGTCGAGTTCGGCGAAGCGCGGTGCGGTCCAGTCGTCGGTCAGCCGGCCCCGCTTGCCGGTCAGGGCCTGGAAGATCTCCTTCGCCAGCCGGCCGTGCTCGTCCAGCGTCGTCTTCTGGAAGTCCGGCAACTGGCAGGCCTCCCACAGTCGCATGATGGCGCCCCGCGAGCGGCTGATGCGGGCGACGTCCTCGTCCTTCGACAGGCGGCGCAGCAGGGTTTCGTCCAGCGCAGGCTCGGTCAGCTTCAATCCCTGCACGCCGGGTGTGACGGTCAGCGACCGCAACAGGTCGGGCAGGGTGTCGAAGTCCAGGCGGGCGTTGCGCCACTCGGCCGCCTCCAGCGGATCGAAGCGATGCTCGACCACCTGCTCGACCAGATCGGGGTCCAGTTCCAGCGCCTCCCCTGTCACGCCGAAGGTGCCGTCGCGCAGGTGGCGGCCGGCCCGCCCCGCGATCTGGCCGATCTCGTGCGCGTGCAGCCAGCGGGTGCGGCGGCCGTCGAACTTGCGCAGGCCGGCGAAGGCGACGTGGTCGACGTCCATGTTCAGGCCCATGCCGATCGCGTCGGTGGCCACCAGGAAGTCGACCTCGCCGGACTGGAACAGCTCGACCTGGGCGTTGCGGGTGCGCGGGCTCAGCGAGCCCATCACCACCGCGGCGCCTCCCCGCTGGCGCCGGATCAGTTCGGCGAGGCCGTAGACCTGATCGGTGCTGAAAGCGACGATGGCGCTGCGGCGGGGCAGGCGGGTCAGCTTCTTCGAGCCCGCGTAGCTGAGCGTGGATAGCCGGTCGCGCGAGACGATCTCGACGTCGTCGATCAGGGAGCGGATCAGGGGCGCGGCCGTGCCGGCGCCCAGGAACATGGTCTCCTCCCGGCCGCGGGCGTGCAGCAGGCGCTGGGTGAAGACGTGGCCCCGCTCCGGGTCGGCGATCAGCTGGATCTCGTCCACCGCGAGAAATTCGACCGTCCGCTCCAGCGGCATGGCCTCGACCGTACACACCCAGTAGTGCGGCCGGGTCGGGATGATCTTCTCCTCGCCGGTGACGAGGGCGACGTTGGACGCCCCGCGCCGGGCGACGATGCGGTCGTAGATCTCGCGCGCCAGCAGCCGCAGCGGCAGGCCGATCATGCCCGAGGCATGACCCAGCATCCGCTCGACCGCCAGATGCGTCTTGCCGGTGTTGGTGGGGCCCAGGATCGCGGTGACGCGCGACGGAGCCAGACCTGTGCCTCGATCACTCATGACGATGGAAAGGTGGCGTTTCCTGAAGCGTTCCTCAAGCCGACGTCTCGTCGACGAGACCGCGGTAAACGCAACGCTTGTGGATGGCGGAACAGGCACGAAACGAATCAGGACCGAATCGGCGACTCGGGCCGATTCGGGGTTTGTTCCCTACAAGATATTGTATCTTAAAGGCGATTAACCACAACAGTGAAGCCGTGTTCGCTCAAGCAGGCTGTGGGTTGAAGGCGTCGGATGGAGATTCAGCCACGCGTCCCGCTTTCCACGGCCCGCGCCCTCGGCTAGTGCAACCCCCACGGGGCCCCGTAGCTCAGCTGCATAGAGCAAGGCTTTCCTAAAGCCGAGGTCGGAGGTTGGAGTCCTCCCGGGGTCGCCACGTCTTTTGTCGCCACCAGCCAAGACCGTCATGTTCTCCAGCCAAGGCTGTCGAAAAGGTGGGCAGCTGAATGGCGGCGAGATAATTACAGCTTTGAGTTCAGCGGCTTGGTCGCCTGCCTTTGACTAGGCTCTTCAAGACAGCCTTGGCCTGTGAAACACGGCCCTGAACGTTCTGGCCTCTGCTTCGATCGAAGTCCGGGCTGCGCCACAAGCGGACGTCGGTCGGCGTTCGAAGAGAAGACGTTGCTGCAGCCGAAGATGTTGACCTGTGGCCGCAAAGAATTTCAGCTGGCCAGGTAACCAACAGGCGTGACCGGACGAAGCCTTTGATGCCGCTTCGGCACAGCTTCCTTTGGGACTTCTTCCAATGATGAACATCAAGATGGGTGGTGCGATCGCCTCCGCCGCCGCCATGCTCGCCGTCAACGCCATGGCCACCGCCGCCTTCGCGGGCGACATCCCTGCCGGCAGCACCGGCCTGGCCGTCAAGGGCTCCGACATGGTCCACTGCTATGGCGTAAACACTTGCCGGGGCACCGCCGATTGCGCCACCACGACGCACGAGTGCCGCGGTCAGAACAGCTGCCGCGGCCAGGGCTTCAAGGCGATGACCGCTTTGGCCTGCCTCACCGCTGAAGGCACCATCGGCGACCTGAAGTAGGAACCGTCGGTGAAGGGTCGGCGCCGGGCCCCTTCGGCGCCGACCGATCACGGCCCGCTCACATGCAACACGCTCCGCAAGCCAACCCCGACGCCGCCCGAATGACCGGCTTCGGCCTGGGCCTTCGACCGCAACATTATCCGGCCTTCCTCACCGCCCCGCCGGAGCTGGATTTCGTCGAGATCATCTCCGAGAACTTCATGGTGCGCGGCGGTCGTCCGTTGGCCACGCTCGACGCCCTGCGCGAGCGCTACGCCATGGTGATGCATGGGGTCTCGATGTCGATCGGATCGGCCGACGGCGTCAGCCTTGACTACCTCAGGCGTTTGAAGGCCCTGGCCGATCGCGTCCGGCCCGCCTGGATTTCAGACCATCTGTGCTGGACCGGCGCCCATGGCCAGAATCTGCACGACCTGCTGCCGCTGCCCTATACGGACGAGGCGCTCGATGTCGTCTGCGCCAATATCGCCGTGGCCCAGGATATCCTGGAACGGCCGCTGGTGATCGAGAACCCGTCCAGCTACCTGACCTTCGCCTCCTCCACGATGACGGAGTGGGCCTTTCTGTCGCGGATGTGCGAGCGCACGGGATGCGCCCTCCTGCTGGACGTGAACAACATCCACGTCAGCGGGGTTAACCACGGGTTCGACCCCTACGAGTTCCTCGCCGGCGTCCCGGCCGATCGGGTCTGGCAGATCCATCTGGCGGGTCACACGGACGACGGCGAACTGCTCATCGACACCCACGACGAGCCGGTGCCTGATCCCGTGTGGCGTCTTTACGAGGCTGCCTGCCGCCGTTTCGGGCCCGTCGCCACCATGATTGAGCGCGACGACAGGATCCCCCCGCTGGAAGATCTGATCGCCGAACTGGATATCGCCCGGACGATCGCGGCGGACGTCGCTTGTGGGTTGGCGGCATGAGCCTCAAGGCGCTTCAGGCCGACTTTCAGGCCTATGTCCGGGATGAGGAGGAACGTGCCGGCGCTTTCGCCGCACAGCTGGCCACGCCGGCCGGCGGCGATGGCGCGCGACGGATGCGCGTCTATCACCACGCCTATCGCGCCCGCCTCGGCCAGGTGCTGCGCGAGGTGTTCGACAAGACCTGGAGCTATCTCGGCGACGAGGCCTTTGATCGGGCGGTGGAGACCTATGTCGCCTGTCATCCCTCGACGAGCGCCAGCCTCGACGATTTCGGCGCCGCCTTTCCCGAACATGTCGCGAGCCTGTGGCCCGCCGAGGCCGATGTCGGCGAACTGGCCTGGCTGGACTGGGCGATGCGGCGTGTGTTCGACGGCGAGGACGCCGAGGTGCTCGACGCCGGCGTCCTGGGGCGCCTGTCGGGAGAGGCCTGGAACACGGTCGGTTTCGCGTTTCATCCGACCCTGACGGTGCGCGCGGTCACGACCAATGTCGGCGCGTTGTGGGCGGGGCTGGAGGAGGATTCGCCCCTGGTGCCGGCCCCGCTGGAGGCGCCCATGGCCGTGCGCGTCTGGCGCAAGGATTGGCGACCCCACTTCCGCACCATCGACGCCGTCGAAGCGACGGCGCTCGCGGAAATGGTTCAGGGCCGCACCTTCGCCGAAGTGTGCGAGCGGCTGACCCACGAACGTATGGAGGAGCCCGTCGAACGGGCGGCCGCCCTGCTGGCTGTGTGGCTGCAGGACGGCCTGATTGTCGGATTGACGAACATCTGAGAAAGCGGCCGAACGTGCAGCCTTCGCGCCCGGCCGCATCGCATCAGGGCAACCGCAACAGTCGGTCCAGGCTGACCGGGCCGGCGCCAAAACGGATCAGATAAAGCAGCAACCCCGCCCACAGCAGGTGCGTCGACCAACCCAGCGGATAGACGAACACCTCGATCACGAGGGTCATGCCCAGCAGCGCCAGGGCCGACAGTCGGGTCGCCAGCCCCAGGACGATCAGAATCGGGAACAGGTGCTCGGACCAGGTGGCCAGATGGGCGGCGAGGTCGCCGGGGATCAGCGGCAGGCGGTGCTCGGTCTCGAACAGATAGTAGGTGCTGTCCGTGATGCGCAGCAGACCATCGACCTTTGTCCGGCCCGACAGGAAGAAGACGCTGGCGATCCCGAAGCGGATGATCAGGCTCAACGCCCACTGGGGCATGGCGCGTTCGATCACGGCCACGACCGGGTCGAACATCGAGGGCGCGGGTGCATCGCTAATGCGACGCTCGGCGAGGATGTGGTTCATGGGCGACGGGTCTCCGGTTCGAGGCGGGTGAAGGCGCCGACCGACAGCAGGTCGGCGAACGTCTGGCTGAGGTTGACGCGGGGATCGGGACGCAGCGCGGCGGTCGCCGCCTGACCCAGGGTCCGGCCGCTGCGACAGGCGTCGAGGAACATCCATTCCGCTCGCGACAGCGGCCGCTGAACGACCGTCATGTGCGGACGCAGGATCAGCAGGCCCTGCGGCGTATCGGTCCAGTCGACCGTTCGGCCCGGCTCGGCGTCCGGCCGGTTGGCCAGCCAGATCGAGGGCACGGTCCAGTCGAACCAGAAGAACTGCGCGGACGGGTGGAGCGTGGCGCGCGACGCGAACAGGACCGGGGCGGCAATGCCTGCGATGTCGGCGGCGCCCAGGATCGGCGCGTCGACGCTGCGATGGGCGCGGCTCCAGGCCAGGTCCAGTCGGGCGATGGGCGCCAGATAGGGCATCTCGCGCGCTGGCGGAAAGGCGGCCAGCCAGGCCGGAAAGTCCGATCCGTAATCGTCCAGCACCGGCGTCTGCGGCGGGTTCTCGTCGGCGAAGGCCAGCGCCGCCTGCCGGAACCAGTCACTCCCGACCAGACGTTCGACGGTCGGAAACAGGCCGGACAGGGCGTCGGCGCGCGCCTTGGCGACGGTGTTGCGATAGACGGACAGACCGGCGCGTGACCGGGCGTCGGTCGCCAGCCACGGATCCAGCGCGCCCGCGTCGCCCGCGAACATATCCGTCATCGCGTGATGAAAGGCCTCAGGCAACGGCGCGCTCCTCGACAGTGCACCGCAGAATCGCCTCGGCCCGGTCGCGCTCGCCCATCAGTTCGGCGAAGGCGGGGATGTTGTCGTCGCGTTCGATCAGTGTCGGGCGCGGACCGATGCGGGCGATGGTGCGCTCGTAAAGCGACCAGACGCTGTCCGACACCGGAGCGTCGTGGCTGTCGATCAGCAGATCCCCGCCCCATTCCGGATCGGGCGCATGGCCGGCCAGATGGATTTCGCCGATCGCTTCGGCAGGCACGGCGTCGAGGTAGGCCGCGGCCGAGGTCTTCAGATTGCTGGCGCTGACGTGGACGTTGTTGATGTCGATCAGCAGACCGCAACCGGTGCGCGCGACCATCTCGGTCAGGAACTCGGGTTCGCTCATCTCGTGTCCGCGCAGCGCCAGATAATGGGAGGGGTTCTCGATCAGCAGGCGACGCCCCAGGACGTCCTGGGCCCGCCCCACATTGTCGCAGACCCGGTCCAGCATCCGGCGGCTTCGCGGAAACGGCAGCAGATCGGGGTGATAGACGTCGCCCCGTTGCGACCAGGCGAGATGTTCGGACATCACGAAGGGGTCGTACCGCTCGGCCAACGTCCTGAGCCGGGCAAGGTGGCCTGAATCCGGCGCTGCGTCGGCCGCCAGGGATAGACCGACGCCATGTAACGACAGCGGCTTGTCCCGTCGAATCGCGTCCAGCCAGGCCAGGCGCGGCCCGCCCTCGACCATGTAGTTCTCGGAGTGGACCTCGAACCACAGTCCGTCCGCCGGACAGGCCAGGGCCTCGTCATAATGCTGGGGCTTCAGGCCCAGTCCGGTGGAGGGATGGGTCATCAGATCAGCGCGTGACCGGCGTCAGCGAACCGTTTCCACGCGGGGTGCGGATCGAGGTGCAGGTGCCGGCGGGGACGTTCTTCCAGGCGTTGCCCTGGTAGTCGCGAACCGAGGTGCCGGCGCAGCTGGTGCCGGGTCCGGCGGCGCAGTCGTTCTTGCCGGCCAGGGCGACACCGTAGCATTTCTCCATGGCGGGTGTGGCGCGGGTCTGGCCCTGGGCGTGGGCCATGCCGGCGCCGGCGACGAGCGCGACGGCGACGCCGCCGGCGAGGGTGAGTTGGGTGCGGTTCATGGAAGGCTCCTGAGAGAAGGCCGGTCACTGCGACCGGTCACACTCCCTTTCGCGGGCCCGCCGCCGACGGTTACAGCGGCGCTGATGATTTTCCGCGAGACGGTTACGCTAGGCCGCGTGTAACGATTCGCCTCGGTGCTTCGAATGGCTGGGAAAGCGCGTGACTGACCGGGAAGCACAGTTCAAAGCCTTGATGCAGCGTGGCCTCGCCGGCGACGTTGCGGCCTGGCGCGTTCTGCTGACCGACTTGGGCGGACACCTGCGCCCGTTTTTCACCCGCCGCCTTTTCGATGGCGGCTCAGACGCCGAGGACCTTGTGCAAGAGACGCTGATCGCCATCCACGCCAAACGGGCGACCTGGGATCCGTCCCAGTCGTTCACCGGCTGGGCCTATGCGATCGCGCGCCACAAGCTGGTCGATCACCTGCGCCGACAAGGGCGCCGCCCCACCCATCCGATCGAGGAAGCCTCGGTCCTGTTCGCCGATCACACGGTGGAGGACGGAGCGACGAAGGCCGATCTCGGCCGCTGCCTGTCGCTGCTGCCCGCGCGGCAGCGCCGACTGATCGAGGACGTGCGGCTCCAGGGTCTTTCGGTCGCTGAAGCCGCCGAGCGCCACGGCTATTCCGTCACCGCCGCCAAGGTCAGCCTGCACCGCGGCCTTAAGACCCTGACCGCTCGCTTCGCCGAGCCGGGCGCCCGGACCGGGGGCGCGTCCGATGAAAACTGATGACCTGATCGCCGCACTGGCGCTGGACGCTCCCGCCTTGCCGCCGCGAGGGATCGAGCGTCGTCTGTTGTTGTGGATGATACCTGCTGCCCTGATAACCCTGTGCGGCGTGGTGTTCTGGCTGGGCCTGCGCCCAGACCTGCCCGCTGCCGTCGTTGGCCCAACCTTCTGGGCCAAGGCGGCCTATACGCTGGCGCTGGGTGGCGGCGGCTTCTGGCTGCTGGATCGGTTGGGCCGTCCGGGATCCAGCGCCAGGCAGCCGCTGATCCTGCTCGGCGCAGTCCTGATCCTCGTGGCCGTCCTCGCCATCGTCGAAGTGATCGCCCTGCCCGCCGGCGACCGGATGTCCGCCATGCTCGGCCGGTCGTGGCAGGTCTGTGCGCGCAACATCCTGGTCCTCAGCGTCGCCGCCGCGCCCTTTGTTTTCTTCGCGGCGCGACGGTTCGCCCCGACCCGCCCGATGGTCGCGGGCGCGGCCGCCGGCCTGTTGACGGCCGGGCTCGCCGCCACCCTCTACGGCCTGCACTGCCCCGAACACACCGCGGCCTTCGTGGCCATCTGGTATACGCTCGGCATGGCGCTGTCGGCAGGCGCGGGGGCCGTCGTCGGCCGGTTCGTGTTCCGCTGGTAAGCGTCTCTGCGTGCGGATCGCGGTGTCCTGTTGCAGAGAGGGGACCTGAGACGCACATGCGACGCCATCGCGTATGGCTTGGCCGCAATCCGTCGGATCACTCCCGCCCCGAATGGTCCGCGCAGGGTTGGAACGCCAGAGACGGTATGCGCTCCCGCCACGCCGACGGTAATGCAACAGGCGCTTGAAGCGGACCTTCCGGAAGTCTGCATGGAGTCAGAAGCGGTAACCTCGGCCAGCCCGCACTCGAGGTCTCCATCTGACTCAAAGCGGCGGTTGTTGACGTCTGCTTCAAGGCAGCGGCCGAAACTTCGCCCGTTCGAGGCTGCCACGCCGAATTTCACCCAGGACATGGGCGACATGCGGCGCCAACCGGTTCGCAATGCGCTCAATCCCGGCCGCGTTGGGGTGGATGCGGTCTGCCAGGACATAGGCCGGGTCCAGCGCGATGCCCTCCAGCAGGAACGGAAAGAGGCGTGCGTCATGTGCGCGGGCGACGTCGGCGAAAACCGCATCGAACGCCAGTGCGTAGGATCCGAACCAGGGCGGCGCCCGCATGCCGCAGATCAGCGAGGGTATGCCTCGCCCGGACAGTCGTGAAACGATGGCGTCGAGGTTGGCGCGTACCTGTTCCGGCGCGATCTTCCGCATCATGTCGTTGGCGCCAAGGGCCACCAGACACAGCTCGGTCGTCTGAGGGACGGCCCGATCCATGCGTCGGAGGCCATCCGCCGTCGTGTCGCCGGATACGCCGGCGTTGGCGACGCGCACCGGATGCCCCAGCCGCTCCAGTTCAGCCTGCAGGCGTACAGGAAGGGACTGATCCGTCCGAACGCCGTAGCCGGCTGTGAGCGAGTCCCCCAGCATCGTGACGCGACGAGCGATCATGCGGCAAGAGGCCGGTTGGGTGGCATCGCTGCCGGAAAGCCGTGCGCCGGATTGGCGAGGACGCAGACCAGCCTTTCTCCGTCGTAGAGTTCGATGGTTTCATAACGGGGCCAGGCGCCTTGGACGCGACCTGTTTCGAGGCGAGCCCCTTCATCCTCTGCGGCGTTGAGCACCACGATGTCACGCGCTGGCACGGCCAGGGTGTTGACGATGCAATAGTAGCGCTTCACGCAGAGGCTCCGGGGTCAAAAGGAATGCGGCCGGTAACGACGCCGTTCCGAGCCGGTTCCCGGACGGACTTGGCATCCTCCATCGGCGGCCACGACCTGTTGTCTGGAAGCCGACACAGGAGCCGAACCGCCGGGCAGGCGTTGCAGGCGGCGATGAGATCGATTGCTTTTGTCGGCGCGGGTCCGACCACGCTTTACGCCCTGGATGCCTTGCTGGCCCACCCTGTGCGGGATGTCCGGATTACGGTGTTCGAGGCGCAGGCCGAGGCCGGCGTGGGCAGCCCCTACCGACCGGCATGGAACGACCCCGCGATGCTGTCGAACATCGCCAGCGCGGAGATCCCGCCCGTGGGCGAGAGTCTGTTGGGGTGGCTGCGATCCCGACCCGACCGGGAGCTCGGCGCAATGCAGCTCGAGGTCGAGACCCTCGGTGACAGGACGTTCGTCCCTCGCGTCGCGCTTGGGCGCTATTTCCGGAGCCAATTTGCGGCCCTGATTGCAAACGCTCGCGCATCGGGCATGAGGATCGACGTGCGCACCGGTTGCCGCGTCGTCGATGTAGTGAATGTCGCCGACGGGATCGATCTCTCATGGTCCGCCGATGGCGCGACCATGACCGCGCGATTTGACCATGTGGTGCTGGCGACAGGCCACCAGTGGCCATCCCGGCAGGTGGCGCGGCCGGGCTATTTCACAAGCCCGTGGCCGGCGACGAGGCTCGCCGGCATCAGGCCGACGGCCGTGGGAATTCGAGGATCGTCCCTGACGGCCATTGACGCCGCCATCGCCGTGGCCGGGGCGCACGGGGCCTTCGTTCGGGCGGACGACGGGACACTCGGCTACGAGCCGGCGTTCGGCACGGACGGGCTTCGGATCACCATGATGTCGCGCAAGGGCCTGTTGCCCGAGGCGGATTTCTATTTCCCCCTTCCGCACCCTCCCCTGGCCATCTGCACCCCGGATGCCATCCGTCATCTGATCGACGACGGACGCGACGGATTGCTGGACCGGGCCTTCGATCTGTTCCGGCGCGAGATGATCGCGGTCGATCCCGGCTATGCCGACGCGACAGGGTTGGCGAGCGGAACGGTCGAGGCTTTCGGCGAGAGCTATTTCAGAGCGCGTTTGGCCGCAGATCCCTTCGCCTGGGCCCAAGCCAATCTGGCCGAGGCCCGTGCGAACCACGCCGCTTGCGTGACAGTGCCCTGGCGCGACGTCCTGCTACGGGTTCATGAGGTGGTCGCGGCGATCACGCCCCATCTCGACACGATGGATTTCCGCAGGTTCAACCGACACCTCAAGCCGATCTTCGTTGACGCCTATGGCGCGGTCCCGCACGAGACGGTCGAGCGCGTGCTTGCACTGCACCGCGCTGGCAAGCTCGAAGTGCTGGCTCTCGGCGCCGATTACCGGATCGATACCCGACGGCCGGAAGGCGGCGCGCGACTGATGCAGGGCGAGACGGCACGCTCGTTTCCGGTCTTCATCGAGGCGACCGGCCAAAGGGTGCTGGGCGCGATCCAGTTTCCGTTCCTGTCCCTGATCCAGCAGGGCATCGTGCGCGATGCAGGGTCCGGCGATGGAGCCCGGGGGATCGAAATCGACGCTCATTTCAGCATCGTCGCGCCCGGCGTTCCCGGAGATCGCCTGTTCTGTGTAAGCCTCCCCTTCATCATGGGTCGCCACCCGTTCGCCCAAGGCATTACCAGCTCCCATGAGATGGGACAGATCGTGGGCGAGCGTCTGGCCAAGGTCGTCAGCGGCTCTGGCGCCACGGTCGACATGCTTCCGGCCGTAGCCTAGACCCGCGGCATGAAACTCTTCGCGATCTACATCGGCGGCGAGCATCCCGGCGCCAACATCGAGGTTCATGACATCCGTTTCGTCGCGGCGGAGTCCGTCGAGGCCACCTATGCGACCCTGCTGGCGCAGTGGTGGGGGAAGGCCGGCACCTTGCACGTCGATTGCTGGTCCGAAGTCTCGCGTGCGGACGGTTATGAGATCACCCTTCGCCCCGAGCCGTTCGAGGGCCCTGAACGGCTCTACTACGTGAACCTGGGTGGCTACGACGGCGTGGCCTTCGCCGAGCAGCATCGCAGCGTCTTTGTCGTGGCCGACAGCCTGCCCGCCGCGAAGGCGCGCGCCATAAAATTGGCCGGGGGCTGGCGCGACGCCCATCGCGACGACATGTACGAGGCGGAGCAGGCCTTCGCCCTGGACGAGGCGGCCAGGGCTGAACGCCTCCACGTCCACCTCAAGCCAAGCCCGATGAGTGGTGATCCGGACTTCACCTGCCGGTACACGCCGATCCGGTGACGCGCGTGTCGCCGCCTTTTTCGGTTGGGGCGGTTTCTGTCGCGCAGCCAACCGTCCCGGCGTCAGGTCCATCAGGTGTTTCAGACCGTTCCACCCGGCAAGGAGAGCAGGCCGTTCGGGGCGCTCATCGGGGCCGGCTCCGGCTCAGCGGTGAACCCGTCGTGTCTTCCGCCGTTCGCTGGTCATGCGGATCGCCACATTCAACATAAACGGGGTCAACACCCGGCTGACCAACCTGCTGGACTGGCTGGAGGAGACGCACCCCGAGGTCGTCTGCCTGCAGGAGCTCAAGGCCTCGGACAGCCGGTTCCCGGCCGAAGCGATCCGCGCGGCGGGATACGATGCCGTCTGGAAGGGTGAGCATCGCTGGAACGGCGTGGCCATCCTCTCGCGAGCGGGGGAGCCTGTCGTCACCCGCCGCGCCCTGCCGGGCAACCGTGCGGACAGCCAGAGCCGGTATATCGAAGCGGCGGTCAACGGCGTTCTGATCGGCTGTCTGTACCTGCCCAATGGCAATCCCCGGCCCGGGCCGAAGTTTGACTACAAGCTGGCGTGGTTCGAACGGCTCATCGCCCACGCCGGGGAGCTTCTGAAGACCGGCGCACCTATCGTTCTTGCCGGCGACTACAACGTCGTCCCGACAGAGGCCGACATCTACAACAGCCGGTCGTGGAAGACGGACGCCCTGCTGCAGCCCGAGAGCCGCGCCGCCTTTGCGCGCCTGCTGGGCCAGGGCTGGGTCGACTCCGTGCGCGAGCGCTACCCCGAGGATCCCCCGCCCTGGACCTTCTGGCAGTATTTTCGTCAGGCATGGGAGCGGGACGCCGGCCTTCGCATAGACCACCTTTTGCTCAGCCCGCCATTGGCCGCGCGCCTGATCGACGTCGGTGTCGATCGCGATGTTCGCGGCCGTGAGCGGGCCAGCGATCACGCGCCCACATGGATCGAACTCGCATGACCCGAACCGTCTTCACCATCGGCTATGAAGCCGCCACTCAAGGGGACGTCATCGGCCGGCTCAAGGCTGCCGGCGTGAAGACCCTGGTGGATGTTCGCGCCGTGGCGGCGTCCCGGCGAGCCGGCTTTTCCAAGACGATACTGGGCGCCAGCCTCGAAGCGGAGGGGATCGCCTATCTCCATCTCAGGGATCTGGGCACGCCCAAGGCGGGGCGGGAAGCGGCCCGCAAGGGGCGGATCGACGAGATGCGCGCGATCTTCGCAGAGCACATGCAGGAACCTGCGGCGGGCCTTCAGTTCGAGCGCCTCAAGGCGGCCGCCTCCGAGAGCCCCACAGCGCTTTTGTGCTATGAGGCCGAGGCCTGCGGCTGCCATCGCGCCGTTCTCGCCGAGCGACTTGCCTCCGAAGCGGACTTCAAGGTCGTGGACCTCTAGAGCGCGTCGGCCGGGTCGGCGGGGCCGGCGCCGGCCTTGAGCATCAGCACCCGGCTGCGGAGCTCTCGCGCGGTCGCGGCGTCTTCCTCCGCGGCGGCGATCGGTGCGATCGCCTCAGGGTCGAGCGGGTCGACATCGGACAGGGCGACCTCCGCAGCTGGCGTCAGCGGCGGGATGTCGTGTTCGGCGCCGGGGATCGGCTGGATCTCTGTCATGCATGGGCTCCTTGTCTCTCCAACAAGCGCTCCCGCACCGCGTTCCGTCGGAGTCGGAAGTCGTCCTGTGTCCGGAACCCGACGGAACAGACGGCGGCAGGAACGCTTCCCTTCGGACATCCAGGGAGAAGCCCCATGAAAGCGTTGTGCTGGCACGGCAAGGAAACGATCCGCTGCGAGGAGGTCCCCGACCCGGAGATCAAGGATGGTCGTGACGCCATCATTCGAGTGACCAGCTGCGCCATCTGCGGGTCGGATCTGCACCTGTACGGCGGATTCGTTCCTGGCATGAAGCACGGCGACGTCATGGGGCACGAAACCATGGGCGAGGTCGTCGCGGTCGGCAGGGACAACACGAAACTCAAGGTCGGCGATCGCGTCGTGGTGCCCTTCACCATCAGCTGCGGCGACTGCGAGTTCTGTCGACGCAGCCTGTTCAGCCTGTGCGAGGTATCCAATCCGGCAGGCGCGGAACAGGCGAAGATGATCGGTTATCCGACCGCCGGCCTGTTCGGCTATACCCACACCTACGGGGGCTTCCCGGGCGGGCAGGCGGAATACCTGCGTGTGCCCTTCGCTGACGTCGGACCCATCAAGGTGCCCGAGGGGCTGACCGACGATCAGGTCCTGTTCCTGTCAGACATCTTCCCCACGGGCTGGATGGCCGCCGAGAACGCAAACATCAAACCGGGCGACACGGTATTGGTCTTCGGGTGCGGACCGGTCGGCCAGTTCGCCATCCGCAGCGCCTTTCTGATGGGCGCCGAACGGGTCATCGCCGTGGATCAGGTGGCCGAGCGGCTGCAGATGGCGCGCGACGGCGGCGCCGAGACGATCGACTTTTCGCAGCATGAGGGCGACCTGCAGGAGCAGATCCTGGACATGACCCGCGGCCGGGGCCCGGACTCGGTGATTGAGGCTGTGGGCCTCGAAAGCCACGGCTCCGGCAGCCTGATCGAGAAGGTCCAGGAGACGGTCGCCGGCAAGATGGAGCGATCCTACGCCTTCAACCAGGCCATCGTCGCCTGCCGGCCGGGCGGGACGATCAGCCTTCCGGGCGTCTTCGTCGGCGGCGTGCCGGTGATGATGGGGGCTTTTGTCGGCAAAGGGCTGACCCTGAAAACAGGCCAGACCCATGTGCAGCGATACCTGGAACCGCTGATGCGCAAGATCGAGGAAGGGGCGATCGACCCGAGCTTCCTGATCACGCACAAGATCGGGCTCGAAGACGGTCCCGACATGTACAGGACCTTCCAGGAGAAGAAGGACGGCTGTGTGAAGATCGTCATCAATCCCTGACGCCGGTTGACGTCCGCCTGCGCGGCGATCTGCGGGCGGACGTTGCAGGGGCCGGCAGCGCCAAGGGCCGGACGGCGAGCTTCAGGCGCGGCGCGTATCGGCGCCCAGCGCCTGCATGACGTCCAGAGCCCAGTCCAGCCGTTCGGGCCTGGCGGCGGTGACCGCATTGGCCGGAACCCGTACCTGATAGTCCCGCATGAAGGCGTCCGCAGCGGTGAACAGCACGCAGAACTCGGCGGCGAGTCCGGTGAGGACGAGTTTGCGGACTCCGACATTGGGCAGAAGCACAGGCAGGCTGGTTCCGTAGAAGCCGGAATGCTGCGGCTTGACGATGAAGATGTCCCGGTCCCGCGGTTCCAGCCGTTTGCTGATCCGGGCCCCGGCGCCGGGGGCGGCCGTCGCGCGGGCGATGATCTCGCGCCGGTCGTCGCTCCAGCAGCCGAAGTTGTCGTTCACATAGACAACCGGCGCGCCTGCGGCGTCAGCGCGGGTTCTGAGCCGAAGAATGACCTCGGCGGCGGCGTCGACCTTGTCGATGATCCGGTCGGCTCCCTCGAAGGAGAGGGGATTGATCATGTCGATAATCAGAAGCGCCGTATCCGCCCAGATCGGGTTATCGCCCATCATGGCCCAGGGGATGTTTGAAGGTGTCGCCAACCGCCCGCGCGTCCGGCCCGTCGGGCCCCGCCGTTCGGGTTTCCTTGCGACCCACCTTCATCACCTCGTCTTGTGGCTTGGTCTGGTCAGGCTTCCCGCCGGGCTCGGCGCCGTTCCTGCGCCGGCCTTCGCTTTGCCGTTCAGCCATTGCCGCTCCTCCGACGTGTCTCCCAGCCTTTCTTCGCGGCTGCAGAGCGATCGGCCGCCGGGCGAGAAGCCGAGGCAGCTCCGCCCTTTCGACCGCCCGTGTGCGCCGCCGGATGGCCCGTGGACTTGCCCCGGCCGGATCCGGATTTCTTGCCGCCGCCATCGTCCTTGTTGACGGTGGCCCAGGCACGGCGTTCGGCCTCCTTCGCCGATACACCCTTGTCCTTGTAGCCTTCGGCGATGTGATCCGCCTTGCGCTCCTGCTTGGAGGTGTAGGCCGACTTGTCTCCTCTGGGCATTGAGGCCTCCTAGCGAACAGCGTCGGCGCCCTGCGCCTTCGCATTGGCAGCGGCGTCGGCGAGCGCCGTCAGGCTTTCGTCCGTCTTCGACTCCTCCTGCAACGTCTCGTCCAGCAAACGGGCAGCGTCGTCGAAGCCCAGCAGGGTGGCCCAGCGCTTGAGGGTGCCGTAGCGGGTGATCTCATAGTGTTCGACCGCCTGGGCGGCGGCGATCAGACCTGCGTCGAGAGCGTCGGTATCCTTGTATTCCTCGAGGATCTCATCGGCCTCGGCGAGAATGCCCTCGATGGCGTCGCAGGTCTTGCCCATGGCGCGCTTGCCAATGATCTCGAACACCTGCTGAAGGCGCTCGATCTGGCCTTCGGTTTCCTCACGATGCTTCCCGAACGCCGCCTTTAGCTCCGCCGACTGGGCGCCGCGCTCCATCTTGGGCAGCGATTTCACGATCTTGCGTTCGGCATAATAGATGTCCTTGAGGGTGTCATAGAACAGATTGTCGAGCGTCTTCTCGGCCATGATCAGTCTCCGGCGCCGGCGTTTTGAAAGCGGTGATCCGCGTCGGTAGAAAGGTTTCGCCCTCCAGTCGTTCCTGTGTCGAATACTGACTTACGGAGCATGAGAATCGCAGGTTCAGAGCGGACGAACAGAAAGGAAGGTTGCCGGCGGACAGATAATGAGCCTCGGCAGTACACTTCTTCCAGACGCGGTGGCGCCCGGCGTGCCTTGTGTTCAATGTCCGACACAGGAACTGGCGAGATCGCAGTCTGTTCATCCACCTTCATCAGGAGGGTAACAATGAAATCCGCCGTCATTCTCGCAATTGCCGCCACCACGCTTGCGGCGTGCAACTCCGAACGCTCTCCGGAGCCGGTCGACAGGGCTCAGGATGCGGTCTCCGCACCGGTTGGTGAAGTCTCCGCGGCCACCATGGGGTCCAATCTGGTTTCGGCTTACGTGCCGAGCGCAGCGATGGGCGACATGTACGAGATCCGGGCCGCCGACCTCGCCATCGAGCGATCGCGTAACGAGGACGTCAAGGCGCTGGCGGCCATGATAAAAGCCGATCACACGTCCGCATCCAGCGCGATGAAAGCCATGCTGCCGCAGGCCGCGCCAGAGGTTTCTGCGCCGACATCTCTGGATGAACGCCGTCAGGGATTGATCGACAATCTCCGCTCGGCTGCCCCGACGAATTTCGACAGCGTGTGGATCGACCAGCAGATTGCGGCGCACAATGAGGCGCTGACCCTGCATCGTGGCTTCTCCGAACAGGAGTCGCCGCTGGCAGCACACGCCCGAAGCGTCGTTCCGAAAATAGAGGCGCACCTCCGGGAGGCCGAGCGCATCAAGGCCGCGATGTAGGTAAAAACGGGGGCGGGCTCCTTGCCCACAGGCCTGCGCCCCCTGGCCTCCGCAAACATCTAGCCGGGGTCCACGTCTTCTCGCGCACCGAGGTCGAGACAGGCCGCATCGAGCATCATTCCGAAGCCGGCGGAGGCGCGCCTCCGCGAAAGGCCCGGAGCAAGGCGCCAACTGTCTTCGCTCATGATCGTCCTCCTCCGTCGGCCAACAGTCCGCCATTCGCGGCGTTCCTGAGTCGGCATCCCGACACTCGGGCGCCGGAGGACTCCAGGGGGACGTCCGAAGTGATCCGTTGCCGGCGTTTCACCGTAGACTTCGTGCAAGGGAGATCGCGATGTCGGTGGACCACCAGGCGTCATTCAACCAGCCGCCCGAACTCATAGAGGTCGACGGGGACATCCTGCTACGGGCTCCAAATGGCGAGGCCAGCTACACGCGCGCAGCGATGCGCCTTCTCCTGATACGGCTGACCACGATGCTGGACAAAGAGACCGGGCGGAGCGCGGACGACACGCCGTAGACGCGGCGAGCGCCGCAAAGCCTGTCACGCGGATGTGTCCGGTAGAGTCGAGTTTCGACAAACACGACGGCGCGGGATCGGTAGACCACCAGCATCACGGACCGGTGACCCGGGCGTCTGTGACTGTGAGAGACCGGTATCGCACGCCGCAGACTCCCGCCCGAGGCGAAGGAGGCTGGTTATGACGTACATCTGTTTCGTGGAATCCGACATTCTCTCTGTGCCCCATATGGAGCCGCTCGCTGCGGGGTCCGACGCGGAGGCGCACGACGAGGCGACGGAGGTGCTGTTGCAGCACCACAGCGGCATCGCCGCCCACGTCTTCGTGGGGGATCGTCTCGTTTGCACGGTTCGGCCTGATCAATGACAGGCAATCATCTTCTGGACTCGCTGGAGGCATTGGACAGGGACTTCCTGCTCGCGACGCTGACTCCCGTCGCGGTGAAGCCCGGCGATGTCCTGATCGCCCAGGGCGAGCGGATTGGGGAGGTCCACTTCCCGACCACGGCCTGTCTCGCCAATCTCACCTTTACACCCGGCGGTCGCAGCCTGCAGACCGCCATGGTGGGGTACGAGGGACTGTCTGGTCTCGCTCCCTTTCTCGCCGATGCTCCATGCGCTTGGGAGGTGCGGGGCATGGTCGCGGGACAAGCGCTCGTCGCTTCGGCATCCGTCCTTCGGCATGTCCAGGCGCGCTCGCCCTCTCTGGCCGCCCGACTGATGGCGCTGACCTATTTCTATCAGGCCCAGGCGACCCAGCTTGCGGTCTGCAACGCCTTCCATCGCATCGACGCGCGGGTCGCGCGGTGGCTGTTGACGGCCGCCGAACTCAGCGGGCAGGACGTCTTCGAGATCACCCAGGATGATATCGCCCTGCACCTGGGCGTTCAGCGAACGTCCGTTGTCGAGGCCTTCCGGATTCTGAAATCCGCAGGCCTGTTCCGCCATGGACGCGGTCGGCTCACCATCACCAGCCGGACGGCGCTCGAAGGCCGGGCATGCACCTGTCATGCGCAGTTGAGGCAACTCGGCGACAGCCTGGGGGTTCTTCCCGCCCCGTCCGGCGGTGAGCCTCTTCTTCGGGCAGTTTAGCGGTCAGGCCCACTCTCTCTCCCGCCGAACTACCCGGTTCCGGAAGACTGATCCCGGTTCGCGCCACCGCCAGGTCGAACCCGCTGTCTGCTTGCGGGCGCCCACTCGATCTCCGGTTAGGGCGCATCGCAGCCCTGATTCTGAAGCAACTGTTCGGGTGAAGGACCGCGAGTTGCGCAACCGCGATTTGGGCCGCGACGCCGCCTGGATGACGTAGCCGCCGCCTGCGCAAATGACAGGCCTGCCCAAGTGATCCTCGACTCGAATATGCCCGCATGTTCGGTTCACCGCCCAGGCGGGAAACCCAGGCCGCCCGCGCAGCCGCCGCTGAGGTTCACTCGGTTCACTAGGCGTTGATGCGTACACGTCGGCAGACCGATGAAGTTGGTCTCACGCCTCCGCGACGTGAAAGTCCGCTTTCAAGCTTGCGGCGAATGTCCAGTATTGGCGCTGTGCTGACCTCGCCCGCGACGTCGGCAGCGTCCGAGCCATGCCCCGGAGCAGGGTGCCATCAAACCTTCGCCTGTGTCGTCCCCTGGCTACCGTCTTGCTCAGGCATCTGTTTTCCGTCGCAGCGGACCGTGGCCGAACCGGTCTCCCTTGATCGCGCGAAGATCTGACCGGTCAGACAGGTCCGGTGCTGTTCGGGGGCGTGCGATAGCCACGCATTGAACTCACCGACCAGGGCAAGGCTGTGATGATGCCGGAAGATCGCCCTGCGAAAGGCCTGCGCCGACTTCAGGCGTCGGTCGTCAGGCTGTAAAGCCCCGGGGAGGGAATGGAGATCTGTGTCGGCGGTTTTCCTCAGCCTTGCGGACCGATCGTGCGCCAGCTCAGTTGGGCGACCGTTCCAATCTCTCCGGGCTCGAGGGTCCAGCGACCACCCAACTGCCGGCTCAACGCATGGATGATCTTCAGCCCGAGGCTGTCCTCCGTATCCCGCGCCGACGACAAGCCCACCCCGTCGTCGCTGACGATCAGGGTGCGGACACCCCCTTCGTCCGAAAGGCTGATCCGGATCCGACCCGGGCGATTCGGAAAGGCGTGCTCAAGCGCGTTGTTGACGCTTTCAAGCATGATCAGGACGACCGGTGTGGCCTCCTCGGCTGACAGCACGACGCCGTCGCCGGAAATCTGCAGCACGACGTCGTCGCGCGCTGCCGCCTGCAGCGCATCACTCGCCACCTGTCGCGCAAGCGTTTCGAACGCGGTCGTCTGCTGGTCAGCGTCTGCAAGGCTTCTTTGAATACGGGCGATCAACGCGGTGCGGGCGGAGGCGTTGACGAGCGCCCGGCGAGCCGCTGGATCGGCAGCTCCGCGTGCTTCAACACTCAGCAGGGCGCTGACGACCTGGATGTTGTTGGACACGCGGTGCTGCACCTCCTTGAGCAGAATGTCGCGGCTTCGGGCAAGCGCTGCGTTACGCTCCACCTCGCGACCCAGACGGCGCGACGCGCCGTCCATGCCGGTAATGAAGAAGATGTCGATCGCCACGACGAACGCGTAGAAGGCGATCGCCACGAACGTTGCGAAGCCAAGATCGAAGCCCGGTGGACCGATCCAGTACCACCATGCCGACAAACCGGAGAGCACGGCGGTCAGAACCGCGGGGCGAAGTCCGGCGTAATAGGCGACCAGCACGACCGCCGGAAAGAAAGTCAGGTACGGGAAGCCCGGCGGGAACCACGGAGCCAGGCCGTAGCGGAGCCCGAAAGCTGCTGCCCAGGCGGCGATGGCCAGGCCGTACCCTCTCCACGCCGCTGTTCGAAAAATGTCGCGGTGCATGCGGGTCTCACGGACGCTGGAGGCGTGTCTGCGCGGCTTGTCTACACGGGCCTCGCTGAAGTCCAGCGACGCTTCCCGGTTTGTATCCGAGAGGGTGGACGTTTGTATATCGACGTGCTTTTCCCCAAGTCGGAGCATCAGACTACAGAATGGAAAATCCGATGCAGGATGAAGAGGCCTCGGGCCAGCCTGCGGAAGGTCAACTCGAGACGCCCAACGAGACCCTGATGGGGCGTGTGGGCAGAAGGCACTGGCAGCAGAGCGTCATCCGCCAGGACGGTCTCGAAGACCGCGGCAGCGTCTTCTTTGCTGCGCTGGAGATGACCCGGATGCCCATGATCCTCACGGATCCCAGGCAGACCGATAACCCGATCGTCTTCGCCAACAACGCCTTTCTGGATCTCACCGGATACGAACTCTCCGAAATCATCGGCCGGAACTGCCGTTTCCTTCAAGGGGCGGAAACCGATCCGGACTCGATCGCGGAGCTTCGCCAAGCGGTCGCGGATCGGGAAGCGATCGCGCTCGAGGTATTGAATTATCGAAGGGACGGATCGCCTTTCTGGAACGCGGTGTTCATCGGCCCGATCTACAGTCCGGATCACGAGCTGCTCTACTTCTTCGCCAGTCAGCTCGACGTGACCGCGCGCCGCGAGGCGCAGCAACAGACCGCCCAATCCCAGAAGATGGAAGCGATCGGGCAGCTGACAGCGGGCCTCGCACACGACTTCAACAACATCCTCCAGATCATTGACGGCAGCCTGGAGCGGATAGACTCCAGGAGGGATCAGCCGGCCGTCCTCGATCGTTTCCTCAATGCCGCCCGCACCGCCGCCCAGAGGGGGGCTTCGCTCACCCGCCAACTGCTGGCTTTCGCCCGTCGCAGCAGGCTGGAACCGAGAGCGGTCGAGGTTGGCGCTCTCGTCAACGACTTCGCCGAGCTCCTGGACAGCAGTTCAGGGCCGGGCTGCACCCTGCAGCTCAACCTCCAGCGCCGTCTTCCGTTGGTGAAGGTCGACCCGGTCGTGCTGGAGACGGCGCTTCTCAATCTGGTGATCAATGCGCGCGACGCCCTGGGCGGAGAGGGCGAGATCACCGTCGCGGTCAGGAAGGTCGTGCTGGGCCAGGGCGCACGCAACGGGCTGGCGGCAGGAGACTACGTTTCCATCGAGGTGATCGACGACGGCCCCGGCATGCCGGCTGAGGTCAGGGACCGGGCCGTCGAGCCCTTCTTCACGACAAAGCCGACGGGTAAGGGCACAGGTCTGGGACTCGCAATGACGCACGGTTTCGCCTCGCAGTCTGGCGGCGCATTGGAGATCGAGTCCGAGGTCAATCACGGCACGGTCGTCAGACTGCTGCTCCCGGCCATAGTTCAGGGAGCCGCGAACGAGCCGGCACCGTCCAGCTTCCAGCCTCGTCCAGTAAATCTGACGGCGGCCCCTCGCATTCTCCTGGTCGAGGATGAGCAAGAGATCGCGGGCATGTCCGCCGAAATCCTCAGCGACATCGGATACCGGATCACGGTGGCGCACAACGCCGAGCGGGCGCTGGACATCTTCAAGGCTTCGCTTGAGACCCGGGCGTTCGATCTCGTGTTCTCGGACGTCGTCATGCCCGGCGAGATGAATGGCGTCGCGCTCGCCCAGGAAATCCACCGCCTCAGTCCCGCCACGCCGATCCTGATGACGACAGGCTACAACGACCAGATGGCGCTCGACGGGCCGCAAGCTCAAGCCATGGACGTTCTCGGCAAGCCCTACAAACCCGCCGAGCTCATCGACCGCGTACAGGCGGCATTGCGCAATGGCGCCCGGACCGGCCCGGGAAGGGAGCGGTCAGATTTCGGGCACGCCGAGTCCTGAGCTGGAAGAGCGCGAGCGACTGGACCACACCGACCTTCTCGGTCTGCCGAACGCCGTGTGCCGGAGAACCGACCGGAAACAGCCAAGGCATCAATCTGGTCCATTCGAGTCACAGGCCGTCCGGGGCGGCGGGCTCGCTGTAAACAACCCTGCCCAACCCGGGGGCGTACAAGTCAGTCGCGCTCGCTGGTCCCACTCATTGAGCTGAGGTCCGCTTCCGAAGGTCATCCAATGTCCGCACATGGCGCATCGGTGACTGGCACTTCAGCGTCCGAGTTTGTCCCGAAAGAAGCGCACCGTCTCTCGATTGAACGTCTGGTGGAACGTCGCGCGATCAAAACCCTGCTGCGAATGGCAGAGCACGGGGATCGCCGCCTTCAGCGCCTCGGAGCAAGGGGGCAGGAAGTCGAAATGCCCGGCGCCGAGGACCCGGTGATATTCCGGCGCCCGGCCCAGACGGTCGCGGATCGGTTCGACGTTGAAGGGAGCGGGCAGCACTTCGTCGCCGTCGGCCTGCCAGAGCTGCACCGGGATCGTCACTCCAGCGAGGCTCTCGTCGGTGAAAGCCAATCCGAGGCCGGGCGCGGCGATGACGGCGGCTTTAATGCGGGAGTCGTGGCCTTCGGGGTCCCAGGTGGACAGGTCGATGGCCGATCGACGGATCAGTTGGCAGGCGAAGACACCCGGCTCCGCCTCGCAGTGGCGACGGATCAGATCGGGGTCACTGACGCCCCCGATCAGGGCGGTTACCGTGAAGCCGCCCGCAGAAAAACCGAAGGCGCCGATGCGCGCCGGGTCGACAGGGACGGGGCCGGACCAGGCCTGCGTCATATGATCGATCAGCAGGCTGATGTGCCGCGGGCGGCCCGACAGTTGGGTTTGGCGGCTATCGTCGCGCCAGTTGTCGCCGGGATGGGTGACGGCGGCGACGACGAAACCCGCCGCCGCCAGCGCCTCTGCCGTGTCCTGATGGCCATGAGCGTGCCCGCCATTGCCGTGGGAGATGACGATCAGCGGACGCGGTCCCGCGAAGGCGGCTGCTTCGGGAAGCCAGACGGCTGCTTCGATCTCTCCGCCCCTCGGATCGGTGAAGCGAAAGGTCTGGTCGGCCTGCTGGGCCTGAACAATGGCGGGTGCGGCGGCGAGCGCCAGCGCTGCCAGCGGAGCGATGAGGGTGTGAAGAATAGACATCGGTCGTCCTGTAAGCGTTGGGCAGTGCGCCTTCCTCATGGCTCCGAGCGGGGTGCGCCAGCGACGTTTCGCGAATGGGCGACCGGGGTCGCCGTCCGGCCACTGGCCCGGCGGCGCGCCTGGGCTGTATCGTTGCGTCAGAAGGGGATTCGATGACCGGGACGCCAGAAACGGCGAGGATGTGGGCGATCGAGCTGGCGGCCTGTCTGGCGACGGGAGTCCTGCTCGGCGCGATCGGTCCGTTCGGCAGTTTCCTGAACGACGGGCTGATCATTCGGGTCGCCTATTGGGTGATCGTCTTCCTGTCCTGTGGTCTGATCCTGGGAGTGACGATCCGGATGGTCGCGGGGCGGGCGCGACGCGCGGGCATCCCGATCTGGGCGTGGGCCCCGGCCATGGCGCTGGTGACCGCCGCGCCGCTGGGTGGGTTCACCAGATTGGTGGCCATGGCTTTCTGGCCCGCCATCGGCGACCGGGTGGGTGTGGTGGAGTGGTATGGGCAAACGTTGGTGATCGGCGTTGTCTATTTCGCCCTTCACATCGTGATTGCGCGCTGGGTTCGCGGTCGCGCGTCAACCTCCGAGAGGTCCGCGTCAGACGGTCCCCGCATCCTGCGCCGTCTGCCGCCGCGTCTCGGCAGGGAGCTGCTATGTCTGTCTATGGAGGATCACTACGTCCGGCTGCACACCATCAGTGGTTCGGTCCTGGTCCTGATGCCGCTGAGCCGCGCGTTGGGGGAGATGGGCGACATCGACGGCTTGCAGGTTCATCGATCCTGGTGGGTCGCCCGCCACGCCGTGATCGGCGTGGTCGAGGACCGGCGCAATCTTCGACTTCGGCTCAAGGGCGGG
>JBQVQW010000005.1:0-44351 GCA_052441165.1 Caulobacteraceae bacterium | reverse complement strand
GGCTGGAAGCGCCGGTATCCCGAGCCAACGTCGCACGCCTGCGGCAGGCGGGCTGGCTTCAGCAGACCTAGGACCAGTCCTCGTCGGCAGCCATGACCGACTCCGTGGCTTGTCCGGAGGGTCTCATCTAATTGCTGAAGATTTTCCTCGTCAGCTCCCGGTAGAATTCTGAACATTCCTCGCTCGTGCTGCATAACCTGCCGAGCTGAGGGCGCGAGGCCCGGTTCGCTATTGATCCTTTCTACTTCGTCGACCAAGCGACCAAAACGCTCCCGGTCAATCGTCTCTCCGTGGGCTCCTGGCGTGTCGCCTGGGCCGGGCAGCAGCCATGGCGGACCAATGTCGAACTCACGTAACCTGTCCTGACCCATTGTGTTTCCGGGCGGTCCTTCCCATCTGGAAGGGGTCGATCTCTCTGCGTAACGCTGCTGCTCCCCTTTGCATTGCGCACCGAGGTCAAAAGCCGATCCCATTCAGACCCGACAGGCCGACCAGGGGCTTTTCCCTGCGGCCAACGCCAGACGGAGGTCTCCAAATGGCTAGCGGCACTGTTAAATGGTACAATCCCACCAAGGGCTACGGCTTCATCGCCCCCGATGACGGCGGCAAGGACGTCTTCGTCCACGCCTCGGCAGTGGAAACCTCCAGCGTCGGGTCGCTGAGCGAAGGCCAGAAGATTTCCTACGAAGTCGAACGCGACCAGCGCAGCGGCAAGGAGTCCGCGACCCGCCTCACGGCGGCGGACTAGGACAGGCTCGAGACGTCCACGGGCATCGCCTTTGAAGGCGAGGTCTGCAAACTGCTCCCGTTGGGCAGGCGGCGCGTTCGCCTGGATAACGGACACCTGATCACGGTCCTTCCGTCACTTGGCGCGCAGACGCGTGTGTCCCTGCCGGGCGACCGGGTGACTGTGGAAATCGCTTTCAATCAGCTGAAGGGCTGGCGCCTCGTGCGCCAGCCCTGAAGACATTCAAATACAGGAGGCCTGCATGACCCCGCTCGCCGAAATGATCCCGACCATGAGCGACGCCGACCTCGTCACCCTGCGCGCCAATGCCGCCCGCCTGGTGGAACATGGCGCCTCGACACAGGTCATCGCCGCCAGCGACATCATTCCCGTCATCGACACCGAGGTCGCCCGTCGCGCTGCCCTGCCCAGGCCCGACGCCCCCGCGCGAAAGCGCGCTGCGCCGAAGAAAAAGCCCGCGCCGGTCACGGGCCACCAGACCGCACTGCCCGGCCAGGGGGACGAACGCCCGGGACTGCGCGTCATCCCCTGAGGCAGATCCGGTCTGGGCGAGCCTCGCATGCCATGGCCGTCGCCTGCACGGCTTCTGCACGGACTTTCGCGCAAGCCTCCTTCGCGGGTTGAGCCGGGCTGAACCGGCGCGCGCGACAAGGATCGCCTCGAAAGGGGAGGTCCATGCTTCACACGCAAGCATTCAGGCGCAGCGGGTTCTGGTTCAAGGTCGCTGCGGCCGTGGTCATCACGGCTGTCGCCGATGCGCTGATCGTCAGCCACCAGATGGTCGGCGCCCTCGGGCCGCTGGCCCTGTTGTGGCTCGGCGGCGTTGTATTGGTCCGGCCCGGTCTGCGCCGGGATCCGCGCGCGCTCCTGGCCCTGGCCGCAGCGGGGCTGTTCGCGCTGGTGCTGACCGATCGCCCCGGGCTGCCGGCCGCCCTGCTATTCGGCCTGATGCTGGGCGTCGCCGTTTTGTCGGCGCGCGTGAAATCCGGTGAGCCCGTCTGGCGTTGGGTCCAGAGGCTGGTCGTGCTGGGCTTCGGCGCCCTGTTCGGCCCGGCCTTCGATCTGGTCCGGCTGGGCAAGGCGAAACGGCGCACGGGCGTGCAGATCAGGGTGCTGTCCCTGTTTGCAATGATCGCCGTCCCCCTCGCAGGCGGGGCGATCTTCCTGACCCTGTTCGCCAGCGCCAATCCGGTCATCCAGCAGGCGTTTGAACAGGTGCGCCTGCCGCGTCTCGCGCCGGACTTCGGCGTCCATGTCATCTTCTGGGGCCTGATGCTCGCGGCGGCGGGAGCGACCTTCCGGCCCCGCTGGCGGCGTCGCCTGATCGACCTGCCCTCACTGCGCAGTTCCGGCGCGCCCGGTCCGGCCGCGGCGACCATCACCCTGTCGCTTGTTGTCTTCAATGCGGTCTTCGCCCTGCAGAACGGACTGGATCTGGTCTTCCTGTGGAGCGGCGCGCCCCTGCCCGAGGGTGTGACCCTGGCGGAATACGCCCATCGCGGGGCCTGGCCGCTGATCGTCACCGCCCTGCTGGCCGCCGCCTTCGTCCTGATCGCCCTGCGGCCAGGATCGGAGACCGCGCGCCGCCCGATCGTTCGTTGGCTGGTGACCCTCTGGGTCGGGCAGAACCTGCTGCTGGTGGCGTCCTCGATCCTGCGCACGGCAGACTACGTGGACGCGTATGGCCTGACCCGCTTCCGTCTGGCGGCGATGATCTGGATGGGACTGGTCGCGATCGGCCTGGCCCTGATCTGCTGGCGACTGCTGAAGGACCGCGACGGACACTGGCTGATCGACGCCAATGTGAAGGCCCTGCTGGCCGTCCTTGCAGTGGTCAGCGTCGTGGACCTGTCGGCGATCACGGCCGCCTGGAACGTGCGCCATGCCCGCGAGGTCGACGGGAGCGGCGCTGCGCTGGACCTCGGCTACCTGCGCGGGCTCGGCGCCCCGGCTCTGGTCTCGCTGATCGAGCTGGAGCGGACGACGGACGATCCCGGTCTGCGCGACCGGCTGGCCGCGGTGCGGGTCGACATGGTCCGTCTCCTGGAGCGTCAGCAGGCCGATATCCGCAGCCACACATGGCGGGACGCCCGTCGACTGGCGAAGGTCCGGTCGCTTCTGGCAAGCCGGCCGCTGGCTCCGCCGAGGGCCGGCGACCGCCGATTCGATGGCTCCATCGCCCCTCCGCGGCCGCCGGTGCTCTCCCCGCCTGTCGCTGCCCCGTTGACCAACCCCGCCGGAGTCTGAACATGGCCATCATGCAGCGCACCGTTCTGGTGGTCGACGACGACCCGCATATCCGCGACCTGCTCGTCTTCGCCCTGGGCAAGGCGGGGCTGGCCACGCGCGAGGCCGCCGACGGCGAGGCCGCGCTGGCGGACCTCGAGGCGCATCCATCCGATCTGGTGATCCTCGACATCAACATGCCGCGCATGGACGGGCTGGAGACCTGCCGCCGGATCCGCAGCCAGGGCGATCTGCCGGTGCTGTTCCTGTCGTCCCGGGACGATGAGATCGACAGGGTTCTGGGGATCGAGCTGGGCGCCGACGACTATGTCGTGAAGCCCTTCAGTCCGCGCGAGGTCGTGGCCCGCGTCGCCGCAATCCTGCGCCGCACCGCCCGCACGCCCGCACCCCTGCCGTCCGGCGCGGTAACGCACGGCCGGCTGGCGCTTGACGCCGAAGGCTGGCGCGCGTCGTGGGACGGGGCCGAGGTGCCGCTGACGGTGACCGAGTTCTCGATCGTTCGGGTGCTCGCCGCCCAGCCGCGCATGGTCTTCACCCGTGACGCCATCATAGACCGCGTCCACGGCCCGGGCTTCGCCATGACGGACCGCACCATCGACAGCCACGTCCGCAACCTGCGCGGCAAGTTCGCGGCGGTCGGCGGCGGCGATGTGATCGAGACCCGCGCCGGCCTTGGTTACCAGCTTGGTCCCTGTCAGGGCGTGAGCCAGGGCGCCGCGGGGTGAGCGAGCGCCCGCCGGGCCGGTTCCGCCTGTTCGTGCGCCGCCACTGGCCGGCGCTGAGGCTGCGCACCATCCTGCTGTCGGTGCTGATCTTCGCGGGCATACTGCCGGGGCTCAGCGCCATCTTCCTGCGGGTCTACGAGAACACTCTCGTCCGCCAGACGGAGGCCGAGCTGGTCGCCCAGACCGCCGTTCTCGCCGCCGCCGCAGAGACGATGTGGCCAGGCTCGCGCATGGCTGCCGCTGCGCCTCCGGACGCCCGTGACGCGCCCGGCTACTATCAGCCGGAGCCGGCGACGATCGATCTGGGCTCGACGCCCGTCCTGCCGGCCCGGCCGGCGGCGCGACCCTCCGCGACAGCGGCTGACCCGGATGCCGTCGCGGTCGCTGCACGGGTGGAGCCGATCGCGGCCGAGGCTTCTCGCACCACCCTGGCCTCGATCATCCTGCTGGACCGGCAGGGCATCGCCCTGAACGGCTACGCGAAGGGCGGTGCGTGGGGAGATCTGCCGGAGGTGCAGACGGCGCTGTCGGGACAACCCGAGACCGTGCTGAGACGCAACGCCTCCTACCGCCAGCGCTATTCGATGGAGTGGGTCAGCCGCGCCTCGGCCCTGCGCATCCATCACGCCCGGCCGATCGTCGTGGACGGTCAGGTCGAGGGCGTGGTGCTGACCTCTCGCTCCCCCCGCGCCCTGTTCCGGGGGATGTATCAGGACCGGATCAAGATCGGTCTGGGGATCATCGGAACGCTGGGCTTCCTCGCCTTCCTCGCCGTGCTGGTGTCGCGCGGCATCGCCGGGCCGATCGAGGCGCTGAGTCGGGCGACGCGCGAGGTGGCCTCGGGCGGCGGCCGCGTGCCCCTGCCGTCGTCCACGGCGGCGGTGGAGATTCGGACCCTGTACGAGGACTTCAACCGCATGGCCGAGGCGGTCGACCGACGCTCCCGCTATCTGCGCGACTTCGCCGCGGCGGTCAGCCACGAGTTCAAGACGCCGCTGGCCGGCATACAGGGCGCGGTCGAGCTGCTGCAGGATCACGACGACATGGAACCGGAGCGCCGCCGACGCTTCCTCGACAACATCGCCGCCGACGGACGCCGGCTGTCGGCGCTCGTCACCCGTCTGATGGACCTCGCGAGAGCCGACATGGCGCGTCCGGAGGCGGGGGTCTCGGTCGATCTCAGGTCCGCGGTGCTCAAGGCCATGGACGCCCGCTCACCCAGTCTGGAGGTCACGACGCAATGGGCCGACCGTCTGCCTGCGGTCGCCGTCCCTGAAGCCACGCTTGAGATGGTCGTCTCGACCCTGCTCGAGAACAGCCGTCAGGCGGGCGCGGGGCGGGTCGTCGTGGCTGCCCGGGAGGATGGCGATTGCGTGGTCCTGAGCCTCTCGGACGACGGTCCCGGAATCCCCGAAGCCGACCGCCTGCGCATCTTCGAGCCCTTCTTCACCACGCGTCGCGAGCAGGGCGGGGCCGGGCTTGGCCTGTCCATCGCCCGAGCCTTGCTGGCGGCCAGCAAGGCGTCGCTGGACCTGGGCCGGGCGGAGCGCGGGACGGTGTTCGAGATGCGGCTGCCGTCAGCCTAGCGCCACTTCGATCCCTCGCCATGCTTGCCAACGCTCTCCCACTCCGGCGGGGCCGCCTTGTGCACGTACTGCTCAGAGACAAGCCAGCCCTTCAGGGGACGCAGGACCGCCAGACAGGCCAGTGTCAGCAGGGGCATGGTCACGACGAAATGCACCCACACCGGGGGGTGGACGGTGAACTCGAACCACATGAACAGGCCCATCCCGACGACGCCGACCAGGCTCATGCCGAAGAAGGCCGGACCGTCGGCCGGATCGGCGAACCCGTAGTCCAGATTGCAGGCCGGGCAGTTGTCCCGGATCTTCAGGAAGCCGCGCAGCAGAGGGCCTTCGCCGCAGCGCGGACAGCGGCAGCGCAGTCCGGTCTTCATCGTGTTCAGCGGCGGATAGACGGGCTCGGTCATCGGAGGAGGTCCGGGTGCGGGTGACCAACGCCATGTCGGCCTCGTCCACCGTGCTCGCAACTGGACGTTTTGTCCCGCCCGATCATCAGGTCACCAACCGTTAACCGCGTTTAAAGGCCGTCGCGCGAGTGTGCGCGCGTATGTCCGGGGCCCGTCACAGCAAGCGCATCCTCAGAACGACCGTGGCGGCCGCCGCGGCCGGCGCTGTCGTGCTGGCTCCGATGGCGCCGCTGGCGCAGGAAGGCGGGGGGGCGGTCGATCCGGTCACCATCCGCATCGGCGCCAATCCGACCTTCACCCGCGTCGAGTTCGCCGGCGTTATCGGCGCCCGCTCGCAGGTCCGTCGCGCGGGGCAGGACGTGGTCATTCGCATCGGCACGACGGCCGCTCCCGACGTCTCGCGTCTTCGGGTCGATCCGCCGCCCGGCGTGACGAGTGTCGAGACCCGATCTGTCCGTGGCGGCACCGAACTTGTCCTGACCCTTGCCGATGGCGCGGACGCGCAGACCGGTTCGGCGGACGGCGCGGTCTACGTGAACCTCTATGCCCAGGCCCCGGAAGCGCCGGAACAGGCGGCGCCAGCGATCACGCAGGCCGTCGCCGTCACCTCGCAGGCCGCAACCGACCGGGTCGCCCTGAGCTTCCGCTGGCCGGCGCCGGTCGGCGCCGCCGTCTTCCGCCGGGGCGAGGCGGTCTGGGTCGTCTTCGACACGAAGGCGCGGCTGGACATGTCGGGCGCCACCGCGCTCGGCCCGGCGTCGCAGGCGCACTGGAGCGCCGGCGCCGATCATGTCGCCGTTCGCCTGTCAGCGCCCGAGAACCTGCCGGTCTCCGCCAGCAACGACGGCGCGACCTGGACGGTCACCATCGGCGGTCCGGCCGCTTCCGTCGGCGGCGTCAGCGTCAATCGCGATGACACGGGCGAGCCGGCGCTGGTCGCCAACATGGCCGGCGCCACCCGGGCGATCTGGTTGACCGACCCGCTCGCCGGAGACCGGTTCGCGGCCGTGACGGCCCTGGCCCCGGGCAAGGGTTTCGCCGATCGGCGCCAGACGCTGGACATGACCCTGCTGCCATCGGCCCACGGTCTGGTCATCGAGACGCCGGTCACCGACCTGGCGGTGAAGGCCGACGGCGATCTGGTCACCATCACCCGTCCGGGCGGCCTGCTGCTGTCGCCGCCGTCGGCGCTTCTGGAGGCGGCGCCGGCCGAGGCGGGCGCGCCGACCAAGGCGCGGTTCCCGGCGCTGATTCTCGCCCACTGGGCCGATGTCGGTCACGCAGGTTTCGCCGCGCGCTACCGCCAGATGCAGGACGCCGCCGCAGCCGAAGCCGCGGCCGCCACCGGAAATCCGCGCTCGTCGATCGAGGCCCGGCTGGCCCTTGCGCGGTTCCTGATCGGGTCAGGTCTGGGTTACGAGGCGGTAGGCGTTCTGAACGCCATCATCGCGGTGGCTCCGAACATGTCGGGCGAACCCGAGGTGCGCGGGCTGCGCGGCGCGGCCCGGGCCAGCATCGGACGTTTCGACGAAGCATCGGCAGATCTCGCCTCCGGCGCCCTGGCCGGCGACCCCTCGGCCGCCGTGTGGAGGGGCTATATCGCAGCGAAACAGGGCGATTGGGCCGCTGCCCGTCAGGCCTTCTCGGCCGGCGCCGGCGCCGTCGACGACTTCCCCGCCGAATGGCGCGCGCGTTTCGGGGCTGCGCATGCCGAGGCGGCGCTCGAGAGCGGCGATCCGGCCGCGGCGCGCGCTCTTCTGACCTATGTCTTCAGTCAGAACGCCCCTGCGGCGGACCAGCTGGCCGCGCGTACGGTTCAGGCGAAGCTGTTCGAGATGGACGGCATGAGCGACCGCGCCCTGGCGGTCTACACCGCGGTTGGCCGCGCACCCCTCGACGGCGTGGCCGTGCCCGGTCGGCTGGGCGCCATTCGCCTGGCTCTCGCCAAGGGGACGCTGAAGGCCGATGCGGCGGCGCGTGAGCTTGAGGGGCTCCGTTTCCGCTGGCGAGGCGACAAGACCGAGTTGGCCGTTATTCGCCAACTGGCGTCCCTGTACAAGGCGCAGGGGCTGTATCGTGAAGCCCTGACGGCCCTGGCGGCATCGGAGAATCTCAACCGCCTGCCGGGCGCATCGGATCTGGTCGCGGACCGCGACGCCATCTTCCGGATGCTGTTCCTTGAGGGCGGCGCCGACGGGCTTCAACCGGTGCAGGCGCTGGCCCTCTTCTATGATTTCCGCGAACTCACCCCGATCGGCGCGGACGGCGACGAGATGGTGCGGCGGATGTCGCGGCGCCTTGTGGATGTCGATCTCCTGAGCCAGGCGGCCGAACTGCTGAAGTATCAGGTCGACAACCGCCTCGAGGGCGTCGCCAAGGCGCAGATCGCGACCGATCTGGCGACCATCTATCTGATGAACCGTCAGCCGGAGCAGGCGCTCCAGGCACTCTGGAGCTCTCGCACCACCCTGCTGCCGACCGACATGAACGCCGAGCGCCGGGCGCTGGAAGCGCGGGCCCTGATGAATCTCACCCGCTACGACCATGCCCTTGAGGTCCTCGGGAGCGACACTTCGGCCGACGCCCGCGCCGTGCGCGCCGATATCTTCTGGAAGCAGGAGAACTGGGCCGGGGCGGCGCCCCTGTACGAAGGCTTGCTGGGCGATCGCTATCGCAACAGCGCTGCGCTATCGGCGGCTGAGGAAGCCAATGTCATCCGCGCCGGCATCGCCTGGTCGCTGGCTCGCGACGCCGTGGGTCTGGGGCGGATGTCGCGCAACTACCGCCCTTTCATCGCCAACGCCCGGTCGAGGACCGTCATGTCCATAGCGCTGGACGACGGTACCGGCGGCGCCGCGACGGTCGGCGACTTCGCGACACTGTCCGCCTCGGCGGACACCTTCGCCGGCTGGGTCGGGGCCATGAAGACCGAGTTCAGACAGAAAACGGGCGGGAACCGCCCAGCGGCTCCCGCCCGTCCACAAGCTCCGGCGGCGGCCCCTGCAGCGAGGCCGGCCGCCTGATCTTCAGGATCAGCCGTTGACGGCGTCCTTGAGCGGCTTCGACACGCGGAAGCGCACGGCCTTCGAGGCGGCGATCTTGATGGTCGCGCCGGTGGCCGGGTTGCGGCCTTCACGGGCGGCGCGAGCAGCGGTGTCGAACACGCCGAGGTTCGAGATGCGGACGTCGCCGCCGGCGGTCAGCGACTTGTGGATGTTCTCGACGATCGCGGTCAGAACGCGGCCGGCGTCGGCTTGGCTGACACCCGCGTCCTTGGCGACGGCGGCGATGAGTTCGGCTTGAGTGGTCATTGTGGGTCGTTTCCCGATTGAAGTTCGCTCCGAGACTCAGGAGCGATGACGACCGGATCAACGCCGCTTTTTCTGCGGATGGCAAGCGACTTTGGCGCTGAAAGCCCCACGGGGTGGGGATTCATCCCGTTCCAGCGGCGCGCTGGAAGCTCTCGACGAGGCTCCCGGCGACCAGTCTCCAGCCGTCCACGAGCACGAAAAAGATGAGCTTGAAGGGCAGGGAAACAACCACCGGGGGAAGCATCATCATGCCCATCGACATCAGCACGCTGGCGACCACCAGATCGATCACAAGAAACGGAACGAAAAGGAGAAATCCGATTTCGAAGGCCCGCTTCAACTCGCTGATCATGAAGGCCGGGGTGACCACCCGCAGGGGCAGGTCGATGGCCTGCGGCGGGGCCTCGATATTCGACAGCCGGATGAACAGGGCGAGGTCGTCCTGATCCACCTGACCGAGCATGAAAGTCTTCACAGGTTCCGAGGCCGCATCGAAGGCCTGGGGCAGCTCCATCTGCTGATCCATCAGCGGTCGGATGCCCGAATCATAGGCGTCCTGCCACGTCGGGGCCATGACGATGGCGCTCAGAAAGAGGGCCAGCGAGACGAGAACGGCGTTGGGGGGTGACTGCTGCATCCCCAGGGCGGTCCGCAGCAGGGACAGGACGACAACGATCCGCACGAAGCTGGTCGTCATGATCACGATGGACGGCGCCAGCGACAGGACCGTCATCAGGCCGACCAGCTGGACGACCCGTTCGGTCAGGCCCGCGCCGGTGCCCAGATCGATGTTGATGGCCGAGCCGGCGCCGCCGGCGGCGACCTCCTGCGCCAGGGCCGCGAGCGGCCAGATCAGGCTCAGTGCGGTGACCAGCAGCGACAGCAGCGCCGCGCGCGTGAGTTCGGCGCGCGAGGGAAGGGCGAAAACGCCCTTCAGGCTCATTTGGAAACTCCGGGGCCGCGCGGCTCGATCAGCTCGCGGCCCTCGCCGAGGATCAGCAGGCGTTCCTCGTCGTCGATCTTCACCAGAACCAGCCGGCGGGCCGGGTCCAGCACCAGGGTCTCGACCACCTGCATCCGGCGCTCGCCCCGTTCGGCGCTCAGCTTGGCCATCAGCTGCGGCGCATAGCGGCGCGCTGCCCAGGCGGCGAGGCCGATGATGCCGAGGGTGAAGGCCAGGGCGAACATGGCCCTGAGCAGGTCGAGGAAATTCATGCGTGGGCCCCGCCGGTGAACTGATCCGGCGGGCCAAACTCCGACGTTCATGGTTAACGCCGCGTTGAGATAACCTCTGATTAACCATGGAGGCGGCATTTTCTGCCCATCGATTTTGGGCGATCCGCGCCCGGAGCATCGGATCCGTGGGCTTCAACGACCTGCCGCTTCTGGGCCAGATCAAGGGCCGGCTGTCCTGGCTGGACGAACGTCAGCGCGTGATCGCGCAGAACGTGGCCAATGCCGACACGCCCGGTTACGTCGGCCGCGACCTGAACCAGCCGACCGATTTCGCCGCCGCCATGCGGGCCGGAGCCGGTGGAGTGCGGATGACGCGGACCAGCGCCATGCACATCGCGCCGACGGGCCAGTCTACGGCGCGGTTCGAAACCCTATCCGCGCCTGATTCCGAAACCACGCTCGACGGCAACTCGGTGGTGGTCGAGGAGCAGATGCTCAAGATGGCCGAGAGCCGCATGGCCTATGACGCGGCCATCGGCTTCTACCAGAAGTCCATGGCCATGCTCCGGCTGGCGGCCAAGCCGCCCGGCCGTTGATCGCTGAAGGGAAACCCCGATGCCTGATCCCGTCCCGCCCCGGAACAGCGCCATGGCCGTCGCGGCCAGCGCCCTGAAGGCTCAGCAGTCGCGTATGCGCGTGATCGCCGAGAACATCGCCAACGCCCAATCGACCGCCGAGGTCGCCGGCGGAGAACCCTATCGCCGTCAGATCCCGGTCTTCCAGGCGCGCGAGATCGACGGTGCAACCGGCGTGACCCTGGCGCAGGTACGCCCGGATGCCTCGCCCTTCCGGTCCGAGTACGACCCCTCGCACCCGGCGGCCAACGCCGAGGGCTATGTCATGCGCCCGAACGTCGACACCCTGGTCGAGGCCATGGACATGCGCGAGGCGCAGCGCGCCTACGAGGCCAACCTCAACGTCATCGAGACCGCGCGCACCATGGAGACGCGCACCCTCGACCTGCTGAAGCGATAGGGACTGACCGATGAACCCCTTGATGGCGGCCAAGGCCTATGCGGCGACCCAAGGCGTGTCCCTGCCCACGGCCCCTGCGGCCAGCGCGGGGCAGTCCGGCTTCGCGGAGATGCTGTCGGGCGTCATGAACGACATGACGACCCAGTCGCGCGCCGCCGAGACCCAGATGGCCGCCTCGGTGCAGGGGCAGGGCAGCCTGATCGACGTCGTCACCGCCGTCTCGTCCGCCGAGGCCTCGCTGGAAACCGTCATGGCGGTCCGCGATCAGGTGATCCAGGCCTACCAGGAAATCATGCGGATGCCGATCTGACGGCTCAGCCCGTCGGCGCACGGCCCCTGAGCCACTGCGACAGCACCCATTTCTCACCCGTCGTCGGCGGAAGGCCGGCGTGGCGCGTGCGCGGGTCGATCCCTCCCGACGGCAGGGTGTTGGCCCACATCAGCGCATCGCCCTTGCCTCCCCGGTGGCGCAATCCGCCCGCCTCGAAGGCTGTCTCTCCGCCCTCGTAGTCGTCGTTCAGATACACCAGCAGCGTCGCGATCCTCTGACCGCGCGCGGCGAGGTCGGGCGCATGACCGGGCTCGTCCGGGTTCAGCCAGTCGACATGCCAGTCGAAGGTCTGGCCGGGGCCGTAGTGCAGGATCTGGGTCCACTCCAGGCCGGGAACCGGCAGTCCGGCGACACGCGCGATGCGCTCGCGGATCAGGGCCGCAGTCACCGTCATCCGCTCCAGTCCGATCTGGCTGGCCGAGTTGGTGCGAATGTCGTCGCGCAAACCCTCGCCAGTGTCCGGGTTGTAGACCAGCGCCGGGTGAGTCGTGTCGCGGACCTGATCGATCAGCCAGTCACACAGCGCGGGCGGAAGAAATCCGGAGACCGTCAGGATCGCCGGGCCGCTCATCAGCGGCTGTGGCGAAGGCGGCGTCAGCCACTGGCCGAGGTCAGCGAGCGCGGTCAGCGCGGTGCGGTCGTCGGTCGCCGGGCCGTGCCCCTGAGCCGCCGACAGGTCCAGCAGGCGCAGCGCTTCAGACCAGCTTTGGGGAACCCACAGCCCCATGCCGGTCAGCACCGCCAGCCGATGCGTCGCCGCGCCATCGCCCTTCGAGGAGGCGTCGGCCAGTGCGGCAGGGTCGAAGGTCAGGGCGTCAGTGCTCACGTCTGACTTCTAGGGCGGCGTCTCCCACTCCGCCAGCTTACGGCGAATTCACGGTTCGGCGCGCATCCGGGAGGGCCATAAGAGGCCTCTGAACGGAAAAGACCGCCCGGAGCCTTCATGACAGCCCGTCTCGCCACGACCATCGCCGCCTTCGCCTTGCTGGCCAGTGCGCTGCCGACCCTCGTTCAGGCCCAGGGCGCGCCCCGGCCCGTCGTGCTGGTCCGGGCCGGAAACCTGTTCGACTCCGAGGCGGGCCGCATGGTCGGGCCGCGCGACATCCTGATCCGGGGCGAACGTATCGCCGAGGTCGGCGAGGGCCTGGCCGTGCCTGAGGGCGCGACCGTCATCGATCTGCGACGCTGCGCGGTGGTCCCCGGCCTGATCGACGCCCACACGCACCTGCTGCTGGAGCAGCGGAGCGGGGAAGGGCTCTCCGATGTCGCCGCTCGCGATCAGGCGGTGCAGGGCGATGTCTATCGCGCCCTGACCGCGGCTGGCCGAGCGAGGGAATATCTGGACGCCGGCTTCACCACTGTTCGCGACCTTGGCAACTCCGGCCGGTTCCTGGATCTGATGCTGGAGCGCGCGGTGAACGACGGACGGGTCGCGGGACCGCGCATCTACGGCTCGGGCCCGGGCCTGGCGCCGGCCGGCGGGCAGATGGAGCCGATGCCCGGTGATCCGCACGATCTGGTCAATGGCGAGTACCGCATCGTCACCGGCGTCGAGGACGCCCGCGCCGCCGTGCGCGAGGCGATCGCCCGGGGCGCGGATGTCATCAAGATGTACCCGGAGGCCACGCCGCAGCGCACCCGACTGTCGGTCGAGGAGATCGCCGCCATCGTCAACGAGGCGAAGCGCCACAACATCCCCGTCGCCGCCCACGCCACCAGCGACGCCTCGATCCGCGAGGCGGTCGAGGCCGGGGTCACCTCGATCGAACATGCCTACGACGTCTCGGACGAGACCCTGCGGCTGATGGCGCGCAAGGGCGTGTGGCTGGTGCCGACCGATCCCTCGCTGGAGATGGCGCTGGAGTTCACCCGCAGCTGGCCGCAGCAGCCGCCGCGCGAGGAAGTCGACCGCCACCTGCAGGGCGGCCGCGACCGCCTGATGCGCGCGCACCGCGCCGGCGTCCGCATCGCTCTCGGCTCCGATCTGTACTTCCCCTACGCGCCCGGTCGCGGCGCTGGCTCCCGCGGCACGATGGACGGCTATGTCGAGGCCGGGCTGACGCCGACACAGGCGCTGCAGTCCGCGACCTGGGAGGCCGGACGGATGCTGGGCGACGAAGGCCTTGGCGCCGTGCGCCCGCGCGCCTTTGCCGATCTGGTGGCCGTCGAGGGCGACCCCACCCTGGGCCTCGCTCCGCTGAGAACGCCGCGCACGGTGATCAAGGGCGGTCGCGTGGTCGCCGGCTCGCCGGACGCGTGCGGCGGCTAACGGGAACCGGATCGCCCTACGGCACGCTGGCTCTCCCGCCACAAGGGAGAGCGCCATGCTCAGGGACCGCAACTCGTCCGCCATCGTCGCCGTCAGCGACCTCGCCCGCGCCCGGGCCTTCTATGAGGATATCCTCGGGCTGGCCATCGAGGCCGGCAGCTTCGAGGACGGCTTCCTCAGCTTCCGCACCGGCCAGACCTCGCTGGGCGTCTATGTGTCGGAGTTCGCCGGCACCAACAAGGCCAATGCTGTCACCTGGGAGATGAAGGGCGACATCGTCGACGTCACTCATGACCTGAAGTCGAAGGGGGTCGTCTTCGAGCACTATCCGGACATGCCCGGCACGCTGAACGGCGACATCCACGAGAACGGCGAAATGAAGATGGTCTGGTTCAAGGATCCGGACGGCAACATCCTCCACCTCGTGCAGGGCATGTAAGGGCTCAGCCCTCCAGCGACACCACCGGCTGACGCACCTCGATCCGGCGACCGCGACGCGACTTCAGCCAGTCGCGAATGCGGTTCTGGATCGGCGTGTCGATCACGTAGTGGAACAACCAGGCGAAGACGAAGGCCGCCGCGACGCCCGCGAACCACAGCGCCCACTGGACGGGCGAGGGCAGGGCGAACCTGGCGATCAGGACGTTCACGACGCCGAACCAGGCGATGCGCACGACCTCGTTGGTGATGAACATCGAGAAGGAAACCTGCGCGGCCTTCTCGACCCATTTCGACGGGCGCGGCGTCGGCGTCGCGCCGGCGGCCAGGATGATGGTCGAGATGAAGACGAGCGAGATCAGCGCGTGCTTGTCGAAATACTGCACGAAGGCCAGCAGGATGGCGGCGCCAATCCCTGCCCAGCGCGCCAGACGCGGCGAGATCCAGACCTTCTGCGCAAACCAGGCCAGCGACATGCCCAGAAAGAACAGGGGCAAGGCGCGGAAGAGCCCCAAGCCCATCGGCATCTGGTAGACCGGATAGCCCAGCAGGCCCCAGGTCAGCTGGTTGGCCAGCAGATACAGGCCGATTCCCAGCGCCAGCACGGTCCATGGCCCCAGTCGGACCAGTCCGCGCAGGATCCACGGGAAGGCGAGGTAGCAGCCGATCAGCGCCGAGATCGACCAGCTCGGCGCGTTCCAGCCGTAGCCGCCGGGCACGCCATAGGCCTGGGTCAGGGTGATCTGGGCCCAGAACTGGTCCCAGGCGAACCATTCCGGGGCGCGCGGCGCGAAGCCCAGCATTCCGCCGCCGACGACCAGACCGACCAGGGACAAACCCATGATCAGGTGCGCCGGCACGACACGCAGATAGCGCTTGAGGAAGAAGTCGCCCGCCGACATCCGCCCGCCCGCGACTGACGCGCCATACACGCGCATCAGGACGTAGCCGCTGTCGATCAGGAAGAAGTTGGTCAGCAGGAAGCCGCCGCGCTCGAACACCGGATGCAGGCCCTCGGCCAGCGGCACGGGCGCCGACATCTGGAAGTGATGCAGGATGATCAACCCGGCCACAATGAAACGCAGGGCGTCGAGCCAGCCACCGCGGACGATGGGAAGTGTCTCGTTTCGGGTCGAAATTGCTGTCCAGGCCACGGCGGGGGCTCCTTTCGGGCCTGTCGCCGCAAGGAGTGGGCCGCTGCGGACCTCAGATCACGACGGCATCCGTCCCCGCCCCGGTCTTGCGCAGCAGTCTCGCTACCCTCAGGAGCAGCTGATTGTCCTTGAAGGGTTTGGACAGGAAGTCCCGGGCGCCCAGCGAGATGGCTCTCTGCACATCCGGGGTCTGGTTTCGCGCAGTCAGCACCAGAACCGGCCAGCGCGCCGTATTCATCTGCTCGAGGACGCCGAAGCCGTCCAGACGGGGCATGTTGATGTCGAGGATCACCCCGTGCGGCCGATACTCATGTACGCGCCGCAGGGCTTCCAGCCCGTCCCGCGCCGTCGCGACGGCGTACCCGGCGAGCTCGAGACGGGTCACCAGCAGCTCAAGCATCATGGGATCGTCATCGACGACCAGCAGGCGGGCCTTCATGCATGGCCTCCTGCCGCCAGAGACACGCCGTCGTCTGCCCCGACAGCGACCGCGCTCCGCAGCGCCGCCAGCAGCGCCGCCACACTGACCGGCTTGGCGACCGTGCCGTCGAACCCCGGGACCGTGGCCCCGTAGCTGGAGACGTCAGCGGAGAAGGCGAGGATGGGAATGTGCTGGTTCGGGCCATGACCCGCCCGTAGCGCGCGCACGACATCCTCTCCGCTTACGTCCGGCATCCTCAGGTCTGTCAGGACCACGTCGTACGGCGTGGTCGCGGCGAGATCGATTGCGATCCGACCGGAGGCGGCGAGAGAGACCTCGATATCCAGCGGGGCGAGCAGAGCCTGCACGATCTCGAGATTGGCCATGTGGTCGTCGACCACCAGGACCCGCAGGCCGGCGAGATCTCCGCCGGCGATCACTTCTTCGCCCTCCGTCGGCGCAGGCGCATGCTCCACCGGCGCGGCCTGGATGCGGAAGGTGAAGTGCGACCCCTCTCCGGGACGGGAGGCGACCCGAATGTCGCCACCCATCGCCTCGCTGAGCCCCTTGCAGATGGCGAGGCCGAGCCCGGTGCCGCCATGGCGTCGCGTCGATGAGCCGTCCACCTGGGAGAAACGCTGGAACAGGCGGCTGCACTGCTCCTCGCTCATCCCCGGTCCGGTATCCGATACGCGGACCTCAAGCATCTGCGAGACCGGATCGTGGCCGACCGCGAGCGTGACGGAGCCGGCGCTTGTGAACTTCACGGCGTTGCCGATGAGGTTGAGCAGGACCTGACCCACCTTCTGCGGATCGATATTGACCCATTCCGGCAACTCGGTTTCCTGGACGAACTCCAGTGAGACGCCCTTCGCCTGCGCCGCCGGCGAGAACATCAGCAGGGCGTCGTGGCAGATCTCGAGCGCCTTTGCGGGTTCGCGAGCGATCTCGTATCGACCGGCCTCGATCTTCGAGAAATCGAGAATGTCATTGACGATAGCCAGCAGGGCCTGACTGGCTGTCCGGATGCGATCCAGGTGGCCGACGGCGCTCTCGGGCAGATCGCGGCGCTCGTTGAGCAGGGAGGAGAAGCCGAGGATCGCCGTCAGCGGCGTCCGGATCTCGTGGCTCATGTTGGCCAGGAATTCGGTCTTCGCCGCGGCGGCGCTCTCCGCCTCGTCCCGCGCCCGCTGCAACTCCAGCTCGATGGCCTTCGCCGCCGATACATCGCGCACGAGGTCCTGGATTTCGAGCACCCGGCCGTTCTCGTCACGCATGGCGCGGGGGTGGGCCTCAAGCCAGCGGACCTCACCGGATCTGTGCCTGGCCCGATAGGCGATCCGTGGCGGGCTGGCGTCGACGGGGCCGTCCATATAGGCCGCAAAAGCGGCCCAGGTCTGAGCTACGTCGTCCGGATGCACGATCTCGTTGACTGACTTGCCGATCAGCTCGGCCGGTCGGTAGCCGAGGGCGCTCTCCACGGCAGGGGAGATGTAGGTGAAGACGCCGTCGAGACCGTAGGTCGCGATGATGTCCGATGCATTCTCCGCCATCAGGCGATAGCGCGCCTCGCTGGCCGCCAGGCGTCGGGCCGCCAGATCTTCCTCGGTGACATCCTGGAATACGCCGAACAGCACTTCCGGTTTGCCGTCGGCGCCGAGCAGGCACTGCCCGCTCGAGCGGGTCAGCCGCAGTTCGCCGTCGGGGCGCTGGATCCTGAGGTGACAGTCGTATCCCTGACCGGTCAGCCGCGCCGTCTCGACATGTGCGAGAATCTCGGCCCGGTCGTCCTCATGATAGGCTGACAGGGCGCTGTGCAGGTTCGGATCGAACGCCTGCGGGTCCAGCCCGTGGATGCGATAGACCTGGTCCGACCACAGGATTTCGCCGGTCGTGAAGTCCAGCCTCCAGTGTCCAAGCCCACGGACGGATTCGGCAAGTCGCAGCAGTTCCGCCCGCTCGCTTTGCACCTTGGCCAGCTTCATCTGCTGGACGACGGCCGCGACCTGCCTGGCCAGCATTCTGAGCAGCTGCAGGGCTTGGGCGGAGGGCGCATCACGGGCGACGGTGTCCAGAACGCAGAGCGATCCGATGGGCTCGCCGGTCTCGGTCACCACCTGCGCGCCTGCGTAGAAGCGGCAGGCCGCCGGCCCGGTGACGACGGGATTGTCGGCGACCCGTGCGTCGAGACGCGTGTCGGGGATGACGATCGTTCCGGAGGCATCGAACGGAATGCCGAGGCCGTCGCACTCGGCGCCCCGCTCGGTGACGACGCCTTGGGCCTTGGAACGGCTGATGCGAATGGCGCCGTCGGCGACCGCGACAGCGGCCATCGGAGCGTCGAGAAGTGCGGCCGCCATGGCCATGATCCGGTCGATCGGATCTTTTTCAGCAAGGGGCCGGGACTGGTTATGCGCCATGCCTGGAGTAGCGCACGAGATTGGGAAAAAACCCCTTAACTACAACACGTAGTCGGACCGCTCGTCCTGATTGCAGCCTCTAGCGCCGGGTCAACCGGAGGAACTCCTCACGGGTGCGCGGGTCGTCCCGGATCACGCCGCTCAGGTGGCTTGTGGTCAGGCTGGCGCCCGGCGCATTGACGCCGCGCAGGGTCATGCAGCTGTGCTCTGCCTCGATCACGACGCCCACGCCTTGCGGACGAAGGACTTCCTCGATGGCGAGGGCGATTTCCGAGGTCATCTTCTCCTGGATCTGCAGGCGTCGCGCGAAGCCGCGCACCACCCGGGCCAGTTTGGAGATGCCGACGACCCGGTCGGTCGGAAGGTACCCGACGTGGGCCACGCCGACGACCGGCAGCATGTGATGCTCGCAGGCGCTGACGAAGCGGATGTCCTTCAGCACGACCATCTGGTTGTAGCCGCCGACCTCCTCGAAGGTCTTCTCCAGATATTTGCGCGGATCGACCTCATAGCCTTCGTAGAGCTCCCGATAGCTGCGCGCCACGCGCGCCGGCGTCTCCAGCAGGCCCTCCCGGTCGGGGTTGTCGCCCGCCCACTCGATCAGCGTACGGACAGCGGCCTCGGCGTCGGCCTGGGTGATGCTCGGCTTGGTCATGGCCATCCTCTAACCTGCCAGGCCGGGAAAAGGGAACACAGCCCCGGTCGTGGGATCATCACTAACGCCCTGTTAACCACACCCCCGGCATTTCTTGCCCAGTATCCCGGGAGCGTATGGATGAACGGCACGGAAGTTCTGGATGTGGGTCGCGACGCCCTGTGGCTGACGATCCAGCTGTGCGCCCCGGTCCTGCTGGTGGGACTCGTTGTCGGCGTGGTGATCGGCCTGTTCCAGGCCCTGACCCAGATCCAGGAGCAGAGCCTGGTCTACGCGCCCAAGATTATCGCGATCTTCGTGTCGCTGCTCCTGTTCCTGCCGCTGATGGGCGCGCTGCTCGGCGGATTCATGAGGACGATCGCGGCCCGCATCGCCGGCATGTAGCCGCGTGGAGGCTTGGGCCACATCAGACCAGATCTGGCAGGGCGCGCTGATCTTCGCACGGATCGGGGCGGTGCTGCTGATGCTGCCCGGCGTCGGCGAAAGCTATGTCCCGCCGCGCATCCGTCTTTCGCTGGCGCTGGTGGTTTCGCTCGCCCTGTGGCCGGTGGTGGCGGGCGGCTTGCCGGCCCTGCCCGAGAGCCTCGGATCGATGGTGGGCTGGATCATCCGCGAGGTCATCGTCGGCCTGATGATCGGCGCCCTGCTGCGCAGCTTCCTGACCGCCCTGTCGACGGCCGGCGAGATCGTGTCGCTGCAAACCACGCTCGGCTTCGCCCAGACCGCCAACCCGCTGCAGGCCCAGCCGGGCACGACGATCTCGGCGTTCCTGATGCTGCTGGGCACGACCCTGATCTTCGCGACCAACACTCACCACCTGTTCATCGCCGGACTGGTCGGGTCCTACGAGCTGATCGCGCCGGCGAGGCCGCTGGTGACGGGTGATTTCACGGCCATGGCGGTGAAGACCCTGGGCGACAGCTTCATGCTCGGCGTGCAGTTGTCCGCGCCGGTTCTGGTCTTCGCCCTGATTTTCAACCTCGCATCGGGACTGGTCGGACGGGTGATGCCGTCTTTCCAGATCTTTTTCGCCGCCGCTCCCCTCAGTGTGATCCTGGGTCTGTCGGTCTTCGCTCTCAGCCTCGGCGTGCTGGGCACGGTCTTCATCGACCGCTATCGCGCCCTGGCCCAGGTCTTCGCGGGAGGCGCCGGTGGCTGAAGGCGCCGATCCCGAGTCGAAGACAGAAGAAGCCACCCCGCGAAAACTGGAGGACGCGCGGAAAAAGGGTGATGTCGCCAAGTCCATGGACGTCGGCTCGGCCGCGTCCCTCATGGGGGCGGCTGCTGTCGTGCTGGGCGGCGGCGGTTTCTTCGCCACCGCGATGGCCGAACAGCTTCTGCCCTTTATCGCGGCGCCCCATACCATGCTGGGCGGGCTGGACGCCGGCGCGGGGGTCGAGATCGGCGCGCAGGCGCTCTGGGCCGTCGCGCCCTTCCTCGGCGCGGTGGCGCTGGCGACCATAATCGGCGGGGCAGGGGGCAACCTCGCCCAGTCCGGCCTGATGTTCACGCCCGACAAGCTGAAGCCGCAGTGGGAGCGCGTCAGCCCGATGGCGGGCCTCAAGCGCATCTTTGGTCCGGACGGCCTGTTCCAGTTCGGCAAGACCTTCCTCAAGCTGATCGCTGTCGGCGTGATCTGCTGGTTCGTCCTGAAGCCGCATACTCGCGAGTTCGAGAACCTTGTCGCCATGTCGCCGGCGTCGATCCTGCCGTTCTCGCGCGACCTCGCCATCGCCCTGATGAGTGCGGCCATCATCTTCCTCGGCTTTACCGCCGGCGCGGATTTCATCTGGCAGAAGATGCGCTTCGCCAAGCGGATGCGGATGACCAAGGAGGAGGTCAAGGAGGACTACAAGCAGTCCGAAGGCGATCCGCACGTGAAGGCCAAGCTGAAGCAGATCCGCGCCCAGCGCAGTCGCAAGCGGATGATGCAGGCGGTGCCGACGGCGACCGTGATCGTCACCAACCCGACCCACTACTCGGTCGCCCTGCGTTACGAGAAGGACGACCCGGCGCCGGTCTGCGTGGCCAAGGGCGTCGACGTCCTCGCCCTGAAGATCCGCGAGGTCGCGCGCGAGCACTCGGTGCCGATCGTCGAGAACGTTCCGCTGGCGCGTGCGCTCTATGCCACTGTCGAGATCGACGACGTGATCCCGCGCGAGCATTTCGAGGCCGCCGCCAAGGTGATCGGCTTTGTCATGCAAAGCCGCAAGAAACGCTGATCTTCCAAGCCCCTTAACGGCTCGTTTACCACGCGCCCGGCATTTTCTGCCCAGCGGGCCCTTGTCAGTTCCCGCAAGTATCGGGGCGGGGACGCGTGGGCGGCTTCACAGCGGCGTTGCAGAGGTTCGGGATCGGTCGGCTGACCGTGGTGCTCGGCGTCGCCGCCGGCGTCGCGGCCGTGCTGGTCGCGGTCATGCTGCGCATAGGCCAGGCTCCGGACGCGCTGCTGTATTCAAACCTTGATCTGCGCGAGGCCTCCGAGGTCACCACGGCTCTGGACAGCGCCGGCATCAAATACAGCTCGCGCGGCGACGGCTCGACCATCTTCGTCAGCCGCGACCAGGTGGGCGAGGCCCGTATGCTGGTCGCCGGCAAGGGTCTCGTGACCTCGGGCAGCGTCGGCTACGAAATCTTCGACAATCAGTCAGTCCTCGGCCAGACCGAGTTCCAGCAGAACCTCAATGAGAAGCGCGCGCTCGAGGGCGAGCTGGCGCGCACCATCCAGACGATGCGCGGCATTCAGTCGGCCCGCGTGATGATCGCCCTGCCGCGCCGCGAGCTGTTCCAGTCCCAGGCCGCCGAGCCGACCGCCTCGGTCGTCGTCGGCGTGACGGGCGGTCAGCTGACCGGCGCCCAGGTTCAGGCCATCCGCAACGTGATCGCGTCGTCGGTGCCGAACCTGAAGCCCGAGAAGGTCACACTGACCGATACCTCGAACCGCACCCTGGCCGCCGGCACGGACGGCGAGGGCTTCAGCGCCGCCTCGGCGGAAGAGGCCCGCGGTCAGACCGAGGCCCAGCTGCGTGCCCGGATTACCGACATCGTCGAGGGCGTCGTCGGGGTCGGCGGCGCTCGCGTTCAGGTCACGGCCGAGATCGATCACGCCCGCTCGACCACCCAGGAACAGCGTTTCGATCCGGACGGTCAGGTCGTCCGTTCGACCTCCACCAACGGTTCGGAGAGCTCTGACACCTCGGCTGTTCCTGACGGCGGCGCGACGGCGACCAACAACATTCCGGGCGGCCAGGCGCCGGGCGCCGCGGCCCAGGGTTCCCGCGACACCCAGAACACCGAGACCACCAACTACGAGATATCGAACACCACCACGACCACGGTGAAAGAAGCCGGCGAGGTCAAGAAACTGGCCGTGTCGGTCGCGGTCGACGGCAAGTGGACTCCGGGCGCGAATGGCGGCGAGCCGACCTATGCCGCACGCACGCCCGAGGAGATCGCCCAGATCAAATCCCTGGTCGAGGCCGCCGTCGGCATCAACACCGAGCGCGGCGACCGCATCGAGGTTCTGAACGTGCGGTTCAATCGCGATATCGCGGCGGTGGGCGGGGAAGAGGCCGGCAGCTCGCTGTTCAACTTCACCAAGAACGACATCATGCGCGGGGTCGAGCTGCTGGTGCTCCTGATCACCGGCGTGCTGCTGATCTTCTTCGTCCTGCGCCCGCTGCTGAAGACGGCGGCCGGCGGCGGCGCTGCTGGCCAGCCCCAGCTGGCCGGCGCCGGCGGCGTTCCCGTCACCTCGCTGCAGACCACGGTCGTCGGTGGCGCGCCTGCCGCCATGGCTCAGCTGGGCGGCCCGTCGGAAATGGATCATCGCCTGGACATCGCCCGCATCGAGGGCCAGGTGAAGGCCTCGTCGGTCAAGAAAGTCGCCGACTTCGTCGAGAAGCACCCGGAGGAGTCGACCTCGATCCTCCGCAGCTGGGTGCATGAAGGCTGATGGGCAGTCGGACGCTCAACAAGAAGCCCGCGGTCGAGGACGCCCGCAAGCTGACCGGCCCCGAGAAGGCTGCGGTGATCCTGCTGTCTCTGGGCGAGGAGCATACCCGCCTGTGGGCCGGACTGGACGACGACGAGGTCAAGGAAATCTCCCAGGCCATGGCCAGCCTCGGCACGGTCAGCTCCAGCGTCGTCGAGGAACTCCTGGTCGAGTTCGTGTCCGGCATGAGCGGCTCGGGCGCCGTCATGGGCAGCTTCGAGCAAACACAGCGCCTGCTGTCCTCCTTCATGCCGCCCGAACGCGTCGACGGCCTGATGGAGGAAATCCGCGGCCCCGCCGGCCGGACCATGTGGGACAAGCTCGGCAACGTGAACGAGGCCGTCCTCGCCAACTATCTGAAGAACGAATACCCGCAGACGGTCGCCGTCGTCCTGTCGAAGGTGAAGCCGGATCACGCCGCCCGCGTGCTGACCTCCCTGCCCGAGGACTTCGCCCTCGAGTGCGTGCAGCGTATGCTGCGCATGGAGCCGGTGCAGCGCGACATCCTGGACAAGATTGAGCAGACCCTGCGCACCGAGTTCATGTCGAACCTGGCCCGCACGTCCAAGCGCGACAGCCACGAGCTGATGGCCGACATCTTCAACAGCTTCGATCGCCAGACCGAGGCCCGATTCATCGGTGCACTGGAAGAGCGGAATCGCGAGGCGGCCGAGCGCATCCGTGCGCTGATGTTCGTCTTCGAGGACCTGTCCAAGCTGGACCCGGGCGGCATCCAGACGCTGCTGCGCGCCGTGGAGAAGGACTCCCTGGGGCTGGCCCTCAAGGGGGCTTCGGAAAGCCTGCGCGAGATGTTCTTCTCCAACATGTCCGAACGCGCCGCCAAGATCATGCGCGAGGACATGGAGTCGATGGGGCCGGTGCGTCTGAAGGATGTCGATCAGGCCCAGATGGCCATGGTCCAGGTCGCCAAGGATCTCGCCGCCAAGGGCGAGATCATGCTGGTCGGCCAGGGCGGCGATGACGAGTTGATCTACTGATGACCGGCGCAGCCCCATCCCGTCCGTTCGCCTTCGACACCGAGTTTGATTCGGACGGCGTCGTCGTTCAGGCCTCGGCCTGGCGTCCGGCCAAGCGCTCCTATGGTCCTGACGAGGTGGAGGCGCTGGTCGCCCGGGCGCGGGCCGAAACCCGGGAGCAGACCCTTGCGGAAATGGCGAGCGTCCAGTCCATGGCGCTGTCGGCCATCGGTCAGGCGCTCGATGCCGCGGCGCCCGCCCTGACCCAGGTCGCCCAACAGCACCGCGAACAGTCGGTCGAGCTGGCGCTGGCCGCCGCACGGGTCGTCGCCGCCGCCTCGCTGGAGCGCTTTCCGCAAGGACCGCTGCAGGCGGCGCTCGAAGCACTCGGGCAGGAAATCGATGCATCGCCGCGTCTGGTCATCCGCACCGGCGAACTGACCGACGAAACGCGCGCCCGGCTCGAACAACTTTGCGCCGACGCCGGCTTTTCGGGCGTCGTCGCCTTCCGGGACGAGCCGGGCCTGCCGATTGCGGCCTTCCGTCTGGAATGGACGGACGGCCGGGCCGCCTTCGATCCCGAGAACGCCTTCGCCCGCATGGCCGAGGCGCTGAATTCCGCTCTGGCCGCCGAGGCCGGGCACGCTGAACACCTCACCGAGGGGAGGCCCTGATGGCGTCCGACACCATGGCTCTGGAAGAATTCTCCGAGAACGGCGGCCTCGCCGTCCCGGAAGAACACAGCGAGAAAAGCGCACACGATCTCGCGCCCGTCTTCGATGTGCCTGTGAACATCTCCGCCGTGCTGGGCAAGGCCCACATGTCCGTGGCCCAGCTGCTGAAGCTTAACCGCGGCAGCGTGCTGGAGCTGGACCGCAAGGTCGGCGAGGCGATCGACATCTTCGTCAACAACCGCCTGGTCGCCCGCGGCGAGGTAGTGGTCGTGGAAGACCGCCTCGGCGTGACCATGACGGAAATCATCAAGACCGAGGACTCGGGCGCCTAAGCGATTTCGAAGAAATCGCGCCTTCCAGGAGGAGGGCGGCGACCGGCTGTAGAGAATTAAGGGAGAAGACCCATGCGGCTTCTGGTGGTTGGCAGGCTCAGCGGACAGCTGGCGACGGCGGTGAAGATGGCCATGGCGCACGGCGCCAAGGTCCAGCACGTCGAGCGCGGCGATCAGGCGACCGAGCAACTCCGTCGGGGGCAGGGCGCCGATCTTCTGATGGTCGACTACCGCGTCGACATCGCCGCCCTGATCTCGGCCAACGAGAACGAGCGTATCCACGTGCCGGTGGTGGCCTGCGGCGTGGACGCCGACGCCCGCGACGCCGCCGACGCGATTCGCGCTGGCGCCAAGGAGTTCATCCCGCTTCCGCCCGAGGCGGACCTGATCGCCGCAGTCCTGTCGGCCGTGGCCGACGACGAACGCCCGATGATCTCGGCCGACCCGTCGATGAAGCACGTCATCCAGCTGGCCGACCAGGTCGCCCGCTCGGAAGCCTCGATCCTGATCACGGGCGAAAGCGGCGTCGGCAAGGAAGTCATGGCGCGCTACCTGCACGCCGGTTCGAAGCGCGCGGATCGTCCGTTCATCAGCGTCAACTGCGCCGCCATTCCCGACAACCTGCTGGAATCCGAACTGTTCGGGCACGAGAAGGGCGCCTTCACCGGCGCCATGGCCCGCCGGATCGGCAAGTTCGAGGAGGCCGACGGCGGCACCCTGCTTCTGGACGAAATCTCCGAGATGGACGTCCGCCTTCAGGCCAAGCTGCTGCGCGCGATCCAGGAGCGGGTCATCGATCGCGTGGGCGGCAACAAGCCGGTGCCGGTCAATATCCGCATCATCGCCACCTCGAACCGTGACCTGGCCAAGTCGGTCGCCGAGGGCAGCTTCCGCGAGGATCTCCTCTATCGCCTGAACGTGGTGAACCTGCGGCTGCCGGCCCTGCGCGAGCGTCCGGGCGACATCTCGGTTCTGGCCGATCACTTCGTCAGGAAATACGCCGCCGCCAACGGGGTGCCGGTCCGTCCGATCTCCGCTGAGGCCCGCCGCGCCCTGACCAGCCACCGGTGGGCTGGCAACGTGCGCGAACTCGAGAACGCCATGCACCGCGCGGTGCTCCTCGCGATCGGCCCGGAGATCGACGTCGACGCCATCCGTCTGCCGGACGGCCAGCCCCTGACGGCCGGTGGTTCCGCCCCGGCCCATGACGCCGGCCCGGCTGGCCGCGCCGCCCACGTCGCGGACGTCGTCACCCGCTCGCACGTCGGCCAGACCGTCGCGCAGATGGAGAAGGCGCTGATCCTCGACACCCTGTCGCACTGCCTGGGCAACCGCACCCACGCGGCCAATATCCTCGGCATCTCGATCCGCACCCTGCGCAACAAGCTGAACGAATACGCCGACGAGGGCGCCACCATCCCGGCCCCGCAATCGGGCATCGCGGCTTCCGGCTACGCGGCCTGAGCATGGGCCTGCCGATGGACCGCAGAAGCGTCCTGACCGGCCTTGGCGCGATCGGCGTCATGGGCTGCTCGCCGCAAGCCGCCACACCACCGGTCGAACAGCCGGCGCGTCCGGTGGCCCAGGCCATCTTCCAGCAGTTCGACCTGTCGGCGCTGGAAGCTCGCCACGGTGGCCGCATCGGCGTGGCCGCGCTCGACATCGGCCACGACGCAGCCCTGACCTGGCGCGGCGGCGAGCGGTTCGTCTACTGCTCGACCTTCAAGATGTACCTCGCCGCGGCCACCTTCCTGCGCGTCCAGGCGGGTCAGGAGCGGCTGGATCGCGCCATCCCGATCACCCGCGCGGACATGGTCAATCATGCGCCGACGACCGAGCCGGCGATCGGCTCGACGCTGACCATCGAACAGCTGATGGAGGGCACGGTCGGCCTCAGCGACAACCCGGCCGCCAACATCCTGATCCGCGAGATGGGCGGCATCGAAGCCCTGCGGGCCTTCTATCGCGGCATCGGCGACGAAAGCACGACCGTCGATCGTCTCGAGCCCGAGATGAACCGGCTGGACGGCGACAAGGATACCATCCTGCCGGTCCAGTCGGTCCGGAACATGGAGCGCCTGCTGGTCTCGGCCAACACCCCGCTGAACGCGGAATCGAAGGCCCTGCTGACCCGCTGGATGGTCGACACCCCGACCGGACCGGGTCGCATCAAGGCCGGCGTTCCGGCCGGCTGGACCGTGGCGCACAAGACGGGCACCGGCGGCTATGGCCCCGTCAACGACATCGGCGTCCTGACGCCTCCGTCGGGCAAGCCGGTCGTGCTGGCGATCTACTATCACGCCACCCGGGACTCGGCGCCGGACGTGCGCGAAGGTGTGATCGCCGAGGCGACCCGGCTGGCGCTGAAGGCTCTGGGCCATGACTGACGCACCGGTCTCCTCGCCCTTGATGAAGGACGGCCTCGCCCGCCCGACCGGTTCGGACATGCGCGGCTGGCTGATGCGCGGCGAAGTCGGCATGGCCATGGGCGTGATCGGCATCATCATGCTGCTGATCGTGCCGATCCCCAGCATGTTGCTGGATCTGCTGCTGGCCATCTCGATCGTGGGCTCGGTCCTGATCCTGATGACCGCACTGATGATGAAGAAGCCGCTGGACTTCGCCATCTTCCCGACGGTTCTGCTGGTCGCGACCCTGTATCGCCTCGGTCTGAACCTGGCGACGACGCGCCTGGTCCTGTCGCACGGTCACGAAGGCCACGACGCCGCCGGTCAGGTCATCCAGGCCTTCGGCAACCTGATGATGGGCGGCAGTTTCATCATCGGCATCATCATCTTCGCCATCCTGCTGGTGGTGAACTTCGTCGTGGTGACCAAGGGCTCGACCCGCATCGCCGAAGTGTCGGCGCGCTTCACCCTGGACTCGATGCCCGGCAAGCAGATGGCCATCGACGCCGACCTGTCGGCCGGCCTGATCGACGAGGACACCGCCAAGCTGCGCCGGAAGGAACTGGAGCAGGAATCGACCTTCTTCGGCGCCATGGACGGCGCCTCGAAATTCGTGCGCGGCGATGCCGTGGCCGGCCTGATCATCACCTTCATCAACGTGATCGGCGGCATCCTGATCGGTGTGATCCAGCACGGTCTGCCGGTGGGCGAAGCGGCCAATACCTATGTCCTGCTGACGGTCGGCGATGGCCTGGTCACCCAGGTTCCGGCCCTGATCGTGTCGATCGCCGCCGGCTTCCTGGTGTCGAAGGCCGGGGTCGAGGGAACCGCCGACAAGGCGCTGGTTTCGCAGCTGGCCACCAACCCGGTCAGCCTGGGTGTCGTCTCGGGCGCCGCCGGCCTGATCGGCCTGATCCCCGGTATGCCCCTGATCCCGTTCGCGGCGCTGGCGCTCGGGGCCGGCTTCATGGCCTGGAAGCTGGGTCGCCAGCGACTGAAACCGAAGATGGTGGACGCAGAGGCCGTCGTGGCCGGGCCGAAGGAGGACGTGGAGGAGCCGATCGGCACCGCCCTGACGATCGACGAGGTGAAAATCGAACTCGGCTATTCGCTCCTGTCCCTGATCAACGATCTGGAGGGGCGCCGCCTGACCGACCAGGTCCGCGCCCTGCGGCGCTCGCTGGCCCAGGAGTACGGCTTCGTCATGCCGTCGGTTCGCATTCTCGACAACATGCGCCTGCCGACACAGGGCTACGCCATCCGCATCAAGGAGATGGAGGCCGGTCAGGGCGAGGTGCGCCTGGGCTCGCTGATGGCGATGGACCCCGCCGGCCGCCAGGTCGAACTGCCCGGCGAGCACACGCGGGAGCCCGCCTTCGGGCTGCCGGCGACCTGGATCGACGAAAGCCTGCGCGAGGAGGCGACGTTCCGCGGCTACACCATCGTCGATCCGTCGACGGTGTTGACCACCCACCTGACCGAGATCCTGAAGGAGAACATGGCCGACCTGCTCTCCTACGCCGAGGTGCAGAAGCTGCTGAAGGAACTCGGCGCGGAAGAGAAGAAGCTGGTCGACGAACTGATCCCTTCGGTGGTCACCGTCACCACCCTGCAGCGCGTCCTGCAGTCGCTGCTGCGCGAGAAGGTTTCGATCCGAGACCTCGCCGCCATCCTCGAAGGCCTCGCCGAGGCCGCACCGCACACCAGCTCGGTCACCACCCTCGTCGAGCACGTCCGTGCCCGTCTGGCCCGTCAGCTCTGCTGGCAGCACAAGGGCGACGACGGGGCACTGCCGATCGTCACCCTGTCGCCGGAGTGGGAGCAGGCCTTCGCCGAGAGCCTCATCGGGCAGGGCGAGGACAAGCAACTGGCCATGGCGCCGTCGCGCCTGCAGGACTTCATCCGCGCCGTCCGCGACGTGTTCGAGCGCGCGGCGATGGCCGGTGAGACGGCGGTCCTGCTGACCGGTCCCCAGGTCCGGCCCTACGTCCGCTCGATCATCGAGCGGTTCCGCGGCCAGACGGTGGTGATGAGCCAGAACGAGGTCCACCCCCGCGCCCGCCTGCGGACGATCGGATCGGTGTGAGGCATTTCCGGGGTTAACGCGGGCCGCGCAGGCCGCGCCTGAGGGCGTCGCTCATCGGGTTGGCCGGGCGGGGGAAGTCGTGTGCGCGGGTCTCGTCGTAGAAGCCGGGCGGCGTGGGACCGTTTCCGAGTTCGTGGTCCATCCCGTCCCAGGTGTCCTCGCGGAATGAGTACCACGCCCAGTGAATACGGCTGGCCTCGGCGGCGGCGATCACGTCCGTAAGCCAGGCCGCGCAGCCAGGTACGCGCCGGTCGCAGCCAAATTCGGACAGGATGATCCGGTAGCGGGGAACGCCATTGTCATCCGCCCAGTCGATCATTGGCTGCTGATGGGCCGCAATGCGCGCCGCATCCCACATCTCGGTGCGATCACCATACTCCAGCATTCCCGGATAGGTCAGGGCGCCCCCGTTCTGACGCCAGTTGGTGTAGGCGTAGGGTTCGTACATATGCATCGCATAAAGGATGTGCGGGTCGTCGAGGGGCGTCAGGCAGCGCACGCCTGAAGGTTGGGCATACCAGCCCCCGTCCAGCATGATGGGGGTGTCCGGGTCGACGGCCCGGATAGCTGCGACGACGTGTCTGTAGAAGCCGTCGAGATCGCGAGCCGTGCCGCGCATCCGGGCGCACCAGGCGTCGCGCTGGGCGACCGTGGCGGTGGTTTCGTTCAGGCCCTGACGGAGTTCCGGGACCGGCTCGTTCAGGATGTTGTAGGCGACGACAGACGGGTGGCCCCTGAACTCCCGAGCGATGTCCGCCCAGTAGCGGGCGGCGACGTCCCACCAGATCTTGTCCTGCCACAGGCGGTCGTCCGGCTGATTGCCGTTGTTTTGCCGCCAGCGGGCTCCCGGCAGGTCCAGCGGGGTCAGAACGATGGGAACGCCCTCAGCCGCCGCATCGTCCAGTACCCGCCGCAGCACGGCCACGTCCGCGGCCTCGAGGCCGTCGTAGCGATCGAGATCGCCAGCCAGGAAGTCGCGGCCAGCGCCCTTCCATTTGGCCCAGGTGAGGCGGACAAACCCGGCGCCGAAGTCACGGGCCTCGGCCAGATGCTGGCGGCTTTCGACAGCATTGAAACTGTTGGTTCCGCGCCGGGGTGTGCTCCAGAAGTCCGTGTCCTGCGCGGCGACCGACGACGCGAGTACAGAGGCGATCAGAGCGACCAATGCAGGTTTCAACGCGCCTCGGTCCATCCACCTGACGACGCGTTGCGCGCGGCGTCGTTGGCGGGGCGGGCGATCAGGCCCGACTGGGTGATCCAGACCTCGTACCGCGCGCCGTCCGCCATCGGCATGTAGGCCGCGCCGCCGTACAGGGTGTCCACGGCATCGACGTAGCGGCGATAGCGCCGCGCGGCGTCCCAGGTGCTGATCCGCCAGGGCAGGGCATAGCCGTCGCCGCCGGTGAGCGGATGCACGCTGCGCTCCGCATTGATCTCCTGATCGGTCGACTGGTAGCGGCCCGACAGGCGGTCCAGCCGATACTGGGTGTCGAGGCCCAGCATGTTCGCCCAGGGCCTCCACTTCAGCACCTGGGCCTCGATCCGCCATTCGTCGCCATGCACCGGATAGAGGTCCGCCGCCGCCGGCATGTTCTCGCCGCGACCGGGCTGTATCAGGGTGACCTCATAGTACTGCGGGCCAAGTTGACGGGTCTGCACCTGCGCGACAGGCCGTTCGTAGGTGAGCCGGGCCCAGGTCTGGACGTCCAGCGCGATCAGGGTCGCGATCGCTGCGGCCGCGAGGAAACCCGCGCCACCCGCCCCGACCAGCAGCCCGCTGAAGAACCGTCCACGGAACAGGGCGGAGAAGCCCTTGAGGAACAGCACAAGTCCGAGCAGCGCCGCCGCCGCCGGAATCATCCACCACCACCACACCATGCGAGATTCGTCCCTTCTCCAAGGTCCTGGACCTCGATCATTACCCTAAATCCCGAGGATCGAGAGAGTTTCTCCCCCGAGGCGACTGGACAGTTACAATCCCGTCGCTAATGCTCCCGCCCGATGATTTCGGCGCTCCGCCCCTTTCTGGAAGGCTTCGTCCAGTTCCTCCGGACGCCGACGCTGGGCCGCCGCGTCGCCGGCCTGCTGATCTTCGCCCTCGTCCTGCTGCTGACGACCAACGCCGCCACCTTCGTCATGCTGAAGCGGACCGCGACGTTCAACGACGAGGTCGAGGCGACCCAGCTGGTGCGTCGGGAGATCCGCTCGGTCTTCATCTTCCTTCTGGACGCCGAAACAGGCCAGCGGGGTTTCCTGCTCACCGGAAACCCGGACTACCTGCAGATCTACAACGAGGCGACCGGCAATCTGCCCGAGGCGCTCGACAACCTGACCACGCTTGCGGAAGGCGATCTCGACGTCGGCGATCGCGCGGCCCGCGTTCGCGAGCTTGCGGAGATCAAGATCGTTGAGTTGCAGCGCACGGTCGACCTGGCACGGACCGGTCGTGTCGGCGAGGCGCTCGGCGTGGTGCGCAGCAATCGCGGCAAGGTCGCCATGGACGAAATCCGCGCCGAGACCCTCGCCGTCGACGAGATCCTGCAGACCCGCCTGCGGTTCCGGACCCGCCAGTCCGAATGGGCCTCGACCGTCACCGTCATCGCCAACTCGCTCGGCGCAATCCTGATCCTCGCACTTGGCGCGGTCAGCGGCTGGATGATCCGGCGCTACATCATCGAGATCCAGGCCGCGCGCGACGCCGTCGATCGCCTGAACGCCGGGCTGGAAGGCCAGGTCCGCGAGCGCACGGCCGACCTGACGCGCGCCAACGAGGAAATCCAGCGCTTCGCCTACATCGTCAGCCATGACCTGCGCGCGCCGCTGGTCAACGTCATGGGCTACACCTCCGAGCTCGAACAGGCCGGCAGGATCGTCGAGGCGGCCATCACCGAGGCCGAGACGAAGCGCAAGGTGGACCCCGAGGTGGTCATGGCGGTCCGCGAGGAGATGCCCGAGGCCATCGGCTTCATCCGCGCCTCGACGGAGAAGATGGATCGTCTGATCAACGCGATCCTGAAGCTGTCGCGTGAGGGACGACGCCGGCTGACGCCGGAACGGATCGACATGACCGCCATGGCGCAGCAGATCGCCGACAGCGTACGCCACCAGACCGCCGCGGCAGACGCGCGGGTCGAGGTCGCCGATCTGCCGTCAATCGAGACCGATCGCCTGTCGATCGAGCAGATCCTCGGCAATCTGATCGACAACGCCGTGAAGTATCTCGATCCCGCCCGTCCGGGCCTCATCGAGGTCACGGGTCAGGCAGCCGGAGACGGCTGGGTGACCTATCGAATCGCGGACAACGGCCGCGGCATCTCGGACCGCGACCATGAGCGCATTTTCGAGCTGTTCCGCCGGTCGGGCCGTCAGGACCGCCCGGGCGAAGGCCTCGGGCTGGCCTTCGTGCGCAACAGCGTGCGTCGCCTCGGCGGCGAGATCACCGTGGATTCGGAACTTGGAAAGGGCTCGACATTCACTCTCAAATTCCCCACACGCCTCATCCTTGCTGACGCCGGAGATTTTGCATGAGCACGTCCGTGAAGATCGTGATGATCGAGGACGATCACGGCCACGCCCGTCTGATCGAGAAGAACATCCGACGCGCGAACATCGCCAACGACATCGCGCATTTCGCCGACGGCAGTTCGGCGCTCGACTATCTGTTCTCGCCTGAGGTCCGCGCCAACGGCCCGCTGCTGATCCTGCTGGACCTGAACCTGCCGGACATGTCGGGCACGGACATCCTCGAGAAGGTCAAGAATGACGAGCGCCTCCGTCGCGCCCCTGTTGTGGTCCTGACCACCACGGACGACAAGGTCGAGATCCAGCGCTGCTATGATCTCGGCTGCAACGTCTACATCACCAAGCCGGTGGACTACGAAAGCTTCGCCGGCGCGATCCGGCAACTGGGCCTCTTCCTGTCTGTCATGCAGGCGCCGGAGATCGAGTGAGCACCGCGGGGGAGCCCATCCGCCTGCTCTACATCGACGACGACCGCGGCCTGTCGCGGCTGGTCGAGAAGGAGCTGGGCCGCCACGGATACGTGGTCACCTGCGCGTCTGACGGCGATGCGGGGCTGGATCTGCTCGCCGAACGCGCCGCCGACTTCGACGTCGTCGCTCTGGATCACTACATGCCGGGGCGCGAGGGGCTCGACGTCCTGCCGGACATCATCGACCTGAACGCTCCGCCGCCTGTGGTCTATGTGACTGGGGCGCAGGAGGGGCGGATCGCCGTGGCCGCGCTCCGTGCCGGGGCCGCCGACTATGTCATCAAGGACGTGTCCGAGGACTTCACGACCCTGCTGCGCAACGCCCTTGAGGACGCACTCAACCGACGCCGTCTGCAGCGCGCGCACGAGGAGGCCCAGGAGGAGGTCCGCCTCGCTCGCGACCGCGCCGAGGCCATGCTGCGCGAGGTCAACCACCGGGTCGGCAACTCGCTCCAGCTGGTGTCCAGCTTCATGTCGTTGCAGCAGCGGCATCTGTCCGACGAGGGCGCCCGCGCGGCGTTGAAGGAGGCGCAGGCCCGCATCGAGGCTGTCGCCCACGTCCACCGCCGGCTCTACACCTCCGGCGACATGTCCACGGTCGCCATGGACGAATATCTCGAAGGCCTGATCCAGGAACTGGCCAAGTCGGTCGGCCCGGGCGACGGCTCGCCGTCGCTGGTCCTGCAGGCAGAGCCCATGGTCGTCTCGACCGATCAGGCGGTGTCGCTGGGCGTCGTCGTGACCGAGCTGGTCACCAACGCTGTGAAGTACGCCTACGAACCGGGGCAGGGCGGCGAGATCCGCATCATCCTGAAGCCGGACGACAACGGCCGCGCCCTTCTGACCGTCGAGGACGACGGCCCGGGCATGGGCGATGGCGGGGTCAAGGGCACCGGCCTGGGCGGCAAGATCATCTCGGCCATGGCCTCGGGCCTGCGCTCGGCCGTCGAGTTCGACCACGGCCACAAGGGCGTTCGCGCCCGGCTGGCCTTCGACCTGTAGCCTCTTCGCGCGCATAGTCGTCCGCATGCTGCAATTCGGCGTCCCCGATCCTTCGACCGACTATCGGCTCCGTCCGACTTCCTTCGGCCTGGTCATGCGTGATGGCCTGCTGGCCTGCGTCCGGGTTGATCGGGGCGAGGGCAGTTATTTCGATCTGCCCGGCGGGGCCGTCGATGGCGATGAAACCGAGCAACAGGCGTTGATCCGGGAGTTCGTCGAGGAAACCGGACTGACCGTTCGGCCTCTGGAACGGATCGCCGAAGCCGCCCAGTACCTCCGCAGATCGACCGGTGAGCCGCTGAACAATGTCGGCGGATTCTGGACCGCCGAACTGATCTCGCTCGACCCCGCGGCGAAGGTCGAGACCGATCATGAACTGGTCTGGCTCGAACCCTCGATGGCGCTCGCATCCCTCCGCCATGACGCCCACGCCTGGGCGATCGCCACACTGCTGCGTCGCACGGCCTGATCACGAGACTGTTTTGACCCGGCGGGAACGGCTGTCACTCCGGAAGGTTGTCCTCCCGAAGCGGCGCCATCCCGGCGACGCCATCCCAGGAGCACATCATGCCCGATCAGGATCGTATCGAAGGCGCCGCCAAGAACATGGGCGGCAAGATCAAGGAAGCCGCCGGCAAGGTCACCGGTGACGAAAAGCTGAAGGCCGAAGGCCGCGCCGATCAGGTCGAAGGCAAGGTCCAGAACGCCGTCGGCGGCGTCAAGGACAGCCTGCGCGGCGACAAGCGCAACTGATACCCCGCTGAGGGTTGCCCGACGCCGCGTCCTGACAGGGCGCGGCGTTTGCGTGTCCGGCGGTCAGTCCCGTCCGCCGAGGCGGATGCGCAAGCCTTCATCCTCATCAGTCCGTTGCCCGCCCGCAGGCCGGCAGTCTTGCTGCCATGCGATGCCGCCCTGCGCCCGGACCTGGGGCCGCGTTTCACACGAACGTTCCTGAAGCACCGGTCCGGCCGGCGCCGTCCGCGAGGGCGCGCCGCACTGCATCGCATAGCGGTCGCCGTCAGCCTCCTGCCGGCACTGGTCGGCGGCGTTTGCCGGCGCCAGTCCGCGGGGCAGGGCGTCACCGAGGTTGGCGGCCAGGACGGTGCGCACGCGCGCCTGACAGGTCTCCATCGTCTCGTCGGACTTGCGGATCAGGGGGCTGCATTCGGAACGCTCGTAGCCGAACGGGTCCTCGCGGGCCCAGTCCGGGATCGGCGGGGCGGCGGCGACGGGGGCTGCAGGCTCAACGGGCGCCGGGGTGTTCCAGACGATCTGGCCGGCCGCAGCCTGCTGCATCATCAGAACCGAGGCGAAGACGGCGGCGAGCATGGCGATCCCTCCCGAATGCAGGGCCAGCGTAATCTATTTCGCCAGAGCCCGCATCGCCTTCTCAAGTCCTTCGAGCGTCAGCGGATACATCCGCTCGTCCACCAGTTCGCGGATCAAACCGACCGAAGCGGAATAGCCCCAATATTTCTCGGGCGACGGGTTCAGCCAGGCGATCTTGTCCCACTGCTGTATGGCGCGCATCACCCAGACGGCGCCGGCTTCCTCGTTCCAGTGCTCGACCGAACCGCCAGGCATGGTGATCTCGTAGGGGCTCATGGTGGCGTCGCCCACGAAGATGGCCCGCCAGTCGCCGGGGTATTTGTTCAGCACCTCCCAGGTGTCGATCTTCTCGGTATGCCGACGCCGGTTGTCCTTCCAGACGCCCTCGTAAAGGCAGTTGTGGAAGTAGAAGAACTCCAGGTGCCTGAACTCGGTCTTCGCGGCCGAGAACAACTCCTCGCACATCTTCACATGGGCATCCATCGAACCGCCGATGTCGAGGAACAGCAGCACCTTGATGGTGTTGCGTCGCTCGGGCCGCATGTGGATGTCCAGCCAGCCCTGACGCGCCGTGCCGTCGATCGTGGCGTCCATGTCCAGCTCGTCCGGCGCGCCCTGCCGGGCGAAGCGCCGCAGGCGGCGCAGGGCGACCTTGATGTTGCGGGTGCCCAGTTCGACCTGGTCGTCCAGGTTCCGGTATTCGCGCTTCTCCCAGACCTTCACGGCCCGGCCATGCTTGCCCTGGCCGCCGATGCGGACGCCTTCGGGATTGTAGCCGCCGTTGCCGAACGGGCTGGTCCCGCCGGTGCCGATCCATTTGTTGCCGCCCTGATGCCGGCCGTGCTGCTCGTCCAGACGCTGCTTCAGCGTCTCCATCAGCTTGTCGAACCCCCCAAGCGCCTCGATCTGCGCCTTCTCCTCCTCGGACAGGTATTTCTCGTTCAACAGCCGCAGCCAGTCCTCGGGGATGTCAGTGGTCAGGTCCTCTCCTGCCCCGACCGTCTCGATCCCCTTGAAGACCTTGCCGAAGACCTGATCGAACCGGTCGTAGTGCTTCTCGTCCTTGACCAGCACCGCCCGCGACAGGTGGTAGAAGTCCTCGACCTTTGCGGCCGCCACGCCCTTGTCCATGGCTTCCATCAGATGGAGCCATTCCTTCATCGATACCGGGACTTTCGCGTCCCGCAGGGCCGTGAAGAAGGGGAGGAGCATGGTTTCAGACTGGGCGTCGATCAGTCGCGCCGCAAGATGAACTCGTCGTCCATCCAGCTGCCGACCGGATATTGATACTCGCCGGCCTTCTCGAAGCCGTAGGCGGCGTAGAGCTTCTGGGCCTTCAGGTTACCGCTCCAGACGCCGATCCAGAGCGGGCCATCGGTATTGGCCTCCATCCACTCCAGCGACACGGCCAGGAGCTTCGTTCCGAGCCCGAGTCCCTGTGCGGCCTTCGACACATACAGTCGGCGCAATTCCGCATGGCCGGGGCGGCCATCGGGGTGGGGCAGGGTGTTCGGTCCCGTGTTGGCGAAGGCCAGCAGCTCGCCGTCCCGCTCGGCCACCCACCACGCGGCGCCGGGCTCCTGCAATTTCCTGCCGATCGCTTCGGGGTTGAAGCTCGCGTCGAGGAAGGCGGTCAGATCAGCCTCTGGATAGGGAATGCCGAAGCCGGTGACAAAGGTGTCGATGAAGGTCTGGCGCCCGATGACCGCGAGGGCGGCGGCGTCGTCGAGGTCGGCAGGGCGGATCAAGGCTTCGGTCATTCTCCGCGCTTACGACCCCGATCAGGACGCGACAAGGCCGGATCTGACGCCTAATCTGGCCGAATGAGCGTGACCCTGTTCACCCACCCGGACATGCTGGCCCACCAGCCCGGCGTCGGACACCCTGAACGGCCAGAACGACTGCAGGCGGTGCTTGATGCGCTCGCCGACGCCGGGCTGGACCGAGACCGCCATGCGGCGAACGATGCGACTGTCGCCGATCTGGAGCGACTGCATCCGGCCGACCATGTCGCCCGCCTGCTGGCCGCGTCACCGCAGAGCGGGATCAACCAGCTGGACGCCGACACCATCCTGTCGCCCGGCAGTGTCCGTGCCGCCCGCCTGTCGGCCGGAGCGGTCATCGACGCGGTGCGGGCCGTCGCGCGTGGCGAGACCGCCCGCGCCTTCGCCGCCGTCCGCCCGCCGGGTCATCATGCCGAGCCGGCGAGGGCGATGGGCTTCTGCCTGTTCTCCAACGTCGCGGTCGCCGCCCGCGTGGCCCAGGCCGAGGGCATGGCGCGCGTCGCCGTCATCGACTTCGACGTCCATCACGGCAACGGCACCCAGACGGCGTTCGAGAACGACGACAGCCTGTTCCTCGGCTCCATCCACCAGATGCCGTTGTACCCCGGTACAGGCGCGGCGTCCGAGACCGGCGTCGGCAACATCGTCAATGCGCCGGTTGAACCCCACGCCGCGCGTGAGGCCTGGCGCGCCACCTTCGCCGGTAGCCTGATGCCGGCGGTCCAGTCCTTCCGCCCGGATCTCATCCTCATTTCGGCGGGTTTCGACGCTCACCGCCGGGACCCGCTCGCGCACCAGAGTCTGGAACCGGAGGATTTCGCATGGGCGACACGCGCTGTCCTTGAGGTCGCGCGGGCGTGCTGTTCGGGCAAGGTTGTTTCCTCGCTCGAGGGCGGCTACGACCTAGAGGGGCTCGGCCGTTCGGCGGCCGCCCATGTCCAGGCTCTGGGGGAGGACTAAAGGCCGGATCGTTCAGAACTTTCCGCCTGTAATTCATGTCAGCTCCCGCCCGCGAACCCGAGCTCGATTCCATCGATCCCGCGCCGATTCCCCGGCCCGCGGCCCTTGTCGCCGTCCGCTCCGGCGCCATCATCCTGACCCGTCACGGCGAGCCGGCCCTGTCGCGCAAATGCATGCTGACGTCCGACGAGTACCGGGCCTGGTGGGCGAAATACGAGGTCGGCGGCCTGCGCGCCGGCCAGACCCCGCCGCCCGAGCTGCTGGCCACCGCCGAGGGCGCGGCCGTCATCTATTCCTCCACCCGTCCCCGCGCGCTCGAAACAGCCGTCGCCGCCGCCGGGGGCAAGGACGTCACCGTCGACGCCCTGTTTATCGAGGCGCCCCTGCCGCCGCCGCACTTCCCGTCGTGGTTCAAACTGCCGCCTAAATACTGGGGCGGCGTCGCCCGCTTCTGGTGGCACGCGTTCAATCACCACGAGGGTCAGGAGACCCGTCGCGAGGCCGAGGTCCGCGCCGAGCAGGCCGCACAGACCCTGATCGGCAAGGCGGAGTCCGGTCAGGACGTGCTGGTCTTCGCCCACGGCTATTTCAACCACATGGTCGGCAAGCGCCTGAAGGCCGCCGGCTGGAAGCTGGTCCACAACCAGGGCTTCCGCTACTGGTCCCAGCGTCGCTACGAGAAGGCCTGATGCGGGTCCTGCTGGCCGGGCTGCTGTGCCTCGCCGCCGCGGCCCTGCCGCTGTCCGCCGTCGCGCAGAACGCGCCCGTCCGGGTCGAGATCCGCACTTCCGAGGGCGTCATCGTCGCCGAGACCGACCCGCGCGCGCCGGTCACCTCGGCCAACTTCCTGCGCTATGTCGATGAGGGCCGGCTCGACGGCATGACCTTCTATCGCGGGCTTGAGCTCGCTCCTGGCGTGGGTCTGATCCAGGGCGGCACCCGGAACCTCGGCGACCGCACCTTGCCGCCCATTGCTCACGAACCGACCACCGAGACGGGGCTGAGCCACACCGACGGCGCCCTGTCGATGGCGCGCTTCGCACCCGGAACGGCGACCGGCGACTTCTTCATCATCGTCGGCGACGTGACCTCGCTGGACGCGGGCAAGGTCAGGCCCGACGATCCCGGCTTCGCCGTCTTCGGCCGGGTGATCGAGGGCATGGACGTCGCCCGGCGCATCCTCGCCGCCCCGAAGTCCGCTACCGAAGGCGAGGGCGACATGCGCGGCCAGATGCTGGAGCCCCGCGTGCAGATACTGTCCGCCAGCCGCCTGATGACCTCATCCAGCGGGGAATGACGCCGCGCCCCCGGTCTGTGCTTGAGGCGCGCGGCTGCGGCCTCTAGGGTCGCCGGCCATGACTGAAGCCGCCTCCATCCCCGCCGACCTCAGCTTCGAGGACGCCCTGCAGCGCCTCGAACAGATCGTCCAGAAGCTCGAATCCGGCCAGGCCCCGCTGGAGGAATCGATCGCCCTGTACGAGGAAGGCGCGCGTCTGAAGGCCCATTGCGAGGCCCGTCTGAAGGCCGCCCAGCTACGCGTGGAGAAGATCGTGGTCGGCCCCGACGGTCAGGCCCGTGGCGCAGAACCGGCATCGTTCGACTGATGTCCGCGCCTGCCGAAACCATCGGCTTCGATGACTTCATGAAGGTCGACATCCGGGTCGGGCAGGTCGTGAAGGCCGAGCCCTTCCCCGAGGCGCGCAAGCCCGCCTACAAGCTGACCATCGACTTCGGCCCCGACATCGGCGTGAGGAAGTCCTCGGCCCAGATCACTGTTCACTACACCCTCGATCAGTTGCAGGGCCGAAAGGTCGCCGCCGTGGTCAACTTCCCGCCGCGCCAGATCGGCCCGGTGATGTCGGAGGTTCTGACCCTCGGCTTCCCGGACGAGAAGGGCGAGGTCGTGCTGGTCGGCGTCGATCGCGAAATTCCTGTCGGCGGGAGGCTGTTTTGAAGCCGCCGCACGCCGCCAACTCGCCCGAGCAGGGCGTGATCGACCGCGTCGCAGAGATCGCCGATCTGGTCACCGTGGCGCTGGACGAGCTGCTGCCCCGCGCCGACGGCCCCGAGTCCCGCCTGACCGAGGCCATGCGTTATGCGGCGCTGGGGCCCGGCAAGCGCCTGCGTCCCTTCTTCGCCCTCGAGGCGGCGACCCTGTTCGACATCGAGGAACGCCCCGTCCTGCGCGCCGCGTGCGCGCTGGAGTGTGTCCACGCCTACAGCCTGGTCCACGACGACCTGCCGGCGATGGATAACGACGACATGCGGCGCGGGCGGCCGACGCTTCATCGGGCCTATGACGAGGCCACCGCGATCCTCGCCGGCGACGCCCTGCAGACCGCGGCCTTCGACATCGTCCTGCACGAGGACACCCACGAGGACCCGGCCGTTCGCTGCGAGCTGGCGGCCCGTCTGTCGCTGGCGTCGGGCGCGCGCGGCATGGCCGGCGGCCAGATGATCGATCTGCTGGGCGTCCGGGACGACCTTGGCGGCGTCGCCCGGATGCAGCGGCTCAAGACCGGCGCCCTGTTCACCTATGCCTTCGAGATCCCGCTGATCATCGCAGGTGCGCGCGAGATGCACCGTCAGGCCCTGACCAGCTTCGCCCACGACATCGGCCTGGCCTACCAGATCGTCGACGACCTGCTGGACGCCGAGGGCGATCAGGACATTCTTGGCAAGGCGGCGGGCAAGGACGCGGCCCAGGGCAAGACCAATTTCGTCACCCTGCTGGGCATAGAGGCGGCGCGACAGAGGGTCGCGCACCTCGCCGATCAGGCCCGCGCCCATCTGGACGTCTTCGGCTCCGACGCGGATATCCTCAAGGCCAGCGTGGACTTTGTGCTTCAGCGCCGGTCCTGATATGGGCATCCGCCCTGCACCGGTCCTGCACTGATTTTCCAGACCGGTTCGACCCGTCACGCAGCGAAATACGCTACAGCGTGTTGGAAGACTTAGGTTTAGGTACTCCGCCCGAATGCCAGACACCCCGCTTCTCGATCAGGTGAAGATCCCCGCCGACATGCGGGACTTCGACATTGCGCAGCTGAAGCAGCTGGCGGACGAGGTTCGCACCGAGACCATCGACGCCGTCTCCGTGACCGGGGGGCACCTCGGCGCCGGCCTGGGCGTGGTCGAGCTGACCGTGGCCCTGCACCACGTCTTCGAGACGCCGAAGGACATCCTGATCTGGGACGTCGGCCACCAGTGCTATCCCCACAAGATCCTGACCGGCCGGCGCGACCGCATCCGCACCCTGCGCATGGGCGGGGGCCTGTCGGGCTTCACCAAGCGCGCGGAGAGCGAATACGACCCGTTCGGCGCCGCCCACGCCTCCACCTCCATCAGCGCCGCCCTCGGCTTCGCGGCCGCCCGCGATCAGAAGGGCGAGAGCAACCGCGTGGTGGCCGTGATCGGTGACGGCTCCATCTCGGCCGGCATGGCCTATGAGGCCATGAACAACGCCGCCGAGGCGACCAGTGGCCAGCTGATGGTCATCCTGAACGACAACGACATGTCGATCGCCCCGCCGGTGGGCGGGATGAGCGCCTATCTGGCCCGTCAGGTCTCGGGCGGCGCCTATCGTCAGGTCCGCAACATCGGCAAGAAGTTCGTCGAGCACATGCCGCGCCCGTTCAGGAACGCGGCCCGCAAGGCCGAGGAATACGCCCGCGGCATGGTTGTCGGCGGCACCTTCTTCGAGGAGCTGGGCTTCTACTATGTCGGCCCCATCGACGGGCACGACATGGACAACCTGGTCCCCATTCTGAAGAACGCCGCGGCCATCACCGATCGCCCCGTGCTGGTCCATGTCGTCACCCAGAAAGGCAAGGGCTATGCCCCGGCCGAAAGCAGCGCCGACAAGCTGCATGCGGTCGTGAAGTTCGACGTCGTCTCGGGCAAGCAGTCCAAACCCGTCTCCAACGCGCCCAGCTACACCAAGGTCTTCGGGACCGAGCTGATCAAGCGGGCCGAGCGTGATCCGTCCATCGTGGCCATAACCGCCGCCATGCCGTCCGGTACGGGCCTCGACCTGTTCGGCGCCGCCTTCCCGGATCGCACCTATGACGTCGGCATCGCCGAGCAGCATGCGGTGACCTTCGCCGCCGGCCTCGCCGCCGATGGCATGAAGCCGGTCTGCGCCATCTATTCGACCTTCCTGCAGCGCGGCTACGACCAGGTCGTCCACGACGTGGCGATCCAGAGCCTGCCGGTCCGTTTCGCCATGGACCGCGCCGGTCTGGTCGGCGCCGACGGCTCGACCCATGCCGGTTCCTTCGACATCGGCTTCATGGGCGCCCTGCCGGGCATGGTGCTGATGGCCGCCTCGGACGAGGCTGAACTGGCCGCCATGATCGCGACCTCTCTCGAGATCGACGACCGCCCTTCCGCCTTCCGCTATCCGCGCGGCGACGGCGTCGGCGTGGACATCCCCGAGCTGTCGGCCCCGCTGGAGATCGGCAAGGGCAGGGTGGTCCGCGAGGGTACGGCCGTGGCCCTGTTGTCCTTCGGCACCCGCCTGCAAGAGACGCTCAAGGCCGCCGATGCGCTGGCCGCCAGGGGCGTGTCGGCCACGGTCATCGACGCCCGCTTCGCCAAGCCGCTGGACGAGGAGTTGATCCTGCGTCTGGCCCGGGAGCACGAGGCCCTGATCACCATTGAAGAGGGCGCCATGGGCGGCTTCGGCGGCTTCGTGCTGCAGATGCTGGCCGCGAAGGGCGCGCTGGATTCGGGTCTGAAGATCCGCACCCTGCACCTGCCGGACGTCTTCCAGGACCAGGACTCGCCCGCAGCCCAGTACGCCGCCGCCGGTCTCAACGCCGAACACATCGCCGCCGCCGCGCTTCAGGCCCTGGGTGTCGAGGCCAGCCGGGCCGTCAGGGCGTAGAACCCGACGCAACCCGAACGCCCCGGTCGCCGTTCCCTGACGGTCCGGGGGCAGTTCGGAGAGTCGTTGTGAAATCCTTCCCTTACGCCCTCGGCCTTGCGCTGCTGGTTGCCGCGCCTTCCGCCCTGGCGCAGGACAATGCGCCGCCCGAGCTTCAGGTCTTCCGCACAGGCGATTCCGCCATGACCTGCGTTCAGATCGCCGACGAGGCTGCGGAACTCAGCCAGACCTTCGGCAGCGATCGCCCCAACGTCTTCGGCCGCTTCATGGGCGTCGCCCGCACCGGCGTCGCCATGGTGGTCCCGGGGGCAGGGCTGGCGATGGCCGGCGCTGACGCCCTCACAGCCGATGATCGTGCGCGCAAGGCCGCCCGCGAAGCCGCCGTCGAACAACGCTGGTACTATCTCAACGGCCTCTACACCGGCCAGCGCTGTGACCAGCAGGCGGAGACGGCGTCGGCCGAGCCGCCCGCGGTCGAGGTCTCGCCGCAGTAGTAACCCCTCCACCCCCGGCTTCGCCGGCGGTCCCCCTCCCCAGCTCCGCTGGAGAGGTGAGGATGTGCAGTTCACCTCTCCAGCGAAGCTGGGGAGGTGGCTCGACGCGCTCGCGCGGCAAACCGCGCACTGTTTTCCGATTGTCAGCCATCCCCCACGCCCCAACCCGCTGAAATCCCGCCGTTTCCAAAATTAGTAGCGTCCCCAGCCGTCCTGACCTCAGACCAGCCTCATACTCACGGCCATCCCGTCGATGGGGAGGGCGTCGGATCCACGCTTCTCGACGACGGCGGGCTGTGGTCGAGCGACGAAGCCGGGGCGACGGGTAGCCTCGGGGTCCTCGTCGGACAGTGATGGATGCTGTCCGCTTGCTCGCCGCGCAGCTTCAGTGGAACTGCCTGTTCCACTCCGGACGGGTCCAGCAATGGTCCCGCCCGTTGACCCGGCAAGGCTCCAACAGGGCCGCCAACCCGGGGGCGCGCGTCTCGACGACCACGCGGGGCGGTCTGTCT
>JBQVQW010000004.1:16171-174281 GCA_052441165.1 Caulobacteraceae bacterium | reverse complement strand
CGCCGCGTCCGACCACGCCTCCGCCGGCGCGGGAACCGGCCGCCACCGCTCCGCCGCCGGCCGCCGCGCCTGCGACGACAAGTGTCGGGCTCGACTGGCCGCTGCGGGGGGACATCCTGCGTCGCTTCGGCCCGGTCGGCATGGGCGAGCGCAACAACGGCATCAACATCGGCGCCTCGGCGGGAGCCGAAGTCCGGGCAGCTGCGGCCGGCCGCGTCGGCTATGTGGGCGACGACCTGGCCGGGCAGGGGCTGACGGTGCTGATCGTCCACCGCGAGGGTTGGCGGACGGTCTATGGCCACCTCGGCACGGCGACCGTGCGCGACGGGGACGAGATCCGTGCAGGTCAGGTCATCGGCACCGCGGGCACGACGGCCGGCGACGGCCGCCCCTCGATCCATTTCGAGACCTGGCGGATGCGTGGCGATGAGCCGAACGCGGTCGATCCCCTGACCGTGTTGCCGCGATAGCGCACGGTTCACCGCGCGCCGTCGCGTCGCGTTGCAAAGTGTGACGGCGCACCCTAGTTTCCGCGCCTCATTTTGACCGGGGCGCCCGCAGAGGCCGCCTCTTCGGGGAAACGCTGATGACGTCTGCCGACGGCGGCCTGATGGCCCAACTGATCACCTTCCTGCCGTTCATCGGCCTGATCGTGCTCTTCTACTTCCTGATGATCCGTCCGCAGCAGAAGCAGATGAAGGCGCACCAGGCCATGGTCGCGGCCCTCAAGCGCGGCGACACCGTCACCCTGTCGAACGGCATGATCGGCAAGGTGACCCGCGTCGAGAACGACGAGGCCATGGTCGAGATCTCGCAGGGCGTGAACGTCCGGGTCGTCAAGTCGATGATCAGCCAGGTCGGCGCCCGCACGGCGATCGCGGCCAACGACGCCAAGGCCTGACCGGCGCACTGAAAGGCTGGGGCGACCCGCATGATTCACCTGTCCCGCTGGAAGATCACTCTTCTCGCCCTGTCCCTTCTGTTCGGGCTGCTGTTCGCCTACCCGAACCTGCTGAGCCCGGCCCAGCGCGAGGCCTTGCCCTCGTGGGTGCCGTCCAGCGGCGTCAATCTCGGTCTCGACCTTCAGGGTGGCTCCTACCTGCTGCTGGAAGTCGACACGCCGGCGATGAGCGAGAAGCGCCTCGCCAACCTCGGCGAGGACACCCGCAGCATCCTGCAGGAAGCCGGTGTCGGCGTCAGCGCCATCGCCCGCGAGGGCAGTGGTGTGACCATCACCCTGGCCAATCCGGCGCAGATGGACACGGCCCTGACCTCGATGCGCGCCCTGCTGAACACCGGCACAGGCGCAGCGCCGAACCGCACGGTCACGCGTCAGGGCGATAACCGGATCCGCTACGCCTATACCGACCAGGCCATGGCCGCGATGCCGGCCGAAGCCGTGACGCAGTCGATCGAGGTCGTGCGCCGTCGTCTGGACAGCAGCGGGACCAAGGAAATCTCGATCAGCCGTCAGGGCGCCGAGCGTATCGTAGTCCAGGCTCCCGGCCAGAGCGATCCGGCCGAGCTTGAGCGCCTGGTCGGCCAGACCGCCCAGCTGACCTTCCAGATGGTCAACGGCGATCCGCAGGCCATGCGCGACGCCGTGGCCGGCACTGTGCCTCCGGGTTATCAGCTGGTTCTGGACACCGATGGCGCAACCCCTCTGCTGGTCGAGCGCCGGATCATGGTGTCGGGTGAAAATCTGACCCGCGCCAGCGTCGGCACCGACCAGAACGGGCAGACCGCCATCGACTTCCGCTTCGACGGTGTCGGCGGCCGCCGCTTCGGCTCCGCAACGGCCGCGAATATCGGTCAGCGCTTCGCCATCCTGCTGGACGGCAAGGTCATCTCGGCCCCGACGATCCAGAGCGCCATCTCGGGCGGCAGCGGCCAGATCACGGGCAACTTCTCCATCAGCGAGGCCTCCGAGCTGGTGAACCTGCTGAACGGCGGCGCCCTTCCGGCGCCTCTGAAGGTGGAAGAGCGACGCACGGTGACGGCCGAACTCGGCGCGGACGCGGTGCGCAATGGCGCGATCTCGACCGCCGTGGGCTTCGTCATCATCGTGGTCTTCATGCTGGGAGCCTACGGCTTCCTGTTCGGCGGCATCTCGGTCATCGGCCTGGTTCTGAACGGCCTGCTGATCATCGCGTCGATGTCACTGGTCGGCGCGACCCTGACCCTGCCCGGCATCGCCGGTCTGGTCCTGACCTTCGCCGTCGCCGTGGACGCCAACGTGCTGATCTACGAGCGGATGCGCGATGAGGCACGTGCAGGGCGCAGCGTGATCGCTTCGGTCGACGCCGGCTTCAACAAGGCCATGGGCACGATCGTGGATGCCAACCTCACGACCCTGGCTGCGGCCCTGATCATGTTCGTCTTCGGCGCAGGCCCCGTTCGCGGCTTCGCCTGGACCCTGACGATCGGCGTCTTCACCTCGATGCTGTCGGCCGTCCTCGTGTCCCAGGTCGGTGTCGCCCTGTGGCTGAAGTTCGCCCGACCCAAGACCCTGCCGATTGCGGACTCTCCTCCGCGCGGCGCCGGCAAGACCGCAACAGCGGCGGCGGAGTAAGACGATGCGCGGTTGGCCCCTTATCAAACTGCTGCCGCAGAAGACGAACTTCCGGTTCGTCCGCTATGCGCTGCCCGCCGGCATTCTGTCGGTTGTCCTGACGGTCGCCTCGATCGTCGGCTGCTTCTACCCCGGCCTGAACATGGGCATCGACTTCCGCGGGGGCGCCTCGATCGAGGTGTCCAAGCCTGCGGGCGTCGTGCTCGAGCTCGACCAGCTCCGCGGGGCTGTCGGCGAGCTGGGACTGGGGGACGTTCAGGTGCAGGGCATTGCGCGCCGGGACTCCAATGTCGCTGACGGCTCGAGCGCCGTGGTCCGCTTCCAGATTCCCGAGGGCAGCGACCAGACGGCCATCGTTCAGCGCGTCGAGGGCGCGATCAGCGAGAGCGTCGGGCAGGTGACCTACTCTGGCGTCGAGGTCGTCGGCTCCAAGGTTTCGGGCGAGCTGTTCCAGTCGGGCCTGCTGGCTCTCGGCGCGGCGATCGTGCTGATGTTCCTCTACATCTGGTTCCGGTTCGAGCCGCAGTTCGGCTTCGGCGCCGTCATCGGCCTGCTGCACGACGTGGTGCTGACCTTCGGTCTGATCGTCCTGATGCGCCTCGAGTTCAGCCTGAACATGGTGGCGGCCATCCTGACCGTCATCGGCTACTCGATGAACGACACCGTCGTCGTGTTCGACCGTCTTCGCGAGAACCTGCGCAAGTACAAGACCATGCCGCTGCGCGACGTGATCGACCTGTCGCTGAACGAGACCCTGAGCCGCACGATCATCACCGGTGTCACCGCCGTGATGGTGCTGGCGGCTCTGGCCTTCCTCGGCGGCGAGGCCCTGTATGGCTTCTCGATCGCCCTGATGTTCGGCATCATCATCGGCACCTATTCCTCGATCTATGTCGGCGCGCCGATCATCCTCCTGTGGGGCGTGAAGCGAGGCGGCAAGGCCGAGGACGACGCCAAGCCGATCAAGCTGGGCATGGCCTCGCGCCCGTAAGACGCAGGGTCAGGCGCACCAGTCGGGGCCGGGGAGGGCGACCTTCCCGGCCCTTCGTTCTACAGGGATGTGATGACCGCACCGGGCACGAGGCTGGACGAACAGGTCCGCACCGCCGACATCGACCGCTGGCTGGCCAGCCGGTTCGTCGCGGACGAGGCCGTGCGCGCTGACCTGATCGCGCTGTACGCCTTCGAGGCGGAACTCATGGCCATCCCGACGCGGGTGACCCAGCCTCTGCTTGCCGAGATGCGCTACGCCTGGTGGCGCGAGCAGATGGAGGGCGTCTTCGCCGGCGTGGTCCGCAAGGGGCATCCGGTGCTCGAAGCGCTGACGGATGTGGTCGCGCGTCACGCCCTTCCGCGTGAACCGTTCGACGCCCTGATCGAGGCGCATATCGGTCGGGTGCATGGCGAACCGCACGATCTGGACGCCTTCTATGTCGGCCCGATGCAGGCTGCGGTGCAGGTTCTGGCCGGGCCGGGCTTCGATGATGCGGTCGCTTCGGCAGGCCGGGTCAGGGCCCTCGGGCAGACCGGCCAGACGGACCAGGCGCGCGCTCTGCGGGGGGAGGCGAACCGTGCGCTCAAGGTCTTGCCGGCGGCGGCCTTTCCGGCGGTCGCCTCCGCGGCCTTGCTCAAACCCGAGGCGCCGGAGGCGGTGAAGCGTCTGCGGCTGACATGGGCGGTGGCGACGGGACGGATCTGAACGGGTCCGCTCACAAATCCATGTGCAGGAACTGGTTGAAGTCCGACGCCTCATAGCCGCCGAAGGCTTCGCCATTGGCGAACCCGCGACGGCGGTAGAGCGCCAGAGCGGGTTCGAAGGCGTCACCCGAACCGGTCTCCAGGCTAAGGCGGGTCAGACCGCGCGCGCGGGCCTCGGCGATCAGGTGCTCCAGCAATGCAGCCGCCACACCCTGACGCAGATGGTTCGGATGGGTGCGCATGGACTTCAGTTCGCCGACGCCACCCGGGTGCTGACGCAGGGCGCCGATGCCGGCGATGGCCTCGCCCCGCCAGACGGTCCAGACCGTGATGTCCGGGCCGCTCAGCGCCGACAGATCGAGCGCATGCACGGACTCCGGCGGCGAGTACGCGTGCATGCCGCGCAGGTGCAGGGCCAGCAGGTCGCGCGTGGGCTGGCCCGACAGGTCGTCACGGCGGATGTCGAGCGGCTGGCTCATGGATACTCCGTGACCCCTGCCGGCCAGATGGACTTGTTGGGTGAGTTCTCGAACGCCCACCGGATGAAGCGGGCGGTGCCGAGCGCGCCGGCCCGCATCACGGGGCGGGGCAGGCGCTCGGGCTGGTCGTGCATGGCCCGGGCCCACGCCGGGAGCAGGTCCATGCCGGCCTGCATGATCACGCCGGCGGCGAGGTCCACGGACGCCTGGCCCACCGTCTGGCGCATGACCATGGCGGCGACCTCGTGGGTCCGGGCGTCGGCGCGCAGTTCGGCCCGGTAGCTCTGGATCAGGGCCTCGGCCCCGGCGCGGGTGCGGGGGACGGGAGCGGCGTGCAGGGCTTCACCCATCAGGGCCATGTCGGCGAAATAGGCATCCTGCCGGGCCATCGACATGTCCGGCTCGGCGTAGCGGATCCACGAATCGAGGAAGCTGATCGTCTCGGTGACATGGACCCAGGCCAGCAGATGTGGATCCGAAACGCGATAGGGCGTTCCATCGGGCAAGGTTCCGGCCAACCTCGCGTGGATGCGATTGACCTTGTCGATGGCGGCACGGCCGGCTTCGGCGTGGTCGTAGGTCGTCGTGGCGATGAACTTGGCCGTGCGGCGCAGGCGGCCGTGCATGTCGGCGCGGAAATCGGAGTGATCCCAGACACCGGCCAGCACTGCCGGATGCAGCATCTGCAGCAGCAACCCGGAGACGCCGCCGATCATCATGGTCACGACGTCGCCGTTCACAGTCCAGGCGACGGAGTCCGGCGCGATCAGCGAGTCCGCACGACGCAGGACCGGTCGCTCGCCCTTCTCGGCGTCATTGAAAACGTCGGTGATCTTCTGGCGCACCGCGCGGCGGGCGAAGTCGAGAAGCGGCATGGGGAGGCTCCGTGTCGATACTCTAGACAGGAGTCGAAGGGCTGCGAAGCCGTTCTCAGGCCTGACCGGCGGGCGGCTGAAGCGACAGAATCTTGCGGTCCAGCCGGGCGACCTCGTCTTCCAGTCGGGCCTTCTCCGACGCCATGTCGACGGGCGTGCCGTCGTCGTAAGTGAGCTGCGCGCCCTTCCCGATCAAATCGAGGCGATAGAGCAGGGTGGTGCGCCGGTCGATCAGGCGACCCAATTCGCTGTCTTCGGACATCAGGCCGCTGCGTCCCGCCAGGCCTTCAAGGCGTCCAGGGCGCGGATGCTCATCAGACGTTTCTTCGCCCGGCCGCGCTCCTTGGGATGGATGCGCTTGCCGTCCTCGTCGACCTTGGGCGCCTCCAGCGGCGGCAGCAGGCCGTAGTTGATGTTCATCGGCTGGAATTTCGAACCCTCGAGGTGGCCGCCCGTGATGTGCTCGACCAGGGCGCCCATGGCGGTCTCGGCCGGCGGCGGGGCGAGGTCGTGACCCAGCGCCTGCGCGGCGGCGAGACGACCCGTCAGGAGGCCCATGGCTGCACTCTCGACGTAGCCCTCGACGCCCGTGACCTGACCGGCGAAGCGCAGGCGCGGCATCGACTTCAGGCGCAACTGTCGGTCCAGCAGCTTCGGGCTGTTCAGGAAGGTGTTGCGGTGCAGGCCGCCGAGCCGTGCGAACTGCGCGTCCTGCAGACCCGGGATCATGCGGAAGACCTCGGTCTGCGCGCCATGCTTCAGCTTGGTCTGGAAGCCAACCATGTTGAACAGCGTGCCCAGGGCGTTGTCCTGACGCAGCTGGACGATGGCGTGCGCCTTGACCGTCGGATTGCGCGGATTGGTCAGGCCGACCGGCTTCATCGGGCCATGACGCAGGGTCTCGCGACCGCGTTCGGCCATCACCTCGATCGGCAGGCAGCCGTCGAAATAGGGGACGTTCTCCCAATCCTTGAACTCGGCCTTGGGTCCGTCCAGCAGGGCGTCGATGAAGGCTTCGTACTGAGGCTTGTCCATCGGCAGGTTGATGTAGGCCGCCGCGTCGCCGCCAGGCCCTTCCTTGTCGTATCGCGACTGACGCCACGCGATGTCGAAGTCGATCGAGTCGGCGTGGATGATCGGCGCAATGGCGTCGAAGAAGCTCAGGCTCTCTTCGCCTGTGGCCCTCAGGATGGCGTCTGCGAGAGCCGGGGAGGTCAGCGGGCCGGTGGCGACGATGACGTTGTCCCAGTCTTCGGGCGGCAGGCCGGCGATTTCCTCCCGCACGATGGTGACCAGCGGATGGGCCTCCAGCTTCGCGGTCACCGCCTGCGAGAACCCGTCGCGGTCGACGGCCAGGGCGCCGCCTGCGGGGACCTGGTGCGCGTCGCCGCAGGCCATGATGATGGAGTCCAGCGCTCGCATTTCGGCGTGCAGCAGACCGACGGCGTTGAACTCCCAGTCATCCGAGCGGAAGGAGTTGGAGCAGACCAGCTCGGCCAGGCCGTCGGTGTGGTGGGCGTCGGTTTTCACGCCGGGAACGCCGCGCATCTCGTGCAGGATCACAGGCACGCCGGCGCTGGCGATCTGCCACGCGGCTTCCGAACCGGCGAGGCCGCCGCCGATGACATGGATGGGGGTGGGGGTTGTCATGGCGCGGGTTCTAGCGACGCAGCGACAAGGTCGCTAGGCTGGCGCCTCGACTTTGGAGAACGAGATGGCTTTTTCGGCGACGGACGCGGCACTGGAGGGCTTCCGGATCGGGAGGCATCACCCGAAGGTCATGCTGGCCTGGGCTCTGGCCTCGCTGGTGATCAGTGTCGTCAGCTCTGCGCTGATGGTGGCGATGTTCGGGGACACGATGGGCCAGCTGATCGAGGCCAGCGGGGCGCAGAGCAGTGATCCGACGGAGGTTTTCAGCCTCGTCAACCAGATGGTGGGGCTGTACGCGATCCTGCTGCCGATCGCGGTGCTGATATTCGCCGTGTTCACCGGTGCGGTCTATCGCGCCGTCCTGCGCCCCGAGAACGCCCGCTTCGCCTACCTGAGGCTGGGGGCGACAGAGCTTCGTCTCGCCGTGGTGATCGTCGCCCTGTGGGCCATGATGTTCGTCGGCACGATCGTGCTGTCGATTGTGATCGGCATCATCGGCGCGGTTCTTGGCGCCGCGCTGGGCGCATCCGGCGCCGGCGGCGGAGTGATCGTCGGGCTGTTGATCGTACTGATCTATCTGGCGGTCTTCGCCGGTCTGTTCGTGTTCACGGTCAAGTTCTCGATGGCCGCGCCCATGACCTTCGCCGAGGGGCGGATCCGGATCTTCGAGAGCTGGAGCGCGACGAAGGGACATTTCTGGCAACTGCTGGGCGCCTATATCCTCGCCTTCGTGCTGGGCCTGATGGTGTCCTTCCTCGGCAGCGCCATCGCCTTCGCGGTCATGATGATGCTGGGTGGCGGCAGCGCCGGCTCGATCGACGCCCTGTTCCGCACCCTGCAGGCGGATTACAGCAGTCTGCAGACCTTCTTCAGCGCGCCGATGATTGCGAACCTCGTGATCAGCTCGTTCTTCTCGGCCCTGACCTACGCCATCTTCCTCGCGCCGCCGGCAGTGGCCTATCGCGAGATCGTGGGCGACGCCGGGCGGGCCGGCTGACCTTCCGGCCGGCTCAGGCGCTCTTGCGCGCCCTGGCCGGCTTGCTCTCTACCTTCAGGTCCGCCACGCGCGCCTTGCGGCGTTCCTCGTGGCGGTCCAGCACCTCCTTCAGATACTTGCCGGTCCAGCTCTTCGGATTGGCCGCGACCTCTTCCGGCGTGCCGACCGCGACGATCTCGCCGCCGCCTTCACCGCCCTCGGGACCGAAGTCCAGCAGCCAGTCGGCGACCTTGATGACATCGAGGTTATGCTCGATCACCACGATGGTGTTGCCGCTCTCGACCAACTCCTGAAGCACCTCCAGCAGCTTGCGGGTGTCCTCGAAATGCAGGCCCGTCGTGGGCTCGTCGAGGATGTAGAGAGTCTTGCCGGTCGCGCGCTTGGACAACTCCTTCGACAGCTTGACCCGCTGGGCCTCGCCGCCGGACAGGGTCGTCGCCGACTGGCCGACCTGGACATAGCCCAGTCCCACGCGCTCCAGCGTCTGCATCTTGTCGCGGATGGACGGCACGGCGTTGAAGAAGCGCGCGGCCTCCTCGACCGTCATGTCCAGAACGTCGGAGATGCTCTTGCCCTTGAAGACGATCTCCAGCGTCTCGCGGTTGTAGCGCTTGCCCTTGCAGACGTCGCAGGTGACGTAGACGTCCGGCAGGAAGTGCATCTCGATCTTGATGACGCCGTCGCCCTGACAGGCCTCGCAGCGGCCGCCCTTCACGTTAAAGCTGAAGCGCCCCGGGCCGTAGCCGCGCGCCTTGGACTCCGGCAGGCCGGCGTACCAGTCGCGGATCGGGCCGAAGGCGCCGGTGTAGGTGGCGGGGTTCGAGCGCGGGGTGCGGCCGATGGGCGACTGGTCGATGTCGATGACCTTGTCGAACATCTCCAGCCCCTCGATCCGGTCGAAATGGGCCGGGGCGTCCGAGGCGTTGTGCAGGCGACGCGCCGCCGCCTTGTAGAGGGTCTCGATCGTGAAGGTGGACTTGCCGCCGCCGGATACGCCGGTGACGCAGGTGAACAGGCCGGCCGGGATTTCGCCGGTGACGTTCTTCAGGTTGTTGCCGGTGGCGCCCGAGATGCGCAGCATCTTCTTGCGGTTCACAGGGCGGCGACCATCGGCCGGCAGCTCGATCTCGCGCTCGCCGGTCAGGTATTTGCCGGTCAGGGAGTTCGGGTTGGCCATCACCTCGGCCGGGGTGCCGTGGGCGCAGATCTGGCCGCCATGGACGCCGGCGGCCGGGCCCATGTCGATGACGTAGTCGGCCGTCAGGATGGCCTCCTCGTCGTGCTCGACCACCAGCACGGAGTTGCCGAGGTCGCGCAGGCCCATCAGGCTTTCCAGCAGTCGGGTGTTGTCGCGCTGGTGCAGGCCGATCGACGGTTCGTCGAGGACGTAGAGCACGCCGGTCAGGCCCGAGCCGATCTGCGACGCCAGACGGATGCGCTGGCTCTCGCCCCCGGACAGGGTGCCCGAGCTGCGCGACAGGTTCAGATAGTCGAGGCCGACATTGTTAAGGAACCTCAGGCGATCCGTGATCTCCTTCAGGATCCGTCGGGCGATCTCCATCTGCTTGTCGGTCAACTGGCCGTCGAGGCTTTCGAACCAGGCGAAGGCGCGCGAGATGGACAGGGTTGAGATGTCGGCGATGTCCTCGCCCGCGATCTTCACCGCCAGCGCTTCGGGTTTCAGGCGCTTGCCGCCGCAGCTTTCGCACGGGGTTTCGGACTGGAAGCGGCCCAGTTCTTCGCGGACCCAGGCGCTGTCGGTCTCGCGCCAGCGACGCTCGAGGTTCGGCAGGACGCCCTCGAAGGCCTTCAGCGTCTCGTACTTCCGGGCATTGTCGTCGTAGACGAACTTGATCTTCTCGCCGCCCGAGCCCTGCAGGATGACGTTCTGGGCCTTGGCCGGCAGATCGCGCCACGGCTTGTCCATCGAGAAGCCGTAGTGGGTCGACAGGGACTGCAGCGTCTGGGTGTAGAGCGGCGAGGGGCCGCGCGACCAGGGAGCCACCGCGCCGCCGTGCAGGGTCTTGTCGCGATCCGGCACCACCAGATCGGCGTCGAAGGCCAGCTTCACGCCCAGGCCGTCGCAGGCCGGGCAGGCGCCGAACGGATTGTTGAACGAGAACAGCCGCGGCTCGATCTCGCTGATGGTGAAGCCCGAGACCGGACAGGCGAACTTCTCGGAGAAGGTGATGCGGCGCGGCTCTTTCTCGCCCTCGGCCGGGGCTGCCCATTCCGCCACGGCGATGCCGTCGGCCAAACCGAGCGCCGTCTGCAGGCTGTCGGCGTAGCGGCCTTCGAGACCCGGCTTGGTGACGATCCGGTCCACGACGATGTCGATGTCGTGCTTGAACTTCTTGTCCAGCGCCGGGGCGTCCTCGATGGCGTAGAATTCGCCGTCGATCTTCAGGCGCTGGAAGCCCGAGCGCTGCCACTCGGCGATTTCCTTCCTGTACTCGCCCTTGCGGCCGCGAACGACCGGAGCCAGCAGCAGCAGGCGTTCGCCATCGGGCAGGGCCGTCAGCTTGTCGACCATCATGGAGATGGTCTGGCTCTCGATCGGCAGGCCGGTGGCCGGCGAATAGGGAATGCCCACGCGCGCCCACAGCAGGCGCATGTAGTCGTGGATCTCGGTCACCGTGCCGACGGTCGAGCGCGGGTTCTTCGACGTGGTCTTCTGTTCGATCGAGATGGCCGGCGACAGGCCTTCGATCAGGTCCACGTCCGGCTTGCCCATCAGCTCCAGGAACTGGCGGGCATAGGCGCTGAGGCTCTCGACATAGCGACGCTGGCCCTCGGCATAGATGGTGTCGAAGGCGAGCGAGGATTTGCCCGAGCCCGACAGGCCGGTCATGACCACCAGCTTCTCGCGCGGGATGTCGATGTCGACGCCCTTGAGATTGTGCTCGCGCGCGCCGCGCACGCGGATGAAGTTGTGCTTTTCGGTCATGGAATCCGGAGAACGCGGAGGGGCCGGGGAGGGTCCGGCGCGACAGCGCTATATGGGGGATGGTTTGCTGAAATCAGCAAGAACAATATGGGAACTCCTCCTGCCACGCGCCAGACTGCTGACAGCAGCTGGCAGCAGGATGCCGGTTGCAAACTTGTCGTGGGCCATGCTCAAACCATGGCGGGAGTGGAGGGCGACCATGCGCAAATGGACTCTGGCTGTCATGTCGGCGGCGCTGTTGGCGGCGGCGTGCAATTTCCACGCGAGCACCTCGCAGGCCAATGCGGAACTGAATCAGACGGCGGAAGCGGCCTATCAGGACCTCGTGGCCAGACGCGATGACGCCCTCGTGGCCAGGATGTCGCCGGCCGTCGCGCCTGCGCAGGTTCGCGCCCAGTTGCCCATGCTGCACGATATGGTCGGCGCATCGCCGCCGCCGGCGCCGTCGGTCGTGGGCGTTCGCAGCGTGGCCAGTTCGCAGGGCGCCTTCTACAGTGTGCGCCACACATACGACTACACGGACAAGACCGTGACCGCAGACACCGAGTTCCGAAAGGAAGCCGAGGGCTGGGCTATTGTGAATTTCAATGTCCACACGGTGTTCAAAGCGGGACCTGAGACCGGAGCGGCGGCTGCGCCGGCAGCCTGATCACTGCGGCCGCAGGAACTCGCCGGCGTTGAAGCTGAGAGAGCAGCGATAGTCGCCGGCGCCGTCGGTCGAGCAATGGTCGGCGCCGAGCAGGTTGGCGATAATCCTGTTGGTCGATCGGAAGATGCGGCCATTGGCTACGACCTCCGACGCCACCTCGGCGCTGCGGGCGGCCAGAGCGTCGTAGAAGGCGCGGGCCGGGCCGCCTGTGCAGGTGAATTGGACGATCTCGGTGTCTGGATCGTGGGCGCGGCCATAGGTTCCGTTCGCCGCCGCCTGACCGATGCAATCGGCATACAGGCGCGCATGTGGCGCCGGCGTCGTGGCGACGGGGGTGAAATCCGCCGGGCCGGCGGGGGCGTCGGGCGTGCTGGCGCAGGCCGCGAGCAGGGTTGGGAGCAGCAGCGCGAGCAGCTTCAAATGGCGCATTTCGGGTTCCTCCGCCGGTGATCGTGTCACGCGCTCGTCAGCGCGACGAGCCTGAAAACACTTGCGGGCGCCGGCAATCGCCCCCATCCTCTCCCTCTGGAGTGAGTTCACTGGAGGCCCGACGATCATGATCAGCACGCTGGAAATCGGTTTCGCCCTTTCCGCTCCGCTGCTGCTCGTGCTCGCTCATGTCCTCGCTCCCAAGCCGAAACCCGTCCGCATCCGCAGTCGTGACGCTCGATCGCGTCGCGGCCCGCACGCCTGACGGTCACACCCTTTTCTCTGATCTGAGCCTCGCCTTCGGGCGTGAGCGGACGGGTATTGTCGGCCGAAACGGCTCCGGCAAGACGACCTTGCTTCGTCTGATCGTCGGGCAGTCCGATCCCGCCGAGGGCGCTGTCGCGCGCACGGGCGACGTCGCCTGGCTGGAGCAAAGGCGGGATCCCGGGGCGGGCGATACCGTCGCGAATCTGCTGGGCGTCGCCGGGGCGCTGGCGATCGTCGCGCGAGTGCTGGCGGGCGAGGCCGCGGGCGACGACCTCGAGCTCGCTGACTGGTCGCTGGATGATCGTATCGCCGCGGCTCTGACCGACGTCGGACTGCCGCAGCTCGAACCTGAACGGCCCGCCATGTCGCTGAGCGGCGGGGAGCAGACGCGGGTTCGTCTTGCCGGCCTGCTTCTCCGTCAGCCGGACCTTCTGGTTCTGGACGAACCGACCAATCATCTGGACGTCGATGGACGGGCCGCCATCGCCGACCTGCTGGGCCGCTGGCCGGGCGGGGCCGTCGTGGTCAGCCACGACCGGGCCCTGCTTCGGCTCATGGACCGGATCGTCGAACTGTCCAGCCTGGGCGCAGCGACCTACGGCGGCGGCTATGACCTCTACGCCGGGCGCAAGGCCGCCGAGCGCGCCGCAGCGGAGCGTGACCTTGAGACGGCGGAGCGCGACGCCTCGCGCGTAGCCCGGGAAAACCAGCGGGCGGTCGAGCGCAAGGCCCGGCGCGACAAGGCGGGGCGAGCCTTCGCCGCGCGGGCGTCGGAGCCGCGCATCCTGCTGGGCGCGATGGCCGAGCGGGCGGAGAACTCCGGCGCACGGGAAGATGCGCTGGCTCAGCGCCGGACGGAGCGGGCGGAAGTCCAGCTTTCGGAAGCCCGCGAAAGGGTGGAGCGCATCCGCGCGCTGGACATTCCCATGCCCTCGACCCGCCTTGCGGCCGGTCGAACGGTGGCCGTGCTGGACGCGGCGTCGTGGGCCGCGCCTTCCGGGCGGCTCGTGCTCGCTCCGACCGCGCTGCGGATCACCGGGCCGGAGCGGATCGCGATCACGGGTGCGAACGGCTCCGGAAAGACGACGCTGCTGAAACTGGTGACGGGTGCAATCACGCCGACATCAGGCCGGGTCGACCGCCCGGTCCGCGCCGCCTTCCTGGATCAGGATTCGGCGATCCTGCGGCCTCGGGAGACCCTGCTTGACGCCTGGTTGAGGCTGAACCCCGGCGGCACGCCGAACGAGGCCTACGCGGCGCTCGCGCGCTTCCTGTTCCGGAACACGGCGGCGCAGCGAACGGTCGGCGCCCTTTCGGGCGGCGAGCGATTGCGCGCCGCATTGGCCTGCATGATGACGGGCGGGTCGCCCCCGCAAATGCTGGTCCTCGACGAACCGACCAACCACCTGGATCTGGACTCGATCGCTGCGGTCGAGGCTGCGTTGCTGGCCTATGACGGCGCCCTCGTGGTGGTCAGCCATGACGACGACTTCCTGCGCGCGATCGGGACCACGCGAACGGTCTGTCTGTCTAGCTCCAGCCGACCACCTGACCTATCCGGCGGCTAACTGCCGGCGCGGCGGGCTGATAGACCGGTCGGGGCGTGGGCCGGCCATAGAGCCAGCCCTGACCCCAGTCCACCCCGATCTGCCGCACGATGTCGGCCTGCTCTTCGGTCTCGATCATCTCGGCAACGGTCTGCATGTCGAGATCGCCGCAGAGTTTCACGAGGTGCGACACAAGCGAGCGCGACCGCTCGTTGGTGGTGATGTCCTTGACGAACGAGCCGTCGATCTTGACCACATCCACCTTCAGGCGGCGGATGTACTCGAGCGACGCCGCCCCGATGCCGAAGTCGTCGATGCAGACCTTGATGCCGGCCTTGCGCAGACTGGCGATCCGCCGGTTCGCAGCATCGATGTCCTCGACCGCAGCGCTCTCGGTGATCTCGATGATCAGACGCTTTCTGAGCATCACGTCATCTGCGGTGCTTCGGAGAATCAGATCCGCCGTCGCATCGGTGGCGAGGGAGTCGCCGGAGATATTCGCTGCGATCCGGGTCAATCCGAAACCGGGCTGGCGCATCTGGTTGACGACCTTGGCCAGCACCGCGTGATCGAAACTTTCAATCAGGCCGAGCTCCTCGGCCATGCGGATCGAGCCGGCGGGGCTGGTCTGGCCTTTCAGTCTGGCCAGAGCCTCGAAGTGATGGGCGGCGCCGGTGTCGAGGTCGACGATCGGTTGGTAGTGAACATCGAACTCACGGTTCCGAACCATGGCTCTGAAGCGGTCGGCTTCGCCCATTACCCGGTTGAGGCTGTCCGAGAAAGCGAGCTCCGGCCGCTCGAGCGCGCCATCGCGAATGCAGCCTTCCAGGGCGTAGCGGAGGGCCTTAAGCGTCAGGTGCGCCGGCGTTTCCGGCGTGAGTGCGACCTGTGTCGACGCGGCAGCCAGGCTGACGCCTTCTATCAGGGCCGCTTCCGCTACCTTGTCGGCCAGGTCGGTCGTGTCGCTGGAATCCCGCAGGACGGCAAATCTTTCAGGGTCGAGCTGGGCTGCGCTTGAGCCGTCGAGCGAGCCGGCCTGAAGCGCCGTTTCCACATGACGGATGACCTGATCGTTCGCCCTGCCGGCGGCGGCAAGACCTGGCACGTCGACGAAGGCCAGCGCCAGACCGCCTTCCGGCGGGTTCGAAAGGCGTTCCCGCACGCGACTGATCAGCCCTTCCGCATCCGTGGGCGGCGCGTGGGGACGGTCCAGATCGAAGACATGGCCCTTCCAGCTCAGGGCGCAGGAGATGGCGGGGGCAAGCTGCGGCAACTGGAACGCCGAGAAGATCGCACGCCGCGCCTTCGTGTCTCCGCAGTGGACCAGAATTTCGACCGGCGGCGTGCGCGCACCCTGGGAAAGGCCCGCGAGGGAATCGCTGACCAGCTTGCGGCTGGCCCGGCCAAGAACATCCGCCAGCGGCCGGTTCATCCAGTCTTTGGACGGATCAGTGCCGACCGCAGGCCCTGCGCCCAGGGCGAACGCGACAGTCCCGTTGTCGTCGAGTTCGACGAGAAGGTCCGCAGACGCAAATGCGAAGCCAAGAAGACGGGATTTGGTTTTCATACGCCGACAGTGAACCGTCGCCGTAAATATTCCGCTCAAGGGACAGGCTTAAGAGATTACTAAGCCGTCCGGTTATAGGCCACGGCCCGGGTGTCGCCGCCATTTGCGCGCCCCGATGCTCCGTAAGCCGAAGGATTGCCGCGCTGGCCCGCGACTTCGGCTGCGATCGTCCTGACAAGGCCTTCGGAAATCGTGCGGGCGGCTTCCACGGCGCGCGAGTGTGTTTCGAGAATGGCCTCGAAGGCCCGGGTCGCGACGATGAGGGCCTGTCGGTCCGCCGGCGAGGCCGCCGCCACGCTGGCGGGATTGGCCTTCAGCTGGGCGGACTCGCGCCGATAGACGTTCGCCAGATCCTGGGTTTCGGCAAGGGTGGCCATGGCGTCCTGCGGGCGGCGGGCCTCGAAGGCCTTTGACTCGGCGGTCAGCCGTTCCGTCAGGCGGCGGGTCAGATCGATCAGCTGGCGGATGCGCGCCGTGGCGTTGATGGTGGCCGGATCGGTCATGCCGACTGCTCCTCCTGCATACGGATCATCTGTGCGACCACCTGATCGGCAAGGCCGATGCCGCCCGCCTGCACGGTCTGTTTGGCCATGGCCTCGACCATGAAGCCGCGCCAGGTTTCCTCGGCGTGGCCGCCACCGAACATGCCGTCCGTCTTCAGCCCCTCGAACATCGGCTTCAGCATCTGCGAGAGGAAGGAGGCCTCGAAGGCTTCGGCAGTCTCGCGCATGCGTGCGGCGGCTCCGGCATCCCGGCTCGGGGTCGTCCGGGCGAGGGGAGCGCTGATCGCATCGACCGGGTTCATTACATCACCTCGATGTCGGCTTGCAGCGCCCCGGCGGCCTTGATGGCCTGCAGGATGCTGATCATGTCGCGCGGGCTGACACCCAGGGCGTTCAGACCGTTCACCAGGGTGGACAGGGAGGTGCTGCCGCCGACGATCCGCATCTGGGTGCCGGTTTCCTCGGTGATCTCGACATTGGATTGCGGAACGACGGCGGTCTGACCGCGGCTGAAGGGCTCGGGCTGGCTGACCAGGGGCGTCTCCTGGACCGAGACGGTCAGGTTGCCGTGAGCGATGGCGACCGTGGAGACGCGCACCTGGTCGCCCATGACGATGACGCCGTTGACCTCGTCGATGATGACCTTGGCCGGGGCGTCCACCTCGACGGCGAGGTTTTCCACGCGGCTGATGAAGCCGGCCATGCCCATCTGGGCCGGCGCGCGCAGGGCTATGACGGTGCCGTTCTCGGCCAGGGCGCTGCTGGGATAGGTCTGGTTGATGATGGCGGCGACGCGCTGGGCTGTCGTGAAATCCGGATTGCGCAGGGTCAGGCGCACCTCGTTCATATTGGCGAGCTCGAAGCCGGTCTCCCGCTCGACAGTGGCGCCGGCGGCAATGCGGCCCGCGGTCGGCACGCCGCGCGTGACCGACGAGCCGGATGCGCCGGCGGCCGACACGGCGCCCGTCTGGATCGAGCCTTGGGCGACGGCATAGACCTGACCGTCCGCGCCTTGCAGGCTTGTCACCAGCAGGGTGCCGCCCAGCAGGCTCTTGGCGTCGCACATGGAGGAGACCGAGACGTCGATGCGGGAGCCCGGCGTGGCGAACGGCGGCAGCTCGGCGGTCACCATGATGGCCGCGATGTTCTTGGAGTTTGCGTTCGTCCCGCGGATGTTGACGCCGAGGCGCTCGGTCATGCCTTCCAGCGACTGGCGGGTGAAGGGGCAGTTGCGCAGGCTGTCACCCGTGCCGTTGAGACCGACGACCAGCCCGTAGCCGACCAGCTGGTTCGTCCGCACCCCCTCGATGGCGGCGATGTCCTTGATCCGCGACTGGGCCATCGCCGGTGCAGCGAATCCGGCCACGGCGGCGGCGGCGAGGAGGGCGGTCAGCAGTTTCTGCATCGGTCGGGCATCCGCGATCAATTACGTCAGTCGGATATGCCAGCGCTGTGCCAGTCAGAAAGGGCAGCAAAAACAACACGAGTTCGCGTCGGGCGGTCGATGCTTCGGCAGTTTTTGCCGGGCCATTAACCAAACGGTGACCGGGCGCGGCGATGTTGGGTCGTGCTCAGGAGTTCCCGCACATGAAGGTCAACGGCCCCACCGGCCCCTCGGCTCCGCAAGGATCACGTCAGACGCGCCAGGCGTCCGGCGGCTTCTCGCTGTCCTCGACCGGCGGCGCCGCGCCGTCGAATGCGACCCAGGCGACCAGCGCCATGGGCGGCGTTGCGGATGTCGGCGCCCTGATGGCGCTCCAGGGGGTCGAGGATCCGACCGAGCGCCGGCGACGTGCGATACGCCGGGGACATGGATTGCTGGACCGTCTGGATGAGCTGAAGCTCGCGCTTCTGGATGGAGCAACGGGTGAAGCGGCGCTGGGTCGACTGGCGAAAACCATCGGTGAGCAGCGTCCGGAAGATCCGGACGCGGGTCTTTCGCAGGTGCTGAACCAGATCGATCTTCGCGCTGCGGTGGAGCTGGCAAAGGCGGAAATTCGCCGAACTGCAGCGTAAATCGACGAATTCGTTCCGAAAAAGCGAGGTCCGGCTCGCGGTGTGATGAAGAATTGTCACGGTCTTGACCAAGGGTGAGCCGTAGTCGCTCACGCTCGCGAGAGGGTTGTTGCCGCGACTCTCTCGCAGCCCTATACGCAGCGTGCGCCACAGGGGGGCGCTGAGGGATTAGCGTGAGTGCGATGAACGCATTGGCGTCCAGTACTGTCGAGAAGGCTGCGTACCGGCCGACCGACGACGAGCCGTTCATGAATGAGCGGCAGCTGGCCTATTTCAAGGCCAAGCTCATGGACTGGAAGGATGACATCCTTCGCGAGTCCAAAGGCACGGTGATCAATCTGAAAGCCGAGACCGAGAACCACCCCGATCTGGTGGATCGCGCGTCTTCGGAATCGGACCGGGCGCTGGAACTGCGCACCCGCGATCGACAGCGGAAACTCATCTCCAAGATCGACGAGGCTCTGCGCCGGATCGAGGACGGGTCCTACGGCTTCTGCGAGGAGACGGGCGAGCCGATCAGCCTCGGTCGCCTGGAAGCGCGTCCGACGGCGACCCTGTCGGTTGAGGCCCAGGAGCGTCACGAGCGTCGGGAACGCGTGCACCGCGACGACTGAAGGCCGGCTGCGTCGGAAACGCAGTCCGCCTGAGTTCGGACCACGCCCTGCCTTGACTTCGCCGGACTGGAGGGCGACCTAGCCGCCTCGCATCGCAAGGTCGTCTGAATGTCCGTCAAGGTCCGCTTCGCCCCGTCTCCGACGGGTAAACTGCACGTCGGAAACGTGCGCACCGCCCTGGTCAACTGGATGTTCGCGAAGGGGCAGGGCGGCAGCTTCGTGCTGCGCATCGACGATACCGACCTCGCGCGATCCACCGCCGAGTTCGAGCAGGGTATCGAGAACGATCTCTCCTGGCTTGGCCTGCTGTGGGACGAGCGCCACAACCAGTCGAAGCGGTTTGATCGCTACGAAGACGCGGCCGCCCGGCTCAAGGCGTCCGGACGCCTGTACGCCTGCTACGAAACGGCCGAGGAACTGGACCGGCGCCGCAAGGTGCAGCTGTCACGCGGCCTGCCCCCGATCTACGATCGTGCTGCGCTGGAGCTGACCGACGAGCAGAAGGCCGCCTATGAGGCCGAGGGGCGTCGCCCGCACTGGCGCTTCAAGCTGGATGGCAAGCGCGTCGCCTGGGAAGACCTCGCGCGCGGTCATGCCGAGGTGGACACCGCCTCGATGTCGGACCCGGTTCTGATCCGCGAGGACGGCCTGTTCCTCTACACCCTTCCTTCGGTCGTCGACGACATCGACATGGCCATCACCCACGTGATCCGCGGCGAGGACCACGTGACCAACACCGGCGCGCAAATCGAGATTTTCGAGGCCTTGGGCGGTCCTGTCCCGGCGTTCGCCCACATGCCGCTGCTGGTCGGCGCGGATGGCGCGGCCCTGTCGAAACGCCTGGGGTCGCTTTCGATCAGCGAAATGCGCGACCTCGGCTACGAGCCGATCGCCATCACCAGCCATCTGGGCCGCATCGGCACGTCGGATCCGCTCGAGGTCGGAGCCTCAATCCAGGCGCTGGGCGACAGCTTCGCCTTCTCGAAGATGGGCCGCTCTCCGGCGCGCTATGACACAGCCGACCTTGACCGTTTGAACGCCCAGGCCCTGCACGCCATGGACTACGAAGTCGCCCGGCCGCGTCTGGCGGAGCTGGGCGCCGATCTCGGCGAAGGCTTCTGGGAAGCCGTAAGGCCGAACCTTCAGAAGTTCGCCGATGTCGTTGAAATGGCGGCCATCGTGCGCGGCCCGATCACCCCTGTGATCGAGGACCCCGCTTTTGCCGAGGCTGCCCTGGCGGTCCTGCCGGAAACCATCGACGCCACCCTGTGGCCGACCTGGACCAATGCCGTGAAGGAAGCGACCGGCGCCAGGGGCAAGGGCCTGTTCATGCCGCTGCGCCTGATCCTGACCGGTCAATCGCACGGTCCGGACATGGCGACCATCGCGCCCATGATCGAGCGCGACCGCATCGTGAAGCGGCTGAAAGGCGAGCCGGCCTAGGCGCTCTCGACGACCGGACACGAAAAAGGCCGCCCCCGTTCGGGAGCGGCCTTTCTCAACTGTGCGATCCGCGGAGGATCAGGCGTTGCAGGCGGTCAGTTCTTCGGCCGACAGGGCGACGCCCTTGTAGGTGAAGGCCGACACAGCGCCGAAGCGGGCGACCACACGGCGGCACGCGCGGGTGGCGGTCTGATTGGCGCCGCCGTTGGCGGTGCACGACGCGCCTTCGCAGCGCCAGGTGGCGCCGTCGATGATGGTGCGGCCGGCCGGGGCGCGCGTGGCGTCGGCGAGGGTAGCGGACGAGGCGCCCGACTGGGCGAAGGCGGGGGCGGCGACAAGCAGGGTCGCGGCGACGAGCAGTGCGCGCATGGGGAAACTCCGTATGAGGTCGGGGCGTCCGGGGAGGGGCCCGCGAGCTCACTATGCGTTTTTAAAAGAAACGGTCAAGGCGCGTTGCTAAACGAAACGCACAACGCTCTCTGAACGACGATTACTTATCGCTGATCATGTTTCAAGTGAGGCAGATCGTCCGCGCCTTGCATCTGCGCGATCGCCTCCTCGACCGTGTTCGCCACGCTATAGGCCTGCCGGAAGGTATCCGGGGTCATGCCGGAGGCCATGCTGTGGTCGAGCGTGGCCAGCAGGGTGTCCCAGAAGCCGTTGATGTTGAGGAAGATCACCGGCTTGCCGTGCAGGTCCAGGCGCTTCCACGACAACACCTCGATGACCTCTTCCAGCGTGCCCACGCCGCCCGGCGCGACGACGAAGGCGTCGGACTGGTCGTACATGATCGTCTTGCGTTCATGCATCGAGGTGACGACCAGGGTCTCGACGTCGTCGAACAGGCGTTCGCGGCTGCGCAGGAAGCCGGGCATGACGCCGAGCACACGGCCGCCGGCCTCGTGGGCGGACCGCGCCGATGCGCCCATCAGCCCCACGCCGCCGCCGCCGTAAACCAGACGCCAGCCTGCGGCGGCGGTCTGCGCGCCGAACTCCTGTGCGGCGACGGTGTAGGCGGGGTCTGAACGGTCGGATGAGCCGCAGAACAGGCAGACGGACTTGCCGTCGAACGGCTGGATGGAGATGGACATGAAGCCTCGGTATCGATGGGAGACAGCGGCGCCTGCGGCGCGCTATCTGGCAGATAGTCCTAGCCTCCGGAGACACAGGATGAAACGGGCCATCTTCCCTGGCGCCCTGGTGATTGTCGTCGCGGCTCTGGGCGCCTGTTCGGACGGGCCGCCCCGGAAGGTCGAACCTCTCTCGACCCAATCCCACGGCTGGGCTCGCCCGCCGGAGATCACCGCGGTGAGGCGAGGGCCCGCCACACTGATCTTCTCGGGGACGGCGGAGCCCGGTGCGCGGGTGGCGCTCAGCAACGACGATGGCGCGGCCTTCGCGGCGGCGGCGGACGCGGCAGGGCGATTCGAGATCCGGATGACCGCGCCTCGCGAACACCTGATGCTTCAGCCGGAAACCCGGATCGGACAGGACATTGCGGCGTCGCCCGAGCGTCTGCTGATTCTGGCGGACGGCCCGATCGCGGTTCTTCGCCTGGGAGGGGCCACACGGCGGCTGGATCGGGCGCCCAGCCTCGGCGCAGTCGATAGCGACGGGCGATCCGCCCTGGCGTCAGGAGTGGCCGCCGATAGCGCCGGGCGGCTGTCGGTGACCGCGGGCGGTCAGACCGTGCAGGTCGTTCCCGACGCCCGGGGACGCTGGAGCGTGGTGCTCAGCGAAGGCGGCGCAGCAGGGATCGTGCGGGTCGGGGACGCTGCGTTCGACTGGCCCGGGCCGGGCATATCGACGTCAGGGATTCAGGCAGAGCGCGCCGGCGCCGGATGGCGGGTCGCCTGGTCCGGGCCTTCCGGAGGGCGCCAATGGACCTGGCTGCCCGACGCCCGATTCACAATACGTTAACCAATTCGGATCAACGGAAGGATGTCTTCCTTTTCGAGGACACCCACCATCACCGAACTTCTTCAGCCCGGCGCCTGCGTCGGGCTTTTTTCTTGCGCGCGAACCCGCCCGCGGCGGATCGCCTGGACATGATCGGCTGTATCGGGGGAGCTTTCCCGGTGCGCCGGAGCGCAGGGAGAAAGCGAGTGGCTCCGCGGGTAGGATTCGAACCTACGACCAGCCGATTAACAGTCGGCTGCTCTACCACTGAGCTACCGCGGAACAGGTTTCGCTCGGGAAGGCCGGCGCTATAGCAGCGCGAGTCAGACGAACGCAACGGGAAATATCGGAACTTGAACATCATCTTCATCCAGGACCCTTCGGATGCCCGTATCGCGGGCTTTCGGGACATCCGCGAAAAGGACCTGACCGGACGGGACGGACTGTTCGTCGCCGAGGGCGAGGTCGTTCTGCGCGTTCTGGCCTCGCCGCAGTCCCGCTGCCGGATTCGCAGTGTGCTGCTGGCGGAAAACCGTGTCGAAGGCTTGCGGTCGGTTCTCGACGCCCTGCCGTCAGGCGCCCCCGTGCATGTCGCCGGACAGGGTGTCCTGGACGCGATCGCGGGATTCCATCTTCACCGGGGCATCCTGGCCTTGGGCGAGAAGCCGACGGCGGCTCCTGCGGAGTCCCTGCTGGATCAGATGGGCGACGAGGCCCTCGTCGTGGTCGCCGGCGGGATCGGCAATCACGACAACATGGGCGGCATCTTCCGCAACGCGGCGGCCTTCGGCGCCGACGCGGTGTTGCTCGACGCCGGCTGTTGCGATCCCTTCTATCGAAAGGCCATCCGGGTTTCCGTAGGCGCGGTGTTGCGCACGCCGATGGCGGCCGGCCTGCAGTTGCCCGAGGTCATCGATCAGCTGGAGGCACGGGGATTCGTCCCCTACGCCATGACCCCGTCCGCGCGCGTGCCTCTGCACGACGCGCCGCGGGGAGGGCGGGTGGCGGTGATTCTCGGATCGGAGGGGCCGGGGCTGCCGGAAGCCGTCATCGCGCGGTGTCGTCCGGTAGGGATCCGGATGGCCGGCGGCTTCGATTCGCTGAACGTATCCGTCGCGGGGGGCATCGCCCTGCATCATTTCGCGCAACGGGCGTAAATCATCACCAATCCGCGATTAACGCTTTGTACACCTTGATGGCTGGCCCGAGCTGTGGCGCTGTGGGCGGGTCCGGGGGGAGTACAGGCCATGCTTGGCGGAGTTTTCGTCTTCATTCATCGCAATGCGCGCGTCGGGATGGCCGTGGCCATCGCCGCGGCGGCCGTGGGCGCAGCCAGCGCCATCGGCTGGATCACCGCACCGATCTGATCGCGTCGCAACGCGACCTCAGGCGCTCCGCGTTCCGGCGCGGGGCGTTTTCGGCTGTCCGTAGGGAAAATCTCGCGATGGAGGCCTGAGCCGGAATCGAACCGGCGTACACGGATTTGCAGTCCGCTGCGTAACCACTCCGCCATCAGGCCGTAGGGGCCTTGGTGACCAAGCCAACCATCGCGAGGCGCGTTCGCTATCAGATCGGATTGTCCGCCGCAACGCACAGACCTATAAGCGCGCCAGATTTCAGCAGGATTGCCAGCTCATGGATTTCGCCGCCGCACGCAAGGTCATGGTCGACAGCCAGGTCCGGGTGAATGATGTCACCGACCGCGCACTGCAGGCTGCGCTGCTGGAAACCCCGCGCGAGCGGTTCCTTCCGTCTGATCGCGCCTTCTCGGCCTATGCCGAGATCCAGCCCGAAATCGCCAACGGCCGCCTGCTGATGCTGGCTCGCGATCTGTCCAAGCTGCTGATGGCCCTCGGCGCAAGGCCGGGCGAGCGCGCCCTGGCCATCGCGGCCCCATACGCCGGCGCGGTTCTGGCCCGTATGGGTCTGGAGGTCACCGCCCAGGAAGCTGATGCAGCGGTGTTCGAGGTGGTCGGGCCGGTTCTGGCCGACGAGGGCGTCCAGACGGTCGTGGCGCCGCTGACCGCGCCTTCGGGCGAAGGCTATGATGTCATCGTTTCGGAATGCGCCGTGCCGGGCCGCCCCGAGGCCTGGCTCGCGGCCCTGAAGGTCGGCGGTCGTCTGGCTGTCGTTGAACGGTCCAGCGCGGCAGGCAAGGCGGTCCTGTACGTGCGTGGCGAACAGGGCGTCTCGCGTCGCGAGCTGTTCAACGCTGCGCCGCAGGTGCTTGCGGAACTGCAGCCGGAACCCACCTTCGCCCTCTGACCCGTGGCTGCGACGGAAGCCCCGTCGAGGCGCGTGAAAAAAACTTAACTGGCGCGGGCGTAAACGGTCCCGCATCAGGCCTATGGGATACGAAGGGCGCAACCACTGCGTCCAAGGCAGGAATCGTCATGCTGAACCGTTCGCGCGCGCTCGCCTCGGCCGCCATCATCGCCGTGATTTCGAGCGTGGGCGCACCCGCCTGGGCCGACACGCTGCAGGAGGCCATCGCCCTGGCCTACCGCACCAATCCGTCGCTGCTGGCCCAGCGCGCCAACCAGCGCGCCCTCGACGAGACCATCGTCGCCGCCCGCGCCGGCCTGCGCCCGACGCTCTCGGCGTCGGTCGGAGCGGACTACACCAAGGTCTGGAGCGACGCCGGAGACAGCGAGTCCGACGGCGCAAGCGCCAGCATCTCGGTCTCCCAGCCGCTGTGGACCGCCGGCCGGGTCGGGCATTCGATCAGCGCTGCCGAGGCCAATATCCTCGCCGGGCGCGAAGGCCTGCGGGACATCGAGCAAACCGTCCTCGCTGCGGTGATCCAGGCTTACGCGGACGTGATTCGCGATGCCGAGATCCTGCGCATCCGTCAGGCCAACCTCGGCGTGCTGCAGCGGCAGTTGGAAGAGTCGTCGGCCCGCTTCGAGGTCGGCGAGATCACCCGTACCGATGTCGCCCAGTCCGAAGCTCGCCTGGCCCAGTCGGAGGCCGATCTGGCTCAGGCTCAGGCCCAGTTGTCCGTCAGCCGCGCGGCCTATGCGGCGGTTGTCGGACAGGCGCCGGGCAATCTCGAGCCGATGCCGGTTCTGCCGGGCGTGCCGACCGACTTTGACGCCGCCCTCGATGTCGCCCTGGCGGACAACCCTTCCATCCGTGCGGCGGGCTGGAGCCTGCGCGCCGCCGAGGCCGAGGTCGCCGCCGCCCGCGCCGATTATCTGCCGTCGGCCAGCGTGAGCGCCTCTTACGGTGGCGCCACCGACGACATCGGCCGCTTCTCGGATCTGGCCGACAACACCACCTTCCGCGCCGGCGCCACCCTGTCGGTGCCGCTGTTCACAGGCGGCCTGACCAGTTCGCGCGTCGCCCAGGCCCGTGAGCGCGCCAACGCCGCCCAGATCAACGTCGAGGGCGAGCGTCGCAACACCCTTCAGGCTGTCAGCAGCGCCTATGCCCAGTCGATCTCGGCCCGGTCGACCCTGCAGGCCGGGCGTGAATCGGTCCGCGCCGCGACCGTCGCCGCAGAGGGTGTCCGTCAGGAAGCCCAGGTCGGGCTGCGCACCACCCTGGACGTCCTGAACCAGGAACTGGAACTGCGCAGCGCCGAGGTCACCCTGGCCAGCGCCCAGCGCAACGAGTACGTGGCGCAGGCCCAGTTGCTGGCCGCGATGGGCAGGCTGGAAGGTCTGGATCTGGATCCCACGCTCGAAGTCTACGATCCGGCGGCCAACTACAACCGCGTGCGCGGTCGCGGAGCCCTGCCGTGGGACGGCGTGCTGGAGACTCTTGATCGCGTCGCCGCCCCGCCGGTGATGCCTGCGGTTGATGCGGAAGATGCTCCGATTGACCAGCAGTTGAAGTCCGAAGTCATCCAGACCGCGCCCCGCCGGTAACCATCCGCTCGCTCGACAGGCGAAAACGCCCGTTGATTCCGACGGGCGTAGATGCGACGACAGACGGGAAGCGGACGGGTGGCATCCCGCCGTACGCCACCATCAATTCCGTGCGCCGACGCGTGCGATCCGGGGTTTAGACATGACCGACCAGAGCGCCCAGGAACCGACGATGGAAGAGATTCTGGCGTCCATTCGCCGGATCATCTCCGAAGACGACGCCCCGGCCGAAACCGCTCCGGCCGCTGCCTCGTCTCAGGCTGAAGCGGCTCCGGCCCCGGTCGAGGAGCCCGTCGTTTCGCCGGCCATGATGGACGAGGCGCCTTCGGTTCAGGAGCCGGTCGCCGCCGAGGACGACGTCCTCGAACTGACCGACACCTATGAAGCTCCGGCCTCCGAGACGATCGGCGATCTGGATATTTCCGGCCCCGAGCCCGAGCCGTTCCCGGTCGAGGCGGTCAGCGAGTCGTTCTACGCCGCGCCCGAGGTTCACACGCCCGAACATCCGTCGGTCCCGGCCGGCGGCTACGATTCGCTCGTCGGCGACAGCGCCGCCGCCAGCGCGGCCTCGGCCTTCGCGGGCCTCGCCGCCAGCTTCAGAAAGCCGGAGCCGGCCGCTGCTGCGCCGGGCGGCCCGGATCTGACCTTCGCCAGCGGCTCGACTGTCGAGGCCATGGTCGCAGAGATGCTGCGCCCGCTGCTGAAGGAATGGCTCGACGCCAATCTGCCGGGCATCGTCGAGGCCCAGGTACGCAAGGAAGTAGAACGCATCGCCCGCTCGGCCGGCTAGCCTTCACCTGCGCATCGATCTTCACTAGATCATTCCAGGGCGGCTCCGGCGGGGCCGCCCTTTCTCTTTTCGCCAAGACGTATTTCCGATGCTCGACAAGACTTTCGATCCCAAAGCCGCCGAACCTCGCCTGTACGCGATGTGGGAGGAGAGCGGCCAGTTCGCCCCGAAGACGGACGGCGCTGCCGACGCCTATTCGATCGTCATCCCGCCGCCCAACGTGACGGGCTCGCTGCACATCGGCCACGCGCTGAACAACACGCTTCAGGACATCCTCGCCCGCTATCACCGGATGAAGGGCAAGGCGGTCCTGTGGCTGCCCGGCACGGACCATGCCGGCATCGCGACCCAGATGGTCGTGGAGCGTCAGCTGGCGGCTGCCGGCAATGTCGGGCGGCGCGAGATGGGCCGTGAGGCCTTCGTCGACAAGATCTGGGAATGGAAGGCCGAGTCGGGCGGAACCATTGTCCGCCAACTGCGTCGCCTTGGCGCCTCCTGCGACTGGTCGCGCGAGCGCTTCACTCTTGATGAGGGGCTGAACGCCGCCGTCCGCAAGGTCTTCGTCCAGCTGCACAAGGAGGGCCTGATCTACCGCGACAAGCGCCTCGTGAACTGGGATCCGCATTTCCAGACCGCGATCTCGGATCTGGAAGTCGAGCAGCGCGAGGTCGACGGGGCCTACTGGCATTTCGCCTATCCGCTGGCCGACGGCGTGACCTATGAGCACCCGATCGCCTTCGATGAGGACGGCAAGGCGACAGACCGGGAAACCCGCGACTACATCGTCGTCGCCACGACCCGCCCGGAGACCATGCTGGGCGACACCGGCGTGGCCGTGCATCCGTCGGACGAACGCTACGCCGGTCTGGTTGGCAAGAGCGTCATCCTGCCGATCACCGGCCGTCGCATCCCGATCGTCGCCGACGACTACGCCGACCCGACCAAGGGCTCCGGCGCTGTGAAGATCACCCCGGCGCACGACTTCAACGACTTCGGCGTGGGCAAGCGGGCGGGGCTGCAGGCCCTGAACGTCATGGACGCCTATGGCCGCATCACCGCCGCCGACACACCGGACGTGCCCGCCGAATACGAGGGCATGGACCGCTTCGCAGCACGCAAGGCCATCGTCGCCCGCGCCGGGGACGAGGGCTGGCTGAAGGAGATCGAGAAGACGAAGCACGCCGTCCCGCACGGCGACCGCTCGGGCGTCGTCATCGAGCCGTGGCTGACGGACCAGTGGTACGTCGACGCCCACACCCTGGCACAGCCGGCCATCAGGGCGGTGGAGCAGGGCGATACGGTCTTCGAGCCGGCCAGCTATTCGAAGATCTATTTCGAATGGCTGCGCAACATCGAGCCATGGTGCATCTCGCGCCAGCTCTGGTGGGGCCACCGCATTCCGGCCTGGTACGGCCCGGACGGGACCATCTTCGTCGAGGAGAGCGAGGAGGACGCCCAAGCGGCCGCTCTCGACCACTACGGCGCTGAAACGGCCCTGACGCAGGACGAGGATGTGCTCGACACCTGGTTCAGCTCGGCGCTGTGGCCATTCTCGACCATGGGCTGGCCGGAGAAGACCGAAGACCTCGAGCGCTTCTATCCAACGTCCGATCTGGTCACGGCAGCTGACATCATTTTCTTCTGGGTCGCCCGGATGATGATGATGGGACTTCACTTCATGAATGAGGTTCCGTTCAAGCGGGTCATCATCAACGGTCTGGTCCGCGACGAGAAGGGCCAGAAGATGTCGAAGTCGAAAGGCAACGTCATCGACCCGCTCGGCATCATCGACGAGCTGGGCGCCGACCCGCTGCGCTTCACGATGGCGATCCTGTCCGGCACGCGTGACATCAAGTTGTCGAAGCAACGCATTGAAGGTTATCGCAACTTCGGCACCAAGTTGTGGAACGCCGCGCGCTTCAGCCAGATGAACGAGGCCCGGCGCGTTGCCGCCTTCGACCCGGCCGGAGCCGAGCAGACCATCAACCGGTGGATCCGTGGAGAGCTGGTCAAGGCCGAGCGGCAGGTCTCGCAGGCGCTGGAGGCGGGCCGTTTCGACGACGCGGCATCGGCGCTCTATCGCTTCGTCTGGAACGTCTTCTGCGACTGGTATCTCGAGCTGGCCAAGCCGGTGTTCAACGGCGCCGATGAGGCGGCCAAGGCCGAGACCCGCGCCATGACGGCCTGGACGCTCGACCAGACCCTGAAGCTGATGCACCCGGTCATGCCCTTCATCACCGAAGAGCTTTGGGACAAGACGGCTGGCGAAGGCGCACCGCGCGACGAGGCGACACTGATCGGCGCTTCGTGGCCGGCCCTGCCGGACAATTTCGTGGACGTCGGCGCCGAGGCCGAGATCGGCTGGCTGGTCGATCTGGTCACCGAAATTCGTCAGCTGCGCGCCGAGATGAATGTGCCGCCGTCCGCCAAGCCGCCGCTGGCCTTCGTCTCGCCGGACGCGACGACCGCAGAGCGCATGGCGCGTCACCGCGATCTGATCCTGACACTGGGTCGGGTGTCCGAACTGGCCTCGGCTGACACCGCTCCGGCCGGAGCCGTGACCTTCGTCACCGGCGGCGCGACCGCCGCCATCTCCCTCGCCGGGATCATCGACCTGTCGGCAGAACGCACGCGTTTGACGAAGGAGATCGCTGCCTTCGACAGCGACATCGACCACGTGAACAGGAAGCTGGGCAACCCCAACTTCGTCGCCCGCGCCGCGCCGGAAGTCGTCGACGAACAGCGCGAGAAGCTCGCCGAGGCCGAAGCCGGCAAGGCCAAGCTGGAAGCGGCACTGGCGCGTCTGGATGCCATTGGGTGAGCCGCAACCGGCTCGACCAGCTCCTTGTCGCCCGCGGTCTGGCCGAAAGCCGGGCGCGGGCGAAGGCGGCGATCGAGGCCGGGGGCGTGACCGTCGATGGTGTGCCGGCTCGCGCGGCATCGCAGTCTGTCGCTCATGATGCAGAGGTCAACTTCACAGAGGCCCACCGCTTTGTCGGCCGGGCCGCCCTGAAGCTGGACCACGCCCTGACGCTCTGGCCCGTGGCCGTCGAGGGTCGCAGGGTGCTGGACGTCGGCGCCTCGACCGGCGGCTTCACCCAGGTCTGTGTCGAGCGTGGCGCCTCTCGGGTTTTTGCCGTGGACGTAGGGCAGGGGCAGCTTCACCCCCGCATTGCCGCCGATCCACACGTGACCAATCTGGAGAAGACCGACGCCCGCGATCTGTCGTCGGCCCTGATCCCGGACGCACCGCAGTTGATCGTCTGCGATGCCAGCTTCATCGGCCTGGCCAAGGTCCTGCCCGCCGCCCTGGCGCTGGCCGCGCCGGACGCCGACCTCGTCACCCTGGTGAAGCCCCAGTTCGAGATGGAAAGGCGCTCGGACATTGGCCGTGGCGGTGTGGTCAAGGACGCCGACGCGCGTCAGGCCGCGCTGGACCGTGTCTCCGCCTGGCTGGAAAACATCGGATGGTCCGTGCAGGCCACGACCGAAAGCCCCATCACCGGCGGCGACGGCAATGTCGAGTTTCTTCTCTGGGCAAGGCGAGCCTGAGACCGCGCTCAGGCAGCGAGCGCCCGCGGGGCGAGCGGTAGCGCCCTCCAAAGACCGCGCTCGAGCAGCGAGCGCTCGCGGCGCGAGCGGTAGCGTCTGCAACAATGAGAAACCGCCGGTGGATTTCTCCACCGGCGGCTCCCGTCACATCGCCGATCGACAGGGGGGCTGAAAAATAACCGGCGACGCGATCTCGTCAGTAACGGTCGCAGACTTCCTCGTATCGGGTCACGATCCGGCCGTTCCAGTCGCGGCTGCGGCTCTCGATCATGCGACAGCCTTCGCGACGCTCATACCGGTAGCGATCGTCGTACCGCCGGTCGTCGTACCGGTAGGGGTCCTGGTAGCCGCGGTAGTCGTAGCGGTTCTGGTCGTAGGAATAGCCATACCGGCTGTCGTAGCGGTCGCAGTCGCGGGCCGAGTCGTTGCCGACACTGCCGCCGACGACGGCGCCCAGAACGCCGCCGAGGATGGACCCTTCGGTGCGACGGCCGCGGGCGGCGAACTGCGAACCGGCCACCGCGCCAATACCGGCGCCGATCGTGGCGCCCGCGGCGCGACGCTGGCTGCGATCGCTGCGGCAGTAGTCATAGCTGTCGCGGCTGTCGTAGCGGTCACCGTAGTTGTAGCCATACCGGTCCTGGCCGTAGCCATAGCCGGAACCGTAGCGGTCGCCATAGTACTGGCTCTGGGCCGAAGCGGCGGGCGCGAACATCATCGTCGCTGCGGCGACGGCGGCTGCGCCCATTGCGGCCTTGCGGGTGATGGAAGCGGACATGGGCTTCAAATTCCTGTTTCAGACCTGTGCCGAACGATCCGGCCTCCGGTCTGTTGCATCCGGTATGAGGCTTTGAAGCTGAACGGCCATTGAGCGCCGCGTTCATCTTCGTTCATGTTTCTCGCGGGCATCGTGTCGGGCTATGAGCGGCCCATGACGGACACACTGACGATTGCGCGCGTGGGCGGGCAGGGCGACGGGATCGCCGAAACCCCCGCGGGCCCCGTATTCGCGCCCCTGACCCTGCCGGGCGAGACCGTGCGCGGCGTGGTGCGCGACGGCCGGCTGGAAGACGTCGAGGTCCTGACGCCGAGTCCGCAGCGGATCGCGCCGGTCTCGCCGAACTACGGCGACTGCGGCGGCTGTTCGCTGCAGCACTGGGCCAGCGAGCCCTATCTCGAATGGAAGCGCGAGCAGGTGCGTTTCGCCCTGGCCCGTCACGGCATTGAGATCGAGGTCGAGCCCACGGTCGCCTCGCCGCCGGCAAGCCGTCGACGTCTGGGCCTTCACGCCCGGCGTGGGCCGGATGGCCGGACGCTGTTGGGCTTCAAGGCGCGCAAGAGCTGGCGGTTGGTGCCGGTCACGGCCTGTCCCGTCGCCGATCCGCGGCTGGTGGCGGCCTTCCCCGCGCTGGCGAAGATCGCCGAGCCCTTCCTCGAACACCCCAAGTCCGCACCTACCCTGCATGTCACATGGACCTTGGACGGGCTGGACGTCGACGTGACCGGCGTGGAGCGTCGCTCGGGCGGCCTGTCGCGCGATGCGCAGATGCGGGCCATCCAGGCGGCGGCCGGGGCCGACGTCGCCCGGCTGAGCCTTGCCGGCGAAACCCTTGTCATGGCCCGCCAGCCGCGCGTGGCGTTCGGCCCGGCCATCGTGCCCCTGCCGGCCGGTGGCTTCCTGCAGGCGGTGCCACAGGCTGAACTGGCCATGGTCGAGCGCGCGGTGACAGCGGTGAAGGGTGCGAGGAAGATCGCCGATCTGTTCTGCGGCGCCGGGGCCTTCACCTTCCCACTGGCGACCGTGGCCCCCGTACTGGCCGCCGACGCGTCCGCGCCCGGCATCGAGGCGCTGAAGGCCGGGCTGAAGACGGCGAAGGGCATCAAGACCATCGAGGCCCAGGCCCGCGACCTGTTCCGTCGTCCGCTCGCGCCTTACGATCTGCGCGGTTGCGACGCCATCGTCATGGACCCGCCGCGCGCGGGGGCCATCGAACAGACGGAGCAGCTGAAGGGCACGAAGGCGGACCGGATCGTCTATGTGTCCTGCAATCCGACGACGTTCGCCCGTGACGCCCGCGTGCTGATCGACGCCGGCTTCCGGCTGGAGACCGTGACCCCGATCGATCAGTTCCTGTGGTCGGCCCACGTCGAACTGGTCAGCGTCTTCCGGCGCTAGAAGTCCAGGGCCTCGGCCATCCGCGTCGGGAAATCGGCCTGTGCGCCGATGTCGGAGTGCCCGGCGCGGGGGAAGACCAGTCGTCGAACCCGATGGCCGCGCGCTTCCAGTTGCTGCGTCAGGGCACGGCTCAACGCCGGCGGCAGGGTGTCGTCCCGGCCGGCCTCCAGCACGATAATCCGACCCTCGAAGCCGTCCAGCGACGACGGCACATCGATGGAGGCCAGGGCAGGGGCCAGGTTCACCCGTACGAAGGGCCGCAACAGCCCGACCTGGTTGTCGACCGTCGCCTTCGCGCCCGGCGTCGGTGTCTCCAGCACAAGGGCGTCGGCCCGGACCCGTTTCGCGCCCTGGGCGCAAACGACGCTGCCGAGCGAATGTCCCCAGACGATCAGGCGACGGCCCTCGGCGTCGGCCTGCCGCCGCGCCTCGTCAGCCACGATCTCGCCGGCGGCGCGGAAGTTGGCGAAAGTGTCCAGCCCGGCGGTGTCGCCATAGCCGGGATAGTCGAACATCACCGCATCGCCGAACGGAGCGAGGATCTCGCCGCGCGGCCCTGCGCCGGCGCTGCGCCGGAACATGTTGCCGCCACAGAACAGGATCAGCGGCGCGTCGGTCCGACCCGAGCGAACCCGTGTCGCTCCGATCGAACCCTCCCCATAGCGCAGCGCCAGGGTTTCGGACCCCGCCGGCATCGGATGGACCGGCAGGATGATGTTCTCCGATGTCAGTCGCGCATCCGGCCAGAAGAAGGCCCGCTCCGGCACGTCGACCTTGACGCACCCGGCCAGAGCCAGCGCCGCCGCGACCGCCGCCGCCCGTTTCAGATTACACATGCGAAATACCCCGAACCTGGATCGGCATGGGAGGCTGAACCGTGCGAGCTGTCCAGACCTTCAGGCCGCGTCGAACAGGTCCATCTGTTTGCGCGCCGACGCCGGAACGCGGAAGCGACTTTCGTCCAGCTGATGACGCGGCGCCTCCAGGCCGTAGCGTTTGACGGCCGCACGAAAGCGCGTGCCGATCAGCTCTGCGACGGGACCGGACCCTTTCATGCGCTGGGACCAGTCCGGGTCGTAGTCGCGTCCGCCGCGGGTCTGGCGGACAAGGGACATGACCCGCGCCGCCCTGTCGGGCCTCGCGTCGGCCAGCCACTCCCGGAACAGGTCCTTGATCTCCAGCGGCAGGCGCAGGGTTACATACATGGCCGTGGTCGCTCCAGCCTTCGCCGCCGCCTCGAGAATGGCTTCCAGTTCGTGGTCGTTCAGGCCGGGGATGACCGGGGCGAAACCGACGCCGACCGGCACGCCGGCCTCCGCCAGTCGGCTGATCGCCTCCAGCCGCTTCGCCGGCGTCGAGGCTCTTGGCTCCATCGCCCGAGCCAGCTTTCGGTCCAGGGTGGTGATCGAGACGAAGGCCGAGGCCAGCCCGTCGCGGCCCATGGGTCCCAGAATGTCCACGTCCCGCGTGATCAGCGTCGACTTGGTGATGATGCTGAAGGGGTGGTTGAACCTTTGCATCACCTCGAGGATGCCGCGCGTCGACTTCAGCTCGCGCTCGACGGGCTGATAGGGATCGGTGTTGCCGCCTATATGGATCCGCTTGCAGACGTACCGCGGCCTGCAGAACTCCTGTTCCAGCAGGTCTGCGGCGCCGGGTTTGAAGAAGATCCGGCTCTCGAAATCCAGGCCCGGGGATAGGCCCATCCAGGCATGGGACGGACGGGCGTAGCAGTAGATGCAGCCATGTTCACAGCCCTTGTAGGGGTTGATTGAGCGGTCGAAACCGATGTCCGGACTGGTGTTCTTCGCGATGATCGTCCGGGCGGTCTCCGGCGTCAGGGTCGTCCGCAGCGGCTCGACCCCGGCGTCTTCGTCGGTCCATCCGTCATCGAAGGCCTCGACGGTTTCTGGCTCGTAGCGCCCCGTCGCATTCGATCGCGCGCCCCGTCCCTTTGCTGTCTCGGCCATGCAGAAACGATAGCCTGAAAACAGAACAAAGCAAGAACATAAATCACATCAGGCGTGGACGCTGTCCGACAGGTCAGCGATCACGACAAGGGACGGAGAGACCAGTCGGAGCCCGGGGATACCCCGGGCGTGACAGTGGTGCGGATGAGAGGACTCGAACCTCCACGCCTCGCGGCGCTGGAACCTAAATCCAGTGCGTCTACCAGTTCCGCCACATCCGCTCAGGTCGGCTCTGCCCTTAGAGGGTTGAAGCGGCTTGGGCAATGGCGCTTGGGTCAGGCCGCCGAAGGCGGCGCCGGCGGAGAGACGACAGTGAAGGCGTGGGTCGGCAGTCTGAGCGATCTGGGCGCGCCCTGACGGACAGTCATCGTCACACTCCCCGACAGCTGGCAGCTGACGGGACCATCCGTCGGATCCGGTATCGATCCTGCCGGTATCCGGGCAGTCACCACCAGCCGCCCCTGGCCCGAGGTGCGCGCGAACAGGACATCTTCCGCCGCCACGATCAGATCCTGCGGCGGGTTCTGGTTGCAGGTCAGCTGGAGCGCCGCCGAACCGGGACTTATGTCCGTCGCCGTCGATCCGGACTGTTCGCGCATCACATAGGTCAGGGGAACCAGAAGGCTTTCACGACCGGCCAACGGCCGAACGACCTCGATGTCGGCGGTCGGGTTGGCCAGGCTGATGCTGGCACGGAGATCGGCGATCTCCGTGGCGGCGACCGGAATGGCGAGAGGTGGAGCGGCTCCATCCGCTGCGCCAGGAATCTCGGACATGACGGCGAACGACAGGCCTGCGACGTTCGACGCGCCGGAGCCCGGCGCCGGCCGTGGCGTCGCCCGGACGCTGAACCGACAAACGCGCGCCTGCCCGGCGACCGGCGCCGCGTCGAAATTATCGAGTGTGAATCCTGTCTCGCCGTCAGCTGGAGATTTCAGCTTCCAGAAGCGGCGATCGCAGAAACCGGAGGGCACGCCGGACAGATCCGCGGCCCAGTTGATGGGCGCAGCGCTGTCGATGCTGGTCGGGTTGGTCTGGGCCGGCGTCACGGTCGCCAGTAGCGGCGCGTTTTCCGAGATGTTGCGTGGGCCGGGCAGGGTGCCCGGATGGCGTCGCAGGACGGCGACCCCGAACCCGGCCATGTTGTCCCTGACCGTCCATGCGCCGCCAAGGTTGGTGCTGGCGTTGGCTGTCACGAATGGCACGCCGCCCCCTGCGCGCACATTGCCGGTCATCATGAGATCCTGGGTCAGTCCGCGGACACGGTAGGTCGCGGCGCCATCGATCGATCGCGTGATCTCCAGCCGGCCCTCGTTGCCGTCGACGGCCCGGGCAGCATGAAGCCGATACCAGTCCCATACAGCGAGATAGACACTGAACCGGTCGAGATTGGGTCGGCGCTCCACCTCGGTCGTGGCGAGGCCCAGGGCGGCGGCCACCGGCGAGACCACCGATCCGCTATAGAGGAATATGGTTTCCGACTGGGTGCCGGATATGCTGCTGTTCACCGCGGCCCTGAAGGCTCCGGCATTGAGGCTGACGCCGCCCGAGGCGGTGAACATCGTCGAGCAGTTGTGTTGGCGGGTGCCATTCGCGCGGCGTGGGTAGAGCGCCGTGGCTTCGGACTCCGAATAGGTCACGCCGAGCGGCTGCAGGCGAGCTGAGGAGATGCTGCGATCCGCAGCGCGGACCCAGACCGTTCCAAAATAAGCGCTGAGCGAGTCGAGCGAATAGATGGTGGCGTTGGCGCCGAGCTCGCCGGAGACGGAATCCCAGCCCCGCACGTCGGCCGGAATGAACCTCGCAGGGGGGTGATTGAGGTTTGTCGTGGGCAGGCAACTGCGGGCCACACGCTGGAACTGTTCGCCGAGCCATTGTTCGTAGTTCTGCTGCTGCTGGGCGTTGGCGACCCCGCCGCCGCCGATCGCCAGCACAGCGGCGAGTGCGAGACCCGAACCTCGATAACGCATAACGACCTCCGATTGTGGCTGATCGACTTCCAGTTTGCACCCGTAACGACGTTTGGCGAGTCTTTTGCGACGAATGAAAAAGGCCCGGGATTTCTCCCGGGCCTTTCCGCGTTTGCCGATCCTCGGATCAGCTGTCGTGCCTGTCCGTCGGAGACGGCGCGCCCGGCATGGGCGGGACCGGTCCCGGAGGCGCATCGGGGTGGAGCTCCGGCACGTCCACCAGACCGCGGCCGACGTGGCTCTTGCGAACTCCGTAGAGCAGATAGACCACAAGGCCGATGCCGCCCCAGATCGGCAGCACCATCTTGGCGTCGTGAGGCAGGTTCCAGAAGAGGAACGCGCAGCCGGCGGCCGACAGCGGAGCGATGATCCAGATCAACGGGGTGCGGAACGGACGGTGACGGTTCGGTTCCTTCACCCGCAGCATCAGCACGGCGATGGACACCATGAAGAAGGCGAACAGCGTGCCCGAGTTCGAGATGTCGGCCAGCTGACCGACCGGGAACAGGGCGCCGGCGGTGGCGACGGCCATACCCGTGAACAGGGTCACGATATGCGGCGTTTTCCACTTCGGGTGCACCTTGGCGAAAGCTTCCGGCAGCAGGCCGTCGCGCGCCATCACGAAGAAGATGCGGGTCTGGCCGTAGATCATCATCAGGATGACCGAGGGCAGGGCCAGCATGGCGGCGGTGCCCAGGGCGTTGCCGACGATCGGCCAGTTGATTTCACGCAGGACGTGAGCCAGCGCTTCGTTCGAGCAGACCAGCTGGTTGGCGTTCTCCGCCAGCTGACACGCGGCCAGGAAGGCGGGCGAGCCAGGCTGGACGGCCGAACCGTCGGCGCCGAGAACCGGCTGGGCGCCGATCGCGCCGACCGCGCCGATGGCGACCAGCAGGTAGAAGATGGTGCAGATGCCCAGCGAGCCGATCAGGCCGATCGGCACGTTGCGTTGCGGGTTCTTGGTCTCCTCGGCGGCGGTCGAGACCGCGTCGAAGCCGACGTAGGCGAAGAAGATCGACGCCGCGGCCCCGACGATGCCCATGCCCGAGTATTCGCCGAACAGGCCGTTCGGTGCGAACGGGGTGAAGTTCTGCGACTTGATGACCGGCAGGGTCAGCACGATGAAGGCGGTCAGGGCGGCGACCTTGATCACCACCAGGACAGCGTTCAGCCGGGCCGATTCCGTCGTGCCGCGCATCAGCAGGAAGGTCACCGCCATGGCGACCACGATCGCCGGGACGTTGATGATGCCGGCCGAGAAGTCCGGGCTCGGGATGAAGCCGTTCATGCTCCAGGCCGGCCCGGCCTGTAAGGCGTCCGGCCAGTCGAACCCTGCCGCATTCTCGATCAGGCCGAGGACGTAGCCGGACCAGCCGACCGATACGGCGCCGGCGGCGACCGCGTACTCAAGGATCAGCGCCCAGCCGACCATCCAGGCCAGCAGTTCGCCCATCACGGCGTAGGTGTAGGTGTAGGCGGAGCCCGAAACCGGAGCCATGGCGGCGAGTTCGGAATAGCAAAGCGCGGCGACGGCGCATACGGCGCCGGCGATCACAAAGCTGAGCATCATGCCCGGGCCGGCCTTCTGCGAGGCGGCGGCCGTCAGCACGAAGATGCCCGTGCCGATGATGGCGCCGACCCCGAGCAGGGTCAGCTGAAACGCACCGAGTGACCGGTGCAGCGATTTCTTCTGGGCCGTAGCCAGAATCGCGTCGAGCGATTTAACGCGCCACATGTACTTTTTCCCCTCCCGAACGGGCAGCAGTCGAGCTGTTGGCGCGGACGCTAGCGGCGCATCCCGCCGCTGGCAACGCGGTTTCCGTTTGGTGAAGACGCGACGACGCTTTCGTGAACAGGCGGGATGCGGGTACAGCCGTGCGCGATGTTGCCGATCCACGCCGTTCTCGAACCGCTGAAGGCGGCGCTCGCCTCGGGCCCGGCCGCCGTTCTCGCCGCGCCTCCCGGGGCGGGCAAGACGACTGTCGTGCCTCTGGCCCTGCTGGATCAGCCGTGGCTGGGCGGCGGACGCATCCTGCTGCTGGAACCGCGACGACTGGCCGCGCGCGCCGCAGCCGACCGGATGGCGAGATCGCTGGGCGAACAGGCCGGCGGCACCGTCGGCTACCGCACCCGACTGCAGTCCCGCATCGGCCCGAAGACCCGGATCGAGGTCATCACCGAGGGCGTCTTCACCCGCATGATTCTGGACGACCCGGCGCTGGAGGGTGTCGGCGCGGTCCTGTTCGACGAGTTTCACGAACGCAGCCTCGACGCCGATCTCGGCCTTGCATTGGCGCGGGAGAGCCAGACCCTGCTGCGCGACGACCTGCGTCTGCTCGTCATGTCGGCGACGCTGGACACCGCCGGGGTCGCCCGGCTGCTGGAGGGCGCGCCGATCATCGAGGCCGAGGGGCGGATGTATCCGGTCGCGACGCGCTACCTCGGCCGCAATGCTGCGGAGCGGTTCGAGGACGCCATGGCGCGGGCGATCCGTCAGGCGCTGGCGGAAGAGACCGGCTCCGTCCTCGCCTTCCTGCCCGGGCAGGGTGAAATCCATCGCACCGTCCGCGCGCTCGGCGATCGCCTGCCGGCCGACGTCGACCTGGCGCCCCTGTTCGGCGCCATGGACAAGGGCGAACAGGACCGGGCCATCGAACCGGCCGCCGCGGGCCGCCGCAAGGTCGTGCTGGCCACCTCCATTGCAGAAACCAGTCTGACCATCCAGGGCGTGCGGGTGGTCATCGACGGCGGTCTGTCCCGCGTACCGCGCTTCGAGCCGTCCAGCGGCCTGACCCGACTGGCCACCGTCCGGGTCAGCCGCTCCTCGGCCGAGCAACGCCGGGGCCGGGCGGGGCGGGTCGAGCCGGGCGTCTGCTACCGCCTGTGGGACGAGGAGCAGACCCGCGGTCTGGTCCCGCACCAGAGCCCGGAGATTCGTGAGGCGGACCTCACAGCGTTCGCCCTCGATCTGGCCCGCTGGGGCGCGCGATCGCCCGATGGTCTCGCGCTTCTGGACCCGCCGCCCGCCGGCGCCTTCGCCGAGGCGAGGAGGGTGCTGACCCGTCTGGAGGCGCTCGATCCCGACGGCGGCCTGACCGATCACGGCCGGCGTCTGGCCGCCATCCCCCTGTCGCCTCGCCTGTCGCACATGCTGGCGGTCGCCGCCGACGCCGGTGACGCCGATCTGGGCGCACGGATCGCCGCGCTGCTCAGCGAGCCGGGGCTCGGCGGCTCGTCCGTCGACCTGTCCGAGCGGCTGAAGGGACTGGAGCGTGATCGCACGCCCCGCGCCCGCGACGCGGGAAAGCTGATCGACCGCTGGGCCGCCGCGGCGCGGAAGGGGGCCGTGAAAGGATCGCGGGGCGCCGATGTCGGCGTCCTGCTGGCCGAAGCCTTCCCGGAACGCGTGGCGAAGGCGCGCGGCAAGCCGGGCGAGTATCTGCTGTCCTCGGCCCGGGGGGCCTTCCTCGACGCGACCGATCCTCTCGCCCGCGAACCCTGGCTGGCGATCGCGGAACTGGGCGGCGGCGAAGCCCGTGATCGCATCCGGCTGGCCGCTCCGGTCGACCCGGCCGATCTGGAGCACCGGCTGGAGGTCGAGGATCGCCTGTCGAAGGAGCCCTCCGGCCGGCTGGTGCTGAAACGGCTGCGCCGCATCGGCGCCATCGTCGTCGACGAGAAGCTCATGGGCGCCCCCGACCGCGCCGCCATCACCGCCGCTCTCCAGACCGAAGTCGAGGCGGAGGGGCTGAAGGCCCTGAACTGGGGTGAGCGCGCCTCGGCCCTGCGCGCGCGCCTGGCTTTCGTGGGCGGGCTGGAGGAGGGATGGCCCGACGTCTCGGACGATGGCCTGATGGCCGAACGGGAGCTCTGGCTGTGGCCGCTGCTGGACGGCGTCCAGTCGCTGGGCGCACTCAACGATGCGGCGCTGGAGGGCGGTCTGCGCGCCCTTGTCCCGTGGGACCGCGTCCGGGCGCTGGATACACTCGCTCCCCCGCGGCTTGAGACGCCGCTGGGCTCGGCCGCCATCGACTATGCCGCCGAGGGGGGGCCGCAGGTCGATATCCGGGTGCAGGAACTGTTCGGCGTCACCGTTCACCCGAAGGTCGGCGGCGGACGCGTGCCGCTGACGCTCAGCCTGCTGTCGCCCGCCCGCCGGCCGGTGCAGATGACCCGGGATCTGCCCGGCTTCTGGGCCGGCTCATGGAAGGACGTCCGCGCCGACATGCGCGGGCGCTACCCGCGCCACCCCTGGCCAGAGGACCCGTCCGTCGCCGAGGCCACCAACCGGGCCAAGCCGCGCGGGACCTGAGGCGACGCTGCCGCTTGCGTTTTCGGGCGATCCCGACTATCTGGCCCGCGCACTTCGCACGTGGGCGTGGCGCAGCCGGGGGAGACATCCCCGACCGCACCATTCCGAGGGTCCGGCCGGATCTTTAAAGCGCTCACGCAACGTCTATCGGAAAAAGGACACTACCGATCATGGCTCTGCCTGAATTCTCCATGCGTTCGCTGCTCGAAGCCGGCGCTCATTTCGGTCACCAGACGCACCGCTGGAACCCGAAGATGGACCGCTACATCTTCGGCGCCCGCTCGAACATCCACATCATCGACCTGTCGCAGACGATCCCGCTGCTGCACCAGGCTCTGGTCGAGGTCCGCAACGTCGCCGCCAAGGGCGGTCGCGTGCTGTTCGTCGGCACCAAGCGCCAGGCCGCTGACCCGGTCGCCGAGGCCGCTCGGCGCTGCGCCCAGTACTACATGAACAACCGCTGGCTCGGCGGCACCCTGACCAACTGGAAGACGGTCTCGGGCTCGATCGCTCGCCTGCGCGAACTGGACACCCTGCTCGAGTCGGGCGGCGAAGGCCGCGCCAAGCGTGAGCTGCTGAGCCTGCAGCGCGAACGCGACAAGCTCGACGCCTCGCTGGGCGGCATCAAGGACATGGGCGGCATCCCGGACATCATGTTCGTCATCGACACCAACAAGGAAGCGATCGCGATCCAGGAAGCCCGCAAGCTGAACATCCCGATCATCGCGATCCTGGACACGAACTCGGATCCGGACGGCATCACCTTCCCGGTCCCGGGCAACGATGACGCCGCCCGCGCCATCCAGACCTACTGCGACCTGATCGCCGACGCCGTCCTGGACGGTCTGGCCGCCGGCGCCGGCGCGTCGGGCGTCGACCTGGGCGCTTCGGTGAACCCGGACGAGCCGATGCTGCGCGCTTCGGAAGAGCCGGCCGTCGCCGACGAGGCCGCGCAAGCCGCGACCACGGAAGCCAACGACGCCGTCGAAACCGAGCAGGCCTCGGTCTGAGGCCCTTCCGTGGCTCTCCTGGCCCTCAAACAGCGAGCCGCCGCGCGGCAAGCGATAGGGCAAAAGAGAGCCGCGCGTTGAACTGACACACGGCCGGGCTAATCACCCGGCCGTTCCCGCATACAAAAAGACCCCCAAGGAGATTTCTCATGGCCGAGATCACTGCCGCCCTCGTCAAGGAACTGCGCGAGCGTTCGGGCGTCGGCATGATGGACTGCAAGAAGGCCCTGCAAGAGAACGACGGCAACATCGAAGCCGCGATCGACTGGCTGCGCGCCAAGGGCCTGTCGAAGGCCGCCAAGAAGGCTGACCGCGTCGCCGCTGAAGGCCTGGTCGCCGTCGCCTCGAAGGAAGACGGCGCCGGTGAAGTCGCCGCCGCCATCGAGTTCAACGCGGAAACCGACTTCGTCGCCCGCAACGAGCTGTTCCAGACGGCCGCCAAGAAGTTCGCCGAACTGGGCCTCGAGCACCACACGGTCGAAGCCCTGCACGGCGCTGAACTGGAAGCCGGCAAGACGGTCCAGGACGAAGTGACCAACATGATCGCCACCATCGGCGAGAACATGCAGCTGCGCCGCGCCGCCCGCCTGTCGGTGTCAGAAGGCGCTGTCGCGACCTACGTTCACAACGCCGTTTCGCCGGGCGTCGGCCGCATCGGCGTGCTGGTCGCCCTTGAAGGCGCCGGCGACAAGGCCGCCATCCGCGAAGTCGGCCGAAAGATCGCCATGCACGTGGCCGCCACGGCGCCGCTGTCGCTGAACACGGACGACCTGGACCCGGCCGCCATCGAGAAGGAACGCGCCGTTCTGATCGAAAAGGCCAAGGAAGAAGGCCGGCCGGAAAACATGATCGAAAAGATCGTGGAAGGTCAGATCAACAAGTTCCAGAAGGACGTGGTGCTCTCCAAGCAGCCCTTCGTCATGGACCCGGACGTGACCATCGAGCAACTGGTCGCCAACACCGGCAAGGAACTCGGCTCGACCCTGAAACTGGTCGGCTTCGTCCGCCTCGCCCTGGGCGAAGGCGTCGAGAAGGTCGAGGGCCCGGACTTCGCTTCGGAAGTCGCCTCGATGATGGGCGGTCAGTAAGACCGACCGTCCCTCGGGACTGCAACGAAGGCCGGCGCTCGCAGGGGCGCCGGCCTTTCTCTTTGCGCGCAGCGCAACCTTACTTCTTGCTGGTACAAACTCAGGAGGTTCATCACCAAGGACACCACGGCCTCACCAAGGACACGGAGAAGGCTGCGACACACCCAATCTCTTGGTGCTCTTCGTGCATTCCTTGGTGTCCTTTGTGATGAACCAAAGTCACGCTCAGCCCAGCGCGATTCCCGCTCCGCGGAAGGAAGCCCCATGACCGAGAACATCCCCGACTTCGACGAGGACGGCGGCGGATATGACGTCGACGACTGGTCGCGCCTGACCGCCTTCGCCGGCCGCATCGCCACCCTCGACGACGTTCAGGCGAGGACGGCGGTCTTCGCCCTGGACGACACCGGGGATCCGCGTGTCATCGACATGCCTCTGCCCCAGCCGGTGATCTGGTGGGAGGAGGGCGGCGAGCAGGCCGCCGTAGCTGTTCAGGCCGAGAGCCACATCGGCCCGGAGGGCGACGAGATGGACGTCGTCGGCCTGATCCTGCCCGACGGCGGCGCCGCCGTGGCCCTGCTCGAGGACGTGGATCTGGTCGATGACACCGATCCGATCTGGCGCGGCCTGGTCGAGAGCGCGGTCGACGGCGCGGACGGGGACTGATCCGCGCACCGCTCACTTCCGGTCTGGTACGGCGCAGCCGGATAGGATCATATCCCCGCGTTCAGTGATTCAGGGGGAGTTACCCATGCGCCTTGCCGCCCTGCTGTCCGCGACCGCCATCGCGCTGACGGCTGCCTCGCTCACCACGCCCGCTGCCGCCCAGGCCCCGGATCGTGTCGCCATCAACGGCATCATCGATCAGGGCTTCAACCATTCCGAGGTGATGCAGAACGCCGCGTGGCTGACGGATCGCATCGGCGGCCGCATGACCAACTCGCCCCAGATGCGCGAGGCCGAGGCCTGGGCCCAGCAGCGCTTCCGCGACTACGGCCTGTCCAACGTTCGCGCCGATCCGTTCGAGTTCGGCCGCGGCTGGTCGATCGTCCGCTCCAGCGCCCGCATGACGGCCCCGCGTCCCCTGGACCTGCGCGCCATTCCGATCGCCTGGACGCCGGGCACCAACGGCGTCGTCAGCGCCCCGGTCGTGGTCGCTCCGATGAGCACCGCCGGCGACTTCGGCCGTTGGCGCGGCAAGTTGTCGGGGAAGATCGTCCTGATCACCACGCCGAACAACGGTTCCGAGCCGACGGAGCCGGCCTTCCGCCGCCTGACGGACGAGGATCTGGCCGGCCGGACCGCCTACAACCAGCCGACCCATTCCCACTCGAACACCGACCGTCTGCGCGAGGCCGACTTCGCCTCGCGTCTGGACGCCTTCCTGCAGGAAGAGGGCGCTGTCGCTTTCGTCCGCATGTCCCAGCGTGACGGCGCCCTGCTGCACGGCACGGGCTCGGGCTACCGGATGGACGACCAGCGCCGCACGCCCGGCTTCGAGCTGGCGGCCGAGGACTATCGTCGTCTGGCCCGCCTGGCCCAGACCGACGCCGCCCCGGCGCTGGAGCTGATGAGCGAGGTTCGCTTCCATGAGGAAGACCTCAACGCCAACAACATCCTGGCCGATATCCCGGGCACGAGCCGCTCGGGCGAGTACGTCATGGCCGGCGCCCACCTCGACAGCTGGGTCGCGTCCGACGGCGCGGTCGACAACGCCGCCGGCAGCGTCGTGGTCATGGAAGCCGCCCGCATCCTGCGCGCCCTCGGCGTTCGTCCCAAGCGCACCATCCGGTTCGCCCTGTGGAACGGGGAAGAGCAGGGGCTGTGGGGCTCGTTGGCCTATGTCGACAAGTATCTGGCCACCCGCGCCCCGCTCGGCGACGCCCAGCTGGACGCCCTGCCGAACAATCGCACCTGGCGCGCCCGCTGGCCCATCCAGCCGCGCGACGGGCATGGCGATCTGGTCGCCTACTTCAACATGGACAACGGTTCTGGCCGTATCCGCGGCATCAACGCCGAGGGCAACATCGCGGCTGCGGCTGTGTTCGAGGAGTGGTTCGCGCCCTTCGCCAGCATGGGCGCCTCGACCGTCTCGCTGCGGACGTCCGGCAGCACCGACCACGTCTATATGCAGACCGTCGGCGTGCCCGGCTTCCAGTTCATCCAGGATCCGCTGGATTACGGCAGCCGCCTGCACCACACCTCGATCGACAGCTACGATCATTTGCGGGCCGACGACCTGCGTCAGGCCGCGGTGATCATGGCCGCCATCCTGCTGACCGCCGCCAACAGCGACGAGCCCCTGCCGCGCATGCCGCTGCCGACCCGTCCCAATCCGACGGACCCGTTCGCGGGGAACTGATTCGTAGCGGAGAAGGCGCTGCGACATCCGCCGCGCCTTCTCCGCCGCCGCGGATCGGGCTAGAGCAGCCGGATGATCGGAAGACTGAACCACGTCGGCGTCGCCACGCCGTCTATCGAGGCGAGCGTCGCGATGTATCGCGACCTGCTGGGCGCCACCAGGGCCCATGAGCCGTTCGACCTGCCGGCGCAGGGCGTGCGGGTCTGCTTCGTCGACCTGCCCAACAGCCAGATCGAGCTGATCGAGCCGCTGGGCGAGGATTCGCCGGTGCACGGCTTCCTCGCGAAGAACCCCAGGGGCGGCCAGCACCACGTCTGCTTCGAGGTCGAGGACATCATCGCGGCCCGCGACGCCCTGCGCGCGAAGGGCGCGACCATCCTCGGCACGGGCGAGCCGCGCATCGGCGCTCACGGGACGCCCATCATCTTCCTGCATCCGAAGGACATGGGCGGCGTGCTGGTCGAGCTGATGGAAACGCCCAAGGATGGAGCCCACTGATGCCGATCGGTCCCTTCACCATCGTCGCCATCTACTTCGTCTGCTGGTGGACGGTGCTGTTCGCCGTCCTGCCGCTGGGCATGAACCAGGAAGGTCAGGAGAAGCCGACCGACGGCGCCCAGTGGGGCGCGCCGGCCAATCCGAACCTGAAGAAGAAATTCATCACCACCACCTGGGTGTCGGCCATCGTGTGGGTCTTCATCCTCGTTCTGATCTGGACCGGCTGGATGCCCCTGCCGAACATCCGATGACCGATCACCTGCTCCTGCTGAACCCGGACTGGTACGACGATCAGGGCGGCCCGTGGTTCTGCCCGGCGGGCTCCGTCATCGAGGGCGTCCTCGCCTTCTATCCAAAGCTGAAGGACAGACTGCAGATCACGCGGCTCGATCACCCGCGGCCGCGGCCGGCCGTCATCGACCTGGTCGGGGAAGAACACCAGAGCTGCCCCATCCTCGTTCTCGACGGCCAGTTCGACTGGCCCGCGGCCGAAACCAGCGCCGCCACCGGCCGCCGCTTCCTCCAGGACGAGGCGATCATTCCCTACCTTGCCGCGCGCTACGGGATCGGCCTGCCGCACCCCTGATTTCGCGCATCCGAACGGCGCGATGCCGCGTTAGGCGCGGACCGCCTAGCTTTCGCCCCTTCGCACCGGCTAAAGCACAGGTCACATCTCGTCTTGCCGGATTCTGCCCATGCGCCTGTCGCGCTACTTCCTGCCCACGCTGAAAGAGGCGCCTTCGGACGCCCAGATCGTCTCGCACCAGCTGATGCTGCGCGCGGGCCTGATCAAGCAGGAGGCCGCCGGCATCTACGCCTGGCTGCCGCTGGGTCTGCGCGTGCTGCGCAAGATCGAGCAGATCGTCCGCGAGGAACAGGAGCGGGCAGGGGCCGTCGAGCTGCTGATGCCGACCCTGCAATTGGCCGACCTGTGGCGCGAGTCCGGCCGCTATGACGCCTACGGCCCGGAGATGCTGCGCATTACCGACCGTCACGAGCGCGAGTTGCTCTACGGCCCGACCAACGAGGAGATGATCACCGACATCTTCCGGGGCTTCGTTAAGAGCTACAAGGCGCTGCCGCTGAACCTCTTCCACATCCAGTGGAAATTCCGCGACGAGCGCCGCCCGCGCTTCGGCGTGATGCGCGGCCGCGAATTCCTGATGAAGGACGCCTATTCGTTCGACATCGACGAAGCCGCCGCCCGCAAGGCCTACAACCGCATGTTCGCGGCCTATCTGAACACCTTCGCCCGCATGGGTCTGAAGGCCGTGCCGATGCGCGCCGACACCGGCCCGATCGGCGGCGATCTGAGCCACGAGTTCATCGTTCTGGCCGACACCGGCGAGAGCGAGGTCTTCTGCGACCGCAAGCTGGTGGAGATGGCCCCGCCCGGACACGACTTCTCCGACGACGCCGTCCAGGCCGTCTTCGACGAGCGCACGGCCCTGTACGCCGCGACCGAGGAAATGCACGACGCCGCCCGCTTCGAGAGCCAGACCGCCGAGGGCGACCGCCTGTCGGCCCGCGGCATCGAGGTCGGCCACATCTTCTACTTCGGGACCAAATACTCCGCCGCGATGAAGGCCAACGTCCAGGGCCCCGACGGCAAGGAAGCCCCGGTCCACATGGGCAGCTACGGCGTCGGCGTCTCGCGCCTGCTCGGCGCCATCATCGAGGCCAGCCACGACGAGGGCGGCATCATCTGGCCGGACGCCGTGGCCCCGTTCGACGTGGTCGTCATCAACCTGCGCGCCAGTGACGACGCCGTCTCGACCGCCTGTGACGAGGCCGTCAGCCAGCTGGAGGCCCTTGGCAAGGAGGTCCTGTACGACGATACGGACGAGCGTCCGGGCGGCAAGTTCGCGACGGCCGACCTGATCGGCGTACCGTGGCAGCTGACCATCGGACCCAAGGGCCTGGCCGACGGCGTGGTCGAGCTGAAGCGTCGCGCGACGGGTGAGAAGGTCAGCGTGCCGCTGGCCGAGGCGATCGCAAGGCTCACCGCATGACCGAAGTCGCGTCGGCCGGCCCCGCCGCCAGCAAGTCGCTGAAGCCCGCCGGCCCGTTCTCCGCATGGGAGTTCGGTCTGGCGTTCCGCTACCTCCGCGCCAAGCGCAGGGAAGGCGGCATCGCCCTGATCGCGATCATCTCCTATGTCGCCATCGCCCTGGCCGTGATGGCGCTGATCACGGTCATGAGCATCATGGCCGGCTTCCGGTCCGAGCTGCTCAGCCGGATGCTGTCCTTCAACGGCCACGTCTATGTCCAGGGCTCGGTGCTGTACTCGCCCGACCGCGAGCAGGCGGTCCAGCGCATCAGGGATGTGCCGGGCGTGATCCACGTCTCGCCCCTGACCGAGAGCATCGGCGTGTTCCGCGGTCGCAACGGCGCGGTCGCCGGAGGCTACGTCCGCGGCATCCGTCCATCCGACCTGACGTCAATGACCTATGTCTACGACAGCCTGACGCCCGCCGCCCGCCGCAGCTTCGGCCAGGGCGCCTGGGGCGGCGACAACGTCCTGATCGGCAAGGCGCTCGCCCAGACCCTTGGTCTGCAGGCCGGCGACCCGATCACCCTGTACTCGCCCTCCGGCGCGGACAGCGCTTTCGGCAACCTCGGCGGTCTGGAGAAGACCTACGTCGTCGGCGGCGTCTTCAGCTCCGGCGCCAGCGATTTCGATCAGGCCTTCGTCTTCATGCCGCTGGAACAGGCGCAGCTCTTCTTCGGCAAGGAGAGCCTTTGGGACGTCATCGAGCTCAAGGTGCGCGAACCGGACAAGGTCGAGACCTTGCTCGCCCCCATTCGTCAGGCCGCGGGCGGCGACGCCTTCGTGTCCGACTGGCGCGACCGTCTGGCCGCCTTCTGGGGCGCGCTGAAGGTCGAGCGGGTGGCCATGAGCATCATTCTTGGTCTCGTGGTCGCCATCGCCGCGCTGAACATCATTTCCGGCATCGTCATGCTGGTGAAGAACAAGACCCGCGACATCGCCATCCTGCGCACCGTCGGCGCGAGCCAGTTCTCCATGCTGCGCATCTTCTTCATCGCCGGCGCCACCATCGGCGCCCTCGGCACCCTGACCGGTCTGGCGCTCGGCCTGCTGTTCTGCCTGAACATCGGCGCGATCCAGCATTTCCTTGAGGGACTGCTGGGTGTCCAGCTGTTCAACTCGGACGTCTACATGCTCGACTCCATCCCGGCGCTGGTCGACCCGACCGACGTCTTCTGGGTGACCGTCTGGTCCTTCTTCATGAGCTGCATCGCCGGCCTCATCCCCTCGTGGCAGGCCGCCAAACTCGATCCGGTGGAGGCGCTGCGCTATGAGTAGGCCCGTCTTCTCCGCCCGCGACGTCACCCGGACCTATGAGGCCGAGGCCGGGGATCTGACCGTCCTGAAGGGCGTGAACCTCGACGTCATGCCTGGCGAGATCGTCGGCCTCATCGGCCCCTCGGGTTCGGGCAAGTCCTCGCTGCTGCACGCCGCCGGCCTGCTGGAGCACCCGACCTCGGGCGAGATCCTGTTCGACGGTGAGCCGGTCGGCGCCCTGCCGGAGCGGGCGAGGACCCATATCCGCCTGGCCAGCATCGGCTTCGTCTATCAGTTCCACCACCTGCTGCCCGAGTTCGACGCCCGCGATAACGTCGCCCTGCCGTTGCGCATCGCCGGCTACAGCCAGGCCGACGCCCGCACCCGCGCGGAGGAGCTTCTGGGCCAGCTCAGGATGTCCGACCGACTGACGCACCAGCCGGCCCAGCTGTCCGGCGGCGAGCGCCAGCGCGTGGCCATCGCCCGCGCCTTGGCCAACCGCCCGCGCCTTCTTCTGGCCGACGAGCCGACCGGCAACCTCGACCCGGCCACAAGCCAGACGGTGTTCGAGGCGCTCCACGACCTGGTCAAGACGACCGGCGTCGCCGCCCTGATCGCCACCCACAACATGGAGCTGGCCGGGCACATGGACCGGGTGTTTGCACTGAAGGACGGGCATCTGGAAGAGCGTCCGGCGGAGAGCCAGGAGTACTGAGGGTCGGTGCAGGCCGGCGACCGTCGTCCAGCACCTCGCTCTACTTCCGTCGCCTGACCGAGCGGTCCTTCGAGCGCTTCTCCACGCGGCGCCCATGCACCATGACCGCCACAAAGATGAGGGCGGGCAACCCGACGACGATCGGGAGCGGAAGAATGTAGCCGAACGATCTCGGACCGAGTCCGAGAGCCAGCATGAGGAACGCCGCTACGATCGTGGCGCCGCCGCCTTTGTAGCCATTCCAGGATTGCAGGGCGAACCGGTCGATCCAGGTCATGCTCGACGGCCTCATTCCGCATCAGGATCCCACGCGGTAATGCGATGGAGAGAGGTGTGGCCGCGCTTGACCGGCTTTGCAACGGTGCGTTCGGCCCGCGCTTGACGAGAACGTAATGAGAACATAGAACAGACCCGGAACATTGATCCGGGAGAGCTCTTATGCCGCGTCTCGTGAAGGAAATGCTGTCGCTGGCCTCGTGCGCGGGGTTCGTTTCGGTGATGTGGTACGCGGCCATGATGATCACGCCGGCCTGATCAACCCCGGGTCGGGGCGACGCGTCGGGTTTCTCGCGGTAGCGATTGCATCCATTGCATCCATTGCATCTGTTGCATCTGTTTTGCGGCGTTCATCCACAGACGCGCGGGCGGAGCGGGTGTTGCGGGTGATGCGGATGTGAGACTCCGGATGTGAGGTGCGACGGCGGTCAGTCGAACCGGAGCAGGGCAGGCGGAGCACAGGCGGCGTGAACGAACAGGGCTTCATCCATCTTCGGGTCCGCTCGGCCTATTCGCTGCTGGAAGGCGCGATCAAGGCCGGCAAGGTGGCGCGTCTCGCCGCCGACGCCGGGATGCCGGCCGTGGGCGTCGCGGATCGCGCCAACCTGTTCGGGGCTCTCGAATTCAGCCAGGCGGCCAGGGATGCGGGCGTCCAGCCGATCGTGGGCTGCGCCCTGCCGGTGACCGGCATCGGCGGCCAGGCGCCCGAGCGCTGGGCCAAGGTCCCGACCGTGGTCCTGCTGGTGCAAAACGAGACCGGCTGGCTCAACCTCTGCGCCCTGTCGTCCGCCGCCTATCTCGACATCGACCCGACCGACGAGCCCGGCGTGCCGTGGAACAGGGTGGTCGAGCACTCCGACGGCCTGCTGTTGCTCACCGGCGGCCCGGATGGCCCGGTCGATCCGCTGTTCGCCGCGGGCAAGACGAGCGAGGGCAACGCCGCCCTGAACGAGATGCAGGCGACGTTCGGCGACCGGATGTACGTCGAACTCCAGCGCCATGGCCTCCCGGCCGAAGCCGCCGCCGAGCGCGGCCTGGTCGCGTGGGCCTATGAGACCGATACGCCCCTGGCCGCCACCAACGACGTGCACTACGCCAGGGCCGCGCAGGCGAAGAGCCACGATGCCCTGCTGTGCATCGCCGACGGCGCCTTCACCGGTCAGGAAGACCGTCGCCGGATCACCGACCAGCACTGGTTCAAGCCGGCAGCGGCCATGCGCGAGCTGTTCGCCGACCTGCCCGAGGCCTGCGACACGACCATCGACATCGCCCGCCGATGCGCCTTCCTCGTGTCCACACGGGCGCCGATCCTGCCGCGCTTCGACACCGGCGACGGCCGCTCCGAGCCCGACGAACTGCTGCACCAGGCCCGCGAGGGGCTGAAGGTCCGCCTTCAGCAGGTGACGCCGGCTGCGCCGGAGGAAGAGTACTGGAAGCGTCTCGAATGGGAGGTCGGGATCATCGTTCAGATGGGCTTCCCCGGCTACTTCCTGATCGTGTCGGACTTCATCAAATGGGCCAAGCATCACGACATTCCGGTCGGGCCGGGCCGGGGCTCCGGCGCCGGCTCGCTGGTTGCCTGGGCGCTGACGATCACCGATCTGGATCCGCTGCGGTTCGGCCTGCTGTTCGAGCGCTTCCTGAACCCCGAGCGGGTCTCGATGCCCGACTTCGACATCGACTTCTGTCAGGAGCGGCGCGAAGAAGTCATCAGATACGTCCAGCAGCACTACGGCTCCGATCGCGTCGCGCAGATCATCACCTTCGGCACCCTTCAGGCCCGCGCGGTACTGCGTGACGTCGGCCGCGTGCTGCAGATGCCGCTTGGCCAGGTCGACCGTCTGGCCAAGATGGTCCCCGCGAACCCCGCCAATCCGGTGACGCTGGCCCAGGCCATCGACCTTGAGCCGCGGCTGAAGGAGGCCCGCGACGCCGAGCCGGCGGTGCGCAATCTACTGGATACGGCGCTGGAGCTGGAGGGGCTTTACCGCAACGCCTCGACCCACGCCGCCGGCATCGTCATCGGCGACCGGCCGCTGACCGAACTGGTGCCGCTCTATCAGGACCCGCGCTCGGACATCCCGGCCACCCAGTTCAACATGAAATGGGTCGAGCCGGCGGGTCTGGTGAAGTTCGACTTCCTCGGCCTGAAGACCCTGACGGTTCTGGACCGCGCCCACGGCTATCTGAAGCGCCGCGGCGCCGCGCCGGAGTGGAACCAGCTGCCGCTGGACGACACGCCCACCTATGAGTTGATGGCCTCGGGCCAGACCGTCGGCGTGTTCCAGCTGGAATCCCAGGGCATGCGCGACACCCTGCGCAAGATGCGCTGCGGGTCGATCGAGGAAATCACCGCCCTGATCTCCCTCTACCGGCCGGGCCCGATGGAGATGATCGACACCTATATCGACCGGAAGTTCGGTCGGGCCGAGGTCGACTATCTGCACCCGACGCTCACCGAGGTTCTGACGGAGACCTACGGGGTCATCATCTACCAGGAACAGGTGATGAAGATCGCCCAGATCCTGGCCGGCTACAGCCTTGGCGAGGCCGACCTTCTCCGTCGGGCCATGGGCAAGAAGAAGAAGGAGGAGATGGACTTTCAGCGGGCGCGCTTCATCAAGGGCGCCTCCGAGAAAGCTGTTTCCGAAGAACAATCCGGCGGCATCTTCGATCTGGTGGCCAAGTTCGCCGGCTACGGCTTCAACAAGTCGCACGCCGCCGCCTACGCGCTGATCTCGTTCCAGACGGGCTGGCTGAAGGCCAACCACCCGGTCGAATTCTTCGCCGCCTCCATGTCGCTGGATCTCAGCAATACCGACAAACTGGCTGTTTTCTATCAGGATTGCCGTCGCTTTGATGTTCCGGTGAAGGCCCCGGACGTGAACCGGTCCTCGGCCGACTTCGATGTGGAATGGAGCGAGGGGTCCGACGGCCCCGCCGGCGCGGTGCTCTACGCGCTGGGCGCCATCCGCAACGTCGGTCTGGAGGCCATGAAGCATCTGGTCGAGGTGCGCGAGACGGGTGGTCGCTTCACCGATATCTTCGACTTCCTCGAGCGGGTCGATCCGAAGTTCGTGAACAAGCGCGCTCTTGAAAATCTGGCCCGCGCCGGGGCGTTCGACAGCTTCCACTCCAACCGCCGCCAGCTGTTCGAGCAGGCGGACAAGCTGATCGCCTACTGCCAGAGCGTGGCCGCCGAGCGCGCCTCCTCGCAGGTCAGCCTGTTCGGCGGCGATCAGGTGGCCGCCGGTCGTCCGCGCCTGAGCCCGGTCGAACCCTGGGTCGGTCCGGAAAAGCTGGATCAGGAGCTGGCCGCGGTCGGCTTCTACCTCTCCGGCCACCCGCTGGAGGACATGGCCCCGGCGCTGAAGCGCAAGCGCGTCACCTTCGTCGCCGAGGCCACAGCCCTGGCCGAGAGCGGCCACGAGGCCTTCCTGATGGCCGGCGTCGTTCGCCGTCGTCAGGAGAGGGCCAGCGCGAAGACCGGCGAGAAATTCGCCTTCGTCACCTTCTCGGACCCCACCGGCGAGTTCGAGTGCCTGTTCCCGCCGGAACAGCTTCGGAACAGTCGCGAGGTCCTGGAGGCCGGGGCCTCGGTCATGGTCAAGGTCCGCGCCAAGGCCGCCGACGGCGAGGTCCGGTTCTTCGGCGACAGCGCCAGCCCCCTGGAGGCGATGATCGAGGACGGCCAGATGGGCCTGCGCATCCACGTCTCGGCGCGCGCGGCTGATGCGGAGGCCCTGCGCTCCCGGCTGGAGCGTGCGGCGGCCTCGGGCGGCAAGGGCGGGGAGGTGTCGCTGGTCGCCTCGCTGGATGGCCGTCGCGAGGTCGAGATGAAGCTGCCCGGCCGCTACCGCCTCGACGGCGCCCTGCGCGGCGCGCTGAAGTCCGCCCCGGGCGTGAGCTATCTGGAGGATGCGTGATGAGCGACAGCAAGACCCACTCCGGATCCTGCCACTGCGGCGCCGTCGCCTATGAAGTCACGACCGGTCTGGACGGTCTGATCGAATGCAACTGCTCGCACTGCTACCGCAAGGGCCTTGTCCTCGCCTTCGTCCAGCCGGACGCCTTCAAGGTGCTGAGGGAGGGCCCGCAGACCGAATACCTGTTCAACACTCACAGGATTCGCCACCGCTTCTGCCAGGCCTGCGGCGTCCAGACCTTCGCCAACGGCGAGAGCCCCGAGGGTCCCATGGTCGCTGTCAACATCCGCACCCTGACCGACGTCGAACCCTTTGACTGGAAAGCGGAAAGAGTCGACGGACGCAACTTCTAGGCCGCGTCGGTCACCGCATAGACCATGATGCCTGTGGCGATCGCCAGGTTCAGGCTGTCAGCGCGGCCGCGCATCGGGATCTTCACATTGACGTCGCAGGCCGCAGCCAGTTCGTCCGTCAGCCCTGCCTGTTCGTTGCCCATCAGGACAAGCGCCGGATATTGCAGGGCCGCGTCGCGATAGCCGTGAGTGGCGTCGAGCCGCGTGCCGATCACGCTTCCCGGCCAGCCCTGCCGCCAGGCGAGGAACTCCGCCCGGGTCGTTCGCGCGATGGCCACGGCGAACACGGACCCCATGGTCGCCCGCACGGCTTCGGTAGAGAACGGGTCCACACAGTCGTCGATCAGGATCACTCCGCCGCATCCCGCCGCGTCCGCCGTGCGGATGATGGTGCCCAGATTGCCCGGGTCACGGACCTGTTCCAGCGCCACCCAGCAGGGTGACGAGCCCGGCTGGATCGCCGACAGTGGCGTATAGACCTGCTCGAAAACGCCCAGCACCGTCTGGGGATTGTCGCGCCGGCTGATCTTTTCGAGGATCGGGTGTGTGACGACGATGACCTCGCCGCCGGCCGCGCGCGTCGCGGCTTTCGCCCGGTCCAGCAGCGGGTGCTCGCGAGCCTCCATGCCGACCAGCAACAGCTTCGGGGCCCGGCCCTGATCCAGGGCCTCGCCGATAAACTTCAGCCCCTCGGCAAGGAACTGGCCCGTGCTCTCGCGCTCCTTGCGCATGTTCAGGGCGCGCACGTTCTTGACCGTGTCATTGGTCAGGGAGGTGATCAGACGGTCGGCCATCAGGCGCTCCATCTCGCGAAGAAGCTCAGGCCGATCGCGCGGCCGTCAGGGCGATCCTCGGCCAGGGCCAGTTCGCCCCAGTCGATTTCGCCGTCCCGATCCGCGGTCGCCTCGGCCATCATGTGGGCGAGCGACAGACCGGAGATGCGCGCGGCATAGGCGTTCAGCAGCAGGAAGGACGCATCGTCGGCCAGCAGGCTGGCGCAGTCCTTCAGAAGTTCCGGCAGATCCTCGAACAGCCGCCACACTTCGCCTGTCGGGCCGCGACCGTATTTGGGCGGGTCGAGGATGATCCCATGATATTTCGAGCCGCGCCGCACCTCGCGGGCCACGTATTTGCGGCAGTCCTCGACGATCCACCGGATGGGTCTGTCCGCCAGCCCCGACTGCTCGGCGTTTTCGCGGGCGTAGGCCACCGACTTCTTGGAGGCGTCGACGTGCGTCACCTCGGCCCCGGCGGCGGCGCAGGCCAGCGAGGCCACGCCGGTGTAGCCGAAGAGGTTCAGGATGCGCGGCTTCTCCAGCGTCGAGATTCGAGCGTCCAGCCACTCCCAATTGGCCGCCTGCTCAGGGAAGAATGCGAGGTGACGGAATGGCGTAAACCGACCGGTGAAGCGGACGTCGCGCCACTTCAGGGGAAAGGCGTCGATCGGGCCGTGCGCGTCGAAACGCCAGCGGCCGGAGTCCTCTTCTTCCTGCTGCGGGTCGAACACGGCGTTTGCAGCCTCGAACGCCTTCGGGTCACGCGGCGACCAGAAGCACTGGGGCTCCGGGCGGACGACCGTGTAGGGGCCGTATCGCTCAAGCTTTCGACCATCTCCGGAGTCCAGCAAGGCGTAGTCCTGCCAGCCACGGGTGACGAGCGTTTCAGGAGATGGATTCAGCCGTGGCGACATGGGGCGCTGATAGGCCGTCCGGGGCCGCCTCGTCCAGCGGATCGCTGTGATGACTGGTTTTATCCCAGGCGAAGGGCTCCCGGATCAGCCGCCAGAAGGCGTGCACAAAGGCCATGCTGAGGAGGCTCCAGTAGAGAGGGGACTGAGCGATGTCTCGAAGTCCGTAGCAGATGCCGGCGCGCCGGGCGCCGACCCGGCACGACAACCAGGCGGAGGATGCGCCGACCCCCAGGACCGCCATGGCCCCGAACGGTGTCGCGGGCGTCAGGCCCGCCATCAGGGCGACCAGGACAGTGGCGCTGATCCAGGCGCTGGTCGCCGCATGAACGGCTGCGGAGGCCAGTCCGACCCCTATCGTGCTGACCAGAGCGACGGCTCCCCGCCATTCGAGTTCCCACGGCCTTCGCGTGTGGACGCCCCAGGTTTGCATGTGCCCCTTCAGCCATCGGGTGCGCTGAGGGAGCCAGTGCGCCAGATTGCCGGGCGGGGGCTCCCATGTCGGACGGGCTATCACCCCCATTCGCCAGCCGTGCTTCCAGAGCCGAAATCCAAGGTCCGCGTCCTCCGTGACATTCCACGCATCCCAGCCGCCCACGGCCCTCAGCACCTCGGTCCGGAAGTGATTGCTGGTTCCGCCCAGCGGGAAAGGAAGACCGAGGCGCGCCATACCGGGCAGGATGACCTCGAACAGGCTGGCGTATTCCGCCGCGAACTGGCGGTCGAGAAACGGCGTGCGGCTCCCCGACGCGGGGACGCGAACGCGCAGGGGAGCCTGAAGGCAGGCCAGGCGATCTTCCGTATCGACGGAGAAACGGCACGCTGCCTCCCGCAACTGACCGGGATCGGGCGCGTCCTCGGCATCGTAGACCGTGAGGAGCTCTCCGGTCGCGATCGACAGCGCGTGGTTCAACGCCCGGGGCTTGGTCCGCGGCTGTCCTTCCGGCACGACCAGCACCGACAGCCATGACGGAAGGGGGACGCGAGAAGCCGCGGCGAGCGTAGCGCCGTCATCAGCCTCCAGAACAAGGAAGCCCTCCAGCCGGTCGGACGGATAGTTGGTCGCCGCCAGCCGACGGACAAGCTGTGGGAGGATTTCCGCTTCGTCATGCAGCGCTGCGATCACCGTGTATCGCGGCCAGGCCGCCGGGCTTGCCGGGACTGCAAGGGGGCGATCCGCCACGAAGACCAGAACCGTTCGCCAGAAGGCGTTGGTCAGGAAGGCGGCCGCGGCAAGAAAGACGAGCGCCCGCCCGAACTCCTGCGGCAGTTTCCAGAGGCAGAAGGCTGGTACCGCGATGGTCAGGCCTAGCATGGCGGTCTGGGCCAGCGAGAACCCGCGCGTGATGGCGCTTTGGGACGGCTGAAGTTCGATCAGCATCAGGTCAGGCGATCCGGGTTGTGGATTGGACCGCTTCAGCAACCTTGAGTTATATTGACGGCGGTGCCGGGGCAAGGTTGGCGCGCGCCGACGAATGAAGCTATTCAGAAGCACGGAGCTGCCGGAGCCTCGCTTGTCCGCCGAAACGACCGCCACGTCCCGCTCAACGCGCAAGCCCAAAGGCGAGGGGCACGAACGCCGCGCCGAGATCCTTGCGGCTGCGGAGCGGATCTTTGTCGAGCATGGCTACGAAGGCGCGACGATCCGCAAGATCGCCGATGAGGTCGGACTGTCCTCGACCGCGCTCTACATGCACTTCGCCGACAAGGGCGAGATTCTCCAGGAAATCTGCAAGCAGACGTTCACGGCCCTGCTGGAGGCGAACTCCGCCGTGGTGTCGGAGCCCTCCACGCCCGTCGAACGTATGCGGCGGATGATGCGGGCCTACATCGACTTCGGCTTCGACAACCCCAATGCCTATCGACTGGTCTACATGACCCGCCCGCTGGAGTTGCGGGAAGGAGCCCAGGATGCCGCGCGTGAAATGGGCGGGGCCCTGTTTCGATCGTTCCAGGAGGTGGTCGAGGCGGCCGCAGCGGAAGGCCACGTTCGAGGCGATCCCAAGGCGACGGCCCAGGCGCTCTGGGCAGGCGGTCATGGGGTCGTCTCGCTGATCATCGCCAAGCCCTATTTCGACTGGGTCGAGCGCGAAACGCTGGTCGACACCCTCCTGGAAGGACTACTCGCCGGTCTGTTGAAGTCTTGAGACGGGCAGGGGGGCTGATAGCGTTCACCGGTGCGCTCGCGTTCGCTTGGGCGAGCGAGGCCCGCCCCATGCGCGTGATGTCGCTGGATCAATGCGCAGACCAGTATGTGCTGGCGCTGCGGCCCGACGTCGAGCTTGCGCTATCGCCACGCGCGGACGATCCGGACGCATGGCTTCGTGAGGCGGCCAGCGGGCATCGCAGGGTGCGACCGACGCTGGAAACCGCGGTCGGATTTCAGCCGGATGTCGTCGTCCGCTACTGGGGTGGGGAGCCACGGCTCCTGGTCCGGCTGCAACAGGCGGGCGTGATGGTCGCGACCATTGAGGACGCCACGGATTTTGCAGGCATCCGCACCAACATCCGTAGCGTGGCCGATGCCTTGGGCGTACCGGCGCGAGGCGAGGCGTTGATCGCGCGTATGGACGCCCGGCTGGCCAATCCGCGACCGGCCGAGGCGAGGCCCGGCGCGCTCTATCTGACGGCCGGAGGCTTCACGGCAGGTCCCAGTACGCTGATCGATGCCATCCTCAATGCCGGAGGCTACCGCAATCTGGCGGATCGGCCCTACTTCAGCCCGGTCAGCGTCGAGCGCGTCGCCCTGTTTCCGCCCGTGCTTTTCGTGCTGGGTTTCTTCGATCAGGTGCGGGGGGACTGGCGGGGGCCGGGAAGGCATCCGGTCGTGCGGAACGCTTCCGAGGGCCGTGTTGCCGCCAGCCTCCCGTCCGCGACCCTGACCTGTCCGGCCTGGTTCGCCGCTGACGCCGCAGCGATATTGCGAGACGCCCGGCCGTGACTGGATCCCGGCTGAACCTCATCCTGATACTCGCCCTGCTGGCGTCCCTCGTCGCGGCGGTTTTGCTGGGTGAGACGGCGTTCTCGGGCGCGCAGATCGCCGAAGCCTTCGGGGCGCCAGCGTCCGGTCCGGGTGAGGTTCTGTGGCAGGTCCGCGCGCCTCGCGCCGTCACCGCCCTGATCGTCGGTGCGGCGCTGGGGCTGGCCGGAGCGGTGATGCAGGGCCTGCTGCGCAACCCGCTGGCCGATCCGGGCGTGCTGGGCGTTTCGGCTGTCGCGGCGCTGGGCGCAGCCTCCGCGATTGTTATCGGCTGGGCGGCCCTGCCGGGCGCTGTCGAGCTGTCTGCCTTGGTCGGAGCCGGCCTTGCCGGCGGCCTGCTGGTGTTGTTCTCGGCGCGGGTGCGTTCGCCCGAGGCCCTGATCCTTTTCGGTGTGGCGGTATCCAGCTTCGCCGGCGCCGCCACCGCCCTGATCTTCAATCTGTCGCCGTCCCCCATCGCCTCGGCTGAGGTCATGAGCTGGCTCCTGGGCTCGGTGCAGAACCGCAACTGGATCGATGTCATTTGGGTGACGCCCACAGTAATCGTCGCCGGCGCCCTTGCTGTGCTGGCCGCGCCCGGCCTGCGCATGCTCAGTCTCGGAGAGGAGACCGCCCGCACCTCGGGCCTGCCCATGGCCCGCCTGCGCCTGCTGGCCCTTGTGGCCGCAGCGCTCGCGACAGGCGCCGCCGTGGCGGTCGCCGGGGTGATCGGGTTCGTGGGTCTTGCCGCGCCGCATCTGGTCCGCGCGATGGTCCGAGGCGACCCCGGACGCCTTCTGGCTCCAGCCGCCCTGACCGGAGGACTGATGCTGGTGCTCGCCGATCTGCTGGCGCGCCTGACGCCGACCGATCAGGAGCTGAAGCTGGGTGTTTTCACGGCTCTGGTCGGCGCACCTCTGTTCGCCCTGATCGCGTGGCGGGCGGCGAAGGAATGGCGGTTGTGAGTGAGCTGCAACTCATTGACGCCACGGCTCGCCTCAACGGCCGTACCGTGCTGGCTGACGTCGGCTTCGAGGTCGCGGCCGGAGAACTCGTGGTCGTTGTTGGGCCCAACGGCGCGGGCAAGTCCAGCGCGATCCGCGCGCTCGCGGGATTGCTCCCGTTGTCGGCCGGTGAGGCGCGTCTTCGCGGAGACGGCGTAAGCCGACTGACTGATCGTCAGCGCGCCGAACGTGTCGCCTACCTCCCGCAAGAGCGCCGTATCGCCTGGAACCTGCCGGCGCTCGAAGTCGCGGCTCTCGGAGCGCCCTTCCTGTCCGGCGCTGACGCCTCGGCAGCCGCACTCAAGGCGCTGGCCGAGGTCGAGGCCGATCATCTGGCGGAGCGCGGCGTGGCCGAGATGTCGGGTGGCGAACGCGCCCGGGTGCTGCTGGCCCGCGCCCTCGCGGCCGGGGCCAACGCCATTGTGGCTGACGAGCCGATCGCCGGGCTGGACCCTGACGCTCAGCTAATGGTGCTGGCGCGGTTGCTGGCGCGGGCGCGAGCCGGTCAGGCGGTTCTGGTCAGCCTGCACGACCTGACGCTCGCCGCGCGGTATGCGGATCGGGTCGTGGTGCTGGCCGAAGGCCGGGTCGTTGCAGACGCAGCGCCCCTCGAGGCGCTGACGCCAGACATCATGGCGCGCGTCTTCGGCCTGTCGGCCCGCTGGATCGAGACGTCCGACGGGCCGGTTCTGTCCGGCGCGCGTTACTCGGACGGTTCCGGCTCCGGAGTCCGCGTCGCATCTTCCGAACCGTAGGCCGTGTAGGCCTGCGGCCCGGCCGGCGCCCCGCGGCGAATATCCTGCGACAGGGTCAGAGGCGCCGTGCCGCCGTTCAGGCGGGCCTTGTAGACGCTCATGTTCTCCATCACCCGCATCATGTAGTTGCGGGTTTCGGTGAAGGGCGCGCACTCGATGAAGTCGATCGGATCGGTCGAGCCGCCGCGCGGGTCGCCGCAACGCGCGATCCACTGCGGCGGGCGGGCCGGACCGGCGTTGTACCCGACCGTCGTCAGCAGCATGGATCCGCCGAACCGCTGGGTCAGGTCGCCCAGGTGGAAGCTGCCCAAGGTCATGTTGAAGTCCGGATCCCACAAGCGCTCGTCCGAGAACGGAAGGCCGAGCTGACGCGCGACGCTACGGCCGGTGGCGGGCAGGAATTGCATCATGCCGCGGGCGTTGGCGTGCGACCTAGCACGTGGGTCGAAGCTGGATTCCTGACGAGTGATGGCCAGGGTGAACTCCAGCGGCGCGGCGCCGGCGACCTGCGGAGGAATGCGGATCGGATACTGCCGCTCGGGCATCAGGAAGCCGCGCTGACTGGCGGCCCGTCCGACCATCATGGCCGTGAAGCCTTCACCGTAGCCGCGCGAAGCGTCCATCAGCAGGGCCAGTTGTTGCGGTCCCGGAAGGTCGTCGTCCAGCTGATAGGCGAACACCCGAAGCAGACTGGTTTCACCGGTCTCGCCCAGGATGCGGAAGGCGCGGACGACTTCGTTGTTCTCGAAGGCGGCGCGGTCGGCGGCGGTGATTACCGGATCGGCGGGCAGGGTGATCGTCGTCTGCCCGGCTTTCTCGGCTGCCAGCTGGCCGTAGAAGGTCTGGATGTGTCGCGAACCGGCCTGATAATAGTTGACTGCCGCCGGAGTCTGACCGTGCGCCTCGGCCGCGCGGCCAAGCCAGTACAGGGCGCGGCCCTGGGTGATGGGGGTCGATGAAGCCTGACGCAGCGCCTCGAAATGACGCGTCGCGCGCGCCGGATCGTTCAGCTTGGTCAGCGCCACCCAGCCGGCGAAGAACTCGGCGTCCACCATCCGGTCGCCGCCGGGGAAGCCGTGCCCGGCCATCGAATCATAGGCCGCCTGCCAGTTTCGGACCTGCAGGGCGTCGAGGAAGTAGTTCCGACGCTCGGACCACAGGCTGTTCTGGGCGTCCGTCGAGGACGGCGCGGCCGGCAGGGCCGACAGAATCGGGAAGGCTTCCGACTGACGGTTCTGCGAACGCAGGATCCGGGCGCGCTCGAAGGCCACCGCCGGATCGCGCGCCTGGCTGGGCGACAGGCCGGCGACGATCGAATCGGGGCTGTAGGCGCTGCGCAGCGCGAAGACAGCATTGGCGACCGTCTGCCGCTCGGACGAGGCCAGCGGGACCATGGCGCGCGTTGCCGGGCCGTGCGGCCCCAGCAGCAGCATCGACAGGCGGGCGTCGTGGTCGGCCTGCGTCAGGGTCGAGCCCCAGCGCGCCTGCATCCGGCTCTGCACGTCGGCCTCGAACGACCGGGTGCGCCACCAGTCCTGCACCAGTTGCCTAGCTTCGTTGCCGCGCCCGCGCTGGTCCAGCGCATCGGCCAGCGCCAGAGCGCCCTGACCCGTCTGGGGCGGGGCGGTGTCGAAGAAGGCGATGACCGCGTCCGGTCCGATGTAACCATTGCCCAGCAGCCGCTCGGCGGCCTGACGGCGGCCCGGGTCGCGCGGCCAGCCCCGGAAGCTCTGCACTGCGGCGACGACCTCGCTGGCCGACATCTGTCCGGCCGAGGTGTCCAGCAGCGCCCATTCGACCAGCCGGCGCGCGGCCGGATCGCTGATCTGCGCCATCGTGGCGCGCGTTCCGCTGATGTCGCGGGCGCGCGCCGAAGCCAGTCCCTGACGGAAGAGGGCGGTGTCCTGCGCGCTCAGCACGCGCGGCTCGGTGATCGTCGGCAGGGGCGCGGCGGCGGTGTCGGAAAGGTACGGACGCTCCTGCGGAGGCATCAGGCTTTCGGGCGCAGGCGCTACGAGGGCCAGCACGGCCGCAAGACTGGTTCCGATCATTCCGTATCCGATCCTCATTTCTCTCGGTTGCGGTCTGATGACCGGCAACCTACCCTCCGGCCTTCGCATTTCGGGCGACTGTCGCCTCTTCCACGCAGGACCATCGTTTCAATGACCGCCCCCTTGTTCAAGGGCGTGATCACCGCCCTGATCACACCACTTCGTGACGGAAAGGTGGACGTAGCCGCCTTCACGCGGTTGCTCGAACGCCAGATCGCCGGGGGGGTTCACGGCGTCGTGCCGATGGGCACGACCGGCGAGAGCGCCAGCCTGACCGCGGACGAGCATAAACAGGTCGTTGAACTCTGCGTGAGCGTCGCTGCCGGCCGCGTGCGCGTCATCGCGGGCGCCGGATCGTCGGCGACGGACAAGGCCATCGAACTGGCTCGGTTCGCCAAGACCGTCGGCGCCGACGGCGCCCTGGTCGTCACGCCCTATTACAACCGCCCGTCTCAAGCCGGCCTGGCCGCACATTTCGAGGCGATCGCGGAGGCGGTGCAGTTGCCCGTCCTGCTATACAATGTGCCGGGTCGTACCGGCGTGGACATTAACAACGAGACGGTCGCGAAGCTGGCGGCACATCCGAACATCGTCGGGATAAAGGACGCCACCGGAGACCTGTCGCGCGTCAGCTGGATGCGCACTCACATCGACGGGCAGTTCGACCTGATCTCGGGCGACGATCCCAGCTATCTCGGATACCACGCCCAGGGTGGCGTCGGCGTGATCTCGGTCACGTCCAATGTCGCTCCGGAAGGCATGGTGGCCATGCACGAAGCCGCCCAGGCCGGGGACTATGCGACAGCCCGGACCTGGCAGGACCGTCTGATTGGCCTGCACAAGGGGCTGTTTCTGGACAACTCCCCGGCGCCGGCGAAGTACGCGTTGTCGAAGCTGGGTCTCTGCACCGAGGAGATCCGGTTGCCGCTGACGCCGACCAGCGATGCGGTGAAGCCCGCCATCGACCGCGCCATGGCTGACGCGGGGCTGTGATGGCGGCCGAGAAACCGAAGATGAAGGTGATCGCCGAGAACCGGCGGGCGCGCTTCGACTACTTCCTCGAGGACTTCACCGAGGCCGGGATCCAGCTGCTGGGCACCGAGATCAAGGCGCTGCGCGACGGCCGGGCAAACATCGCCGAATCCTATGCGGCGGTGGAGGGCAGGGAGATCGTTCTGATCAACGCCGACATCCCGCCCTACAAGCAGGCCAACCGCTTCAACCACGAGCCGCGCCGGCATCGGAAGCTGCTTCTTCACCGCAAGCAGATCGACCGGTTCATCGGCGCCGTGCAGCGCGACGGCCAGACCATCGTGCCGCTCAAGCTTTACCTGAACGAGGCGGGCAAGGCGAAGATCGAGATCGCGCTCGCCAAGGGCAAGAAGCTGCACGACAAGCGTGAGGCCAGCGCCGAACGCGACTGGCAACGCGACAAGGCGCGCCTGCTCAAGGAACGAGGCTGAAACGTCAGCCGGTCGCCAGCGGCGTGGCGTCCAGCACGCCTGGAACCGGCGCGGTCATATAGGCGTCCACACCGCCCGGACCGACCGAGGGATGCAGCATCGGCTGCACCAGGGTGCCCACCAAGGCGATTACCGCAGCAGCCAGAACCGCGATCAGCGCGACCTGACGTTCCTTGTGCGAGAACACCCCCACATTACGACGCATGACAGCCCTCCAAAGCTGTCGATGGAACGTCGCCCTACAAACGCTGTTCCGAGAAATTTCGCGCCAGTCTTTCCCGCCCTGATTCGCGTGGCAGGGGAGCCACACCCTTGCCCGGCGAGCCTTGGATCAGGTCTCCCGGCCGCCAGCTTTCGGCCGTCCGATCTCGGACAGCAGGTCGGCAAGATCGACGAAAACATCGGCCTGTCGGCGCAGTTCGTCGGCAATCTGGGGCGGCTGGGTTTTCACGGTCGAAACCGCGGTGACCCGCACGCCTTTCGCCTGCACGGCCTGAACGACACGGCGGAAGTCTCCGTCGCCGGAGAACAGGATCACGTGGTCCAGCCGCGGCGCCAGCTCCAGCATGTCGACCGCAATCTCGATGTCCATATTGCCCTTGGTCCGGACATGGCCCTGACCATCGGTGAACCGCTTCACCGGCTTCGTCACGACGGTAAAGCCGTTGTAGTCCAGCCAGTCGACCAGCGGCTTGATCGGTGAGAACTCCTCGCCCTCGATCACTGCCGTATAGTAATATGCGCGAACCAGAATTCCGCTGGCCCGGTACATCTCGACCAGTTTTCTGAAGTCGAGGTCGGTGTTCAGGGATTTGGCGGCGGAGTAGAGATTGGCTCCGTCGATGAACAGGGCGATGCGCTCGGACGGGTATGACGTCATGGAAAAGGCTCCCGGCAATATTTCGGATGTCCCGCCCGCCGTCGAAATAGATGGCGAGCCTGATCTGGACCGCGCCGTCATCGTCGCCCTTGGGTGCAATGACAAGGGCCCGTGGGCGGACTGCCGCGAGGCGCTCGAGGCCGCATTGTGTCGCTTCCGGACCGAGGGGCTCGATGTGATCGCCCGGTCGTCATGGTGGCGGTCCGCCGCCTGGCCCGATCCTCAGGATCCGCCGTTTCTGAACGGCGTGGTGCTGGTCAGGACCGATCACGGCCCGCACGAGACCATGGCGGCGCTGGGCCGGATCGAGGACGCTTTCGGGCGGATGCGTGGGTCGATGAACGCCCCGCGCACGCTCGATCTGGACCTGGTCGCATGGGGGAGAGAGCATGGCGATCTCGACGGCCTGATCCTGCCGCATCCCCGCGCCGCCGACCGACTGTTCGTCATGGGGCCTCTGGCTGAGGTCGCACCGGACTGGGTGCATCCGCACGGTGGGACGGCCCGCGACCTTGCCGGAACGGCGACGATTGGAAGAGACGCCTCGCCGATCCGGTGAGTGAAAGCCGCAATATCGCCTATGTGGCGTTGCACAAATCGGTCCACATCTATATTTTGCGCGGTTCTCCCTGCCGCCCGAGGATTTCTATGGCTCGCGTCACTGTCGAAGATTGCATCGAAAAGGTGCCGAACCGGTTCGGTCTGGTTCTGCTGGCCGGTCACCGCGCCCGCAACATCGCCAACGGTGCGCCGCTGACGATCGATCGCGACAATGACAAGAACCCGGTCGTGGCGCTGCGCGAGCTGGCCGACGACACGGTCCTGCCTGACGAGCTGCAAGAGAACATCATTACGACGCTGCAGCGCGTCGATGAGCGCACCGAGGCCGAGGACGAGGCTGAAACCGTCGCCCTGCTGGCCGAGCCGCAGCACATGAACATGGCCGAGGCCGAGTTGATCCGCGCGCTGCAAAGCGACCGCGACGGCGGGCAGGAGGAGCGGTACTGAAGGCAGATCCCGCCAACGGTATCACCATCCTGCCGGCGCGGCAGTCCGCGCCGACCCCTGAAGCTGCCAATCTGAACGATCCCGCCGGTTCTGCGCCTCCGAAGGACGCAGAGCCGATGCGGAGCAGGGTCCTGCGCCAGTTCGAGCTGGTCGAGGCGGTCCGCGCCTATGATCCGACCGCGGACGAGGCGCTTCTGAATCGCGCCTATGTCTACGCGATGAAGATGCACGGCTCCCAGCTGCGGGCCTCCGACGATCCCTATTTTGCGCATCCGATCCAGGTCGCCGGCATTCTGACCGACTACCGGCTGGATACGGCCACCATCGTGACGGCCCTGCTGCACGACGTGGTCGAGGACACCTCGGCCACTCGGGATGACATTGCCGGCATGTTCGGCGAGGAGATCGCCGTCCTCGTGGAGGGTGTGACCAAGCTGAGCCGGCTGGAACTCCAGGCCGAGCACACGCGTCAGGCCGAGAACCTGCGGAAGTTCATCCTCGCAATCAGCCGTGACGTCCGCGTCCTGCTGGTGAAGCTGGCCGACCGACTGCACAACATGCGCACGCTCCAGTACGTGAAGCCGGAGAAGCGTGAGCGGATCAGCCGCGAAACGCTGGAAGTCTACGCGCCGCTGGGCCGCTCCATCGGCATCCACTCCATAGCCTCCGAGCTGGAAGAGCTGGCCTTCGAGCATCTGAACCCGACCGCGCGCACGGCCATTGAGCGGAGGCTCGAAGCCCTGAAGCTGGAGCACGGCCGCGCCATCGACGGCGTATCCAGGGAGGTCGAGCGCACGCTGGCCGAAGCGGGCGTCTTCGCTCGCGTGCTGGGTCGCCAGAAGACGCCATACTCCATCTGGCGCAAACTGCAGCGCAAGTCGGTCGGGTTCTCTTCCCTCTCCGACATCTACGGGTTCCGCGTCATCGTCGAGGCGGAGGACGACTGCTACCGCGCCTTGGGCGTCATTCACCGCGCCTGGCCGATGGTGCCGGAGCGGTTCAAGGACTTCATCTCGACGCCCAAGTCGAACAACTACCGCTCCCTGCATACCACGGTCGTCGGCCCGGGTGGCCTGCGCATCGAGATGCAGATCCGGACCGAGGCAATGGACCGGGTGGCCGAGGACGGGGTCGCTGCGCATTGGGCCTACAAGAATCAGTCGTACGGCCTCGACCGCGAGGCGATGGCCCAGGACGGCGGCCGCGATCCGTTGCAGAACCTGCGCCATCTCGTTCAGGTGATCGAGCACGGCGAGGGCGGCGACGACTGGGTCGAGCACGCCAAGCTGGAGATGTACCTCGAGCAGGTCTTCGTCTTCACGCCGAAGGGCGCGCTGATCACCCTGCCGCGCGGCGGCATGGCGCTGGATTTCGCCTATGCGGTCCATACCGAGGTCGGCGACACAGCCGTCGGCGTGAAGATCAACGGTGAGCTCAAGCCCCTGCGCACCCGGCTGCAGAACGGCGACGTGGTCGAGATCATCCGCGGCGCCAAGCGCGAGATCCCGGCGGACTGGCGCAGTCTGACCGTCACGGGCCGCGCCCGCTCCGCCATCCGCCGCCACATCCGCACCTCCGAACGCGGCGAGTTCCAGAAGCTGGGCCGCACGACGCTCGAACAGACCCTGTCCCGCGCCGGCAAACAGATGGCCGAGGTGTCGCTCAAGCCCGTGCTGGAAACCCTCGCCATCAGCGGAGAGGAGGATCTGTTCGAGGCCATCGGACGCGGCCGTCTGTCGGCCGCCAAGGTCGGCGAGACCCTGTTCCCCGCACTGAAGGGCCGCCTCAAGGCCGGACCGGATCGCAAACGCATCGGCGACGAGGAGGCTCGTCTCTTTGTCCGTGGCGGCGGGCTGACCCCCGGGGTCAGCATCAATTTCGGCCACTGCTGCAGCCCTGTGCCGGGTGACCGCATCGTCGGGATCCTCGAACCCGATGTCGGCCTGACCGTGCATACGATCGACTGCCAGCGACTGGCCGACTTCGCTGACGACGATTCGGTATGGCAGGATCTGCAGTGGACGCCGCAGGCCGAGCAGGGCGCCGTCGCCGCCGCCCGCATTCGCGCAACGATCAAGAACGCGCCCGGCGTTCTGGGTCAGGTTGCCACCCTGATCGGCGAGGCCGGGGGCAACATCCTGAACCTCGTCATGAGCCACCGGCAGCAGGACTTTTTCGACGTCGACATCGACGTCGAGGTCGAGGACGCCAAGCACGCGACGACGATCATGGCTGCCCTGCGCGCCAATCCTTCGGTGGACACCGTGGAGCGCGCGCGGGGGTGAGTACGAGCAGCCCGCCCGCCAATGCGGCCCAGATGGCCTCGCCGTCCTATCGGCTGGCCGCCCTCGATCAGGACTTCCTCCTCAGCGAGGGGATGCGCGGGGTGCGCTTCCTGATGGAGTACGAGAAGGCCGAGGAGGCGCTGAAGGCCTGGGGCGTTCGCTCCACCATCGTCGTCTTCGGCAGCGCCCGAACGGGTGAGGACGGCGGCGGCGATCACGCCCGCTGGTACGCCGAAGCCCGTAACTTCGGCCGGATCGCCTCAGAACGCGGCGGCGCCTTGCGCGGCGCAGTCGGCCAACCGCGCGACAACGTGATCGCCACCGGTGGCGGTCCGGGCGTGATGGGGGCGGCCAACCGGGGCGCAAACGACGCCGGCGCGCCCTCGATCGGCTTCAACATCACCCTGCCGCACGAGCAGGAGCCGAACAGCTGGTCGACGCCCGAGCTGACCTTCCGCTTCCATTACTTCGCCATGCGCAAGATGCATTTCGCCATGCGGGCAAATGCCCTCATCGTCTTCCCGGGCGGCTTCGGCACCTTCGACGAACTGTTCGAGATCCTGACCCTGCGCCAGACCGGCAAGGAGCGGGCGATCCCGATCGTGCTGGTCGACAAGGCCTTCTGGACCTCCGTCATCGGCTTCGAGGCGCTGGCGAAGCACGGCATGATCGCGCAGAAGGACCTCGACCTGATCAGCTTCGCCGAGGACGCAGAGGGCGTCTGGGCCGAGCTCCTGGCGCGCGGTCTGAACCCCGGAGGTGAAAACAGCACCGATCCGGCGCAACCTTCACTTCAAAGCGAGCCGGTGTCGGGTTAGGGGAGGGCGCATGACCTCCGAAGACGTTCTCAACGAATTCCGCGATGCCGGCGCCCTGCGCGAAGGCCACTTCGTTCTCTCATCGGGCCTGCACAGCCCGACCTTCCTGCAGAAGAACCTCGTGTTCATGGATGCGGAGCGTTGCGCCCGTCTCTGCAAGGCGCTGGCGGAGAAGGTCGTCGCGGCCGTCGGTCCGGTCGATTTGGCCATTTCACCGGCCGTCGGCGGGATCATCCCCGGCTATGAGACCGCGCGCTGGCTCAGGGTTCCGTCAATGTATGTCGAGCGTGAGGGCGGCGAGTTCAAACTGCGTCGCGGCTTCCACGTCGAGCCGGGGCAGAAGGTCGTGATGGTCGAGGACATCGTCACCACGGGTCTCAGCTCGCGCGAATGCATCGCCGCCATTCGCGCCGCCGGAGGCGATGTGGTCGCCGCCGCCTGCATCGTGGATCGCTCGGGGGGGCGCGCCGACGTCGGCGTGCCGCTGATCGCACTCGCGACCCTCGATGTCCCCGCGTACGAAGCCGACAAGTTGCCGCCTGAACTTGCGGCCATCCCTGTCGAGGACCCCGGCAGCCGCCGGCTGGCGAAGGCCTGAGCATGACCCTGCCGATCCGTCTGGGCGTCAATATCGACCACGTCGCGACGGTCCGGAACGCGCGTGGCGGCCATGCGCCGGATCCGGTCCGCGCGGCGCAGGAAGCCCTCGAGGCCGGCGCGGACGGCATCACCGCCCATCTGCGCGAGGATCGTCGCCACATCTCGGACGGCGATATCGACCGGTTGGCCGCCTTGCTTCGGGACCAGGCGCGTCCGCTGAACCTCGAGATGGCCGTAACCCAGGAGATGCTCGCCATCGCCCTGCGACACAAACCCCATGCCGTCTGCCTTGTGCCGGAACGACGCGAGGAGCGCACGACCGAGGGCGGGCTGGACGTCGTCGGCGGCCACAACTGGATCACGCCCTTCGTGCGCCAGTTGACCGACGCGGGCTCACGCGTGTCGCTGTTCATCGGGGCCGACCCGGCCCAGATCGTCGCCGCGCACAGCACTGGCGCCGCCGTCGTCGAGCTGCACACGGGCGCTTACTGCGACGCGGTTCGCGAGGGACGGGACGAAGAGGCCGAGGCGCAGCTGAAGACCCTGACAGCCGGAGCGGCCCAGGCCCATGCGCTCGGGCTGGAAGTGCACGCTGGCCACGGCATCGATTACGAGACCGTCGCCGCCATCGCCGCCATCCCGGAAGTGGTGGAGCTGAACATCGGCCACTTCCTGATCGGCGAGGCCATTTTCGTCGGCCTCGGCGCTTCGATCCGCCGGATGCGCGACCTGATGGACACCGCGCGGGAAGCTGCTGCATGATCATCGGAGTCGGCGCTGACCTGTCCGACATCAGGCGCATCCAGAGCTCGCTCGATCGCTTCGGCGAACGTTTCAAGACCCGCTGCTTCACCGAACTGGAGCGCGCGCGCTCGGACCGCAAACCGGATCCGGCCTGGAGCTACGCCAAGCGGTTCGCCGCGAAGGAGGCCTGCGCCAAGGCGCTGGGCACGGGGATGCGGGCGGACGTTTACTGGCGCGACATGGGGGTGGTGAACCTGCCGTCGGGGCAGCCGACCCTTGCGTTGACCGGACACGCGGCGGAACACCTCGCGCGGCTGACACCGCCAGGTCATGAACCGCGGATACATCTGACCCTGAGCGACGAGCATCCATACGCACTCGCCTTCGTGGTGATCGAAGCCTTGCCCGTCGCCTGAACAGGCTATACCGATTTGCGCCGTTAACGACCGCGAAGGCGGCGGGGGAACGATCGACCATGAGCGATGAGCACAAGCCGCACGACGACAGCCACGCCGACGGCGCGGCCCACACCCACGAAGACGCGCATGCGACTGCGCCGGACCCGCACGCCGAGGCCCAGGCCGAAGCGGCGTATGCGCCGGCTCACGACGCCGGGCACGTCGAGACCCCGGCCGCTGTCGAGGCGGTGAGCGACGGCCATTCTGAGGCCCATCATGGCGCGGATGAGCATCCCGTCGAAGCTCACGCCGCTGACGGTCATCATGAACCCGCGCACGACGATCACTCTCACGACGCCCCTGTGCCGACTGCGCCGGACCCGGCGGCGCACGATCCGCACCCGACGCCGGTGGAGACGGCCACTGCCGCCGCCGTGGCGGGCGGAGCCGCTGCCGCTGCTGCGCCCCCGAAGCGTCCGGTCTGGAGCGACCATGGCGACGCGCCGTTCGAGGACGTCGAGACGACCCCGGTCTACGCCCGCGGCAAGAAGGGCGGGAAGAAGAAGTCCGGAGGCGGCGCCAACGAAGGCTGGGAGATCTTCAAGACGATCGCCTTCGCCCTGATCATCGCGATGGTGCTGAGAATCCTGCTGTTCCAGCCCTTTACGATCCCGTCGGCCTCGATGGAGCCGAACCTGTACGAGGGCGACTATATCGTCGTGACCAAATGGTCCTACGGCTACTCGAAGCATTCGATCCCGTTCAGCCCCCCGCTGTTCGAGGGCCGCATCATGGATCGCGCGCCTCAGCGCGGTGATATCGTGGTCTTCAAACTGCCGCGGGATGATCGGACCGACTACATCAAGCGTCTGATCGGTCTGCCGGGCGACCGGATCCAGATGATCGACAATGTGCTGCACATCAACGGCGCTCCGGTGCAGGACGCGACCATCACGGGCGAACAGCTGACCACCATGTATGGTCAGCAGATCACCCAGGCCAATGAGACCCTGCCGGGCGGCCGCACCTTCCGCATCCAGGACTTCGGTCCGGGCGGAGATCTGGACAACACCCCGGTGTTTGAGGTTCCGGCCGGCTACTACTTCATGATGGGCGACAACCGCGACAACTCGATTGACAGCCGCGTCGATGAGTCGGCCGGCGTTGGCTTCGTTCCGGCTGAAAACCTGATCGGCAAGGCCGAGATCATCCTGTTCTCGTGGGAGCCTGGCGCCTCGCTGTGGAACCCGGTGAGCTGGTTCTCCAAGATCCGTCCGAGCCGCTTCTTCACCGTTCTGGACTGATGACGGACCGCAGGGCCGAGGCTGTTCGTGCGCTCACGCGCAACCTCGGCCATGACTTCCGCGATCCAGCCTTGCTGGAGCAGGCGCTGACCCATGCCAGCGTGGGCGAGGGGGCCGAACGCGATGCGCGGGGGCGCCCCTTCCTCGACAACCAGCGCATGGAGTTTCTGGGCGATCGCGTTCTGGGGCTTCTGGTCGCCGATCGGCTGATGCGGGATTTCCCCACGGCTGACGAGGGCGAGATGTCTTCCCGCCTGCACGCCCTGGTCGACAAGGCGGCCTGCGCCCGTGTGGCGCACCGGCTCGAGGTAGGTCCGGCCATGCGCCTGTCCCCGGGCGAGGCGAAGCAGGGCGGCCGCCGTCGCGACGGCGTTCTGGCCGACGCCATGGAGGCGCTTCTGGCCGCGGTCTGGATGGATGGCGGCATCGACGCGGCGCGTGCGGTCTTCACTTCTGCGTGGGAGCCTGAGTTCGCAGCCAATCCCAAGCGAGCCATCACCAATCCGAAGTCAGCGCTGCAGGAATGGGCTCTGGGGCAGGGAAAGGCCCTCCCGACCTACCGGATCGTCGAGCGCACAGGCTCCGATCACGCCCCGACATTTACCGTCGAGGCCAGTGTCTCCGGATATCCGCCCTTGACCGCACAGGGCCGATCACGTCAGGACGCGGAGAAAGCGGCCGCAACGGCCCTTCTCCAACGTGAAGGCGTGATTTGACCGAGACAGAAAACCAGCGCGCGGGTTTCGCCGCGATCATCGGCGCTCCCAACGCCGGCAAGTCGACGCTGGTCAATCGCCTGACCGGGACCAAGGTCTCGATCGTCACCCAGAAGGTCCAGACCACGCGCTTTCCGGTGCGCGGCATCGCCATCTATGGCGACGCCCAGATCGTGCTGGTGGACACTCCCGGCATCTTCAGTCCCCGCCGCCGTCTCGATCGCGCCATGGTCGCCTCGGCCTGGGGCGGAGCGGACGACGCCGACGTGGTCGTCCACCTGATCGACGCGGCTTCCCACATCGCCTCCGAGGGCAAGGACGGCACGGCCGCCGACCGTCGCTCGGCCGAAGACACCCAGACCATCATCTCCAGCCTGAAGGAGGCCGGAAAGCAGGTCATCCTCGCGCTGAACAAGATCGACGGCATGCGCCGCGACACCCTGCTGGCGCTATCGCACTCCCTGTTCGAGACCGGCGTCTACAGCGAGGTTTACATGATCTCGGCCCTCAGCGGCGACGGCGTCGACGACCTCGGCCAGCGCCTCGCCGCCGCCATGCCCGCGGGTCCGTGGCTCTATCCGGAGGATCAATCCGCCGACGTGCCCATGCGCGTGCTGGCGGCCGAGATCACACGCGAAAAGGTCTACCTGCGCGTCCACGAGGAACTGCCGTATTCGGCCGCCGTCGAGACCACCTCGTTCGAGGACAAGCCCGACGGTTCGGCCCGCATCGAGCAGACCATCTATGTCGAGCGTGAGAGCCAGCGTCCGATCGTGCTGGGCAAGGGCGGTCAGACCCTGAAGTGGATCGGCCAGAAGGCGCGTGAGGAGCTGACCGAGTTGATGGACCGCCCGGTCCACCTGTTCCTGACCGTCAAGGTCGATCCCAAGTGGCAGGATTCGCGGGCGCTCTACGCCCAGTTCGGTCTCGATTACGACGTCTGAGCCCTTGTTCCACGTACCCCGCAACGCCGGAAACCATCCCCGGCGGACGCTCGCCGTCCTTGGTCTGTTCGTCGCCGTTGCCGTCGGCGCCGGCTTCCTCGCATGGCGGACGCATGAGCCCGAGCAGGTCCGCGTGGTCGCTGATCCCATGCCGTCGCGACCGCCGGTCGAGGTCGTGCAGGAACTCCCGCAGCTCGAGGCCCAGCTCGAACGCTGGGGCGGCACGCGCGCCTTCACCGGCGGCGTGCTGGTCGCGAAGGGCGATCAGGTTCTCTTCCGGCAGGTTTATGGGTGGGCCGACCAGAGCGCGGGGCGGCCGCTGGAGCTGAACTCCCGCTTCCGTCTGGCCTCGGTCAGCAAGCAGTTCACTGCCGCCGCTGTTCTGCGCCTGCAGGACGAGGGCAAGCTGTCGGTCTGGGATCCGGTGTGCAGATGGATCCAGCCGTGCCCGGCGGCGTGGGGGCCGATACGGATCCACCACCTCCTGTCGCATACCTCGGGAATCCCGGATCTGATGGCGCGCCCGGGCTGGGGTGTCCGCCGGGTCACGCCAGCGACGCCGGATGAATTGACTGAAGATTCAATGCGGTATGGACTTCAATTTCAGCCAGGAACGAAGGTCCGCTACGACAACGCTGGCTTCAACCTTGCCGCCGCCATTGTCGAGAAAGTCAGCGGCCAGACCCTGCCGGACTTCCTGCGCACGGCCTTCTTCGACCCGCTGGGGATGAATGACACGGGCTATGACGATGGCGCCTCTGACGTCGTCATGGGCTATGCCAACCTGACTTCGGGTCCGCCGACGCCACAGCCGAACGCAAACGTCAGCATCATCTATGGTGCAGGGGCCCTGTACTCGACGCTTGACGACATGCTGGTCTGGCAGCGCGCCCTGCATCGCGGCCATTTGCTGTCGCCGAACAGCTATCGGCAGATGACCGCCGACCACGCCCCGGACGACACGCCGGACGAGCGGGGCAAACCGCGCCGCCTGTGGGGCTACGGTGTCTTCGAGAAGGAGTTGGGTCGTCAGGTCAGCCCGACCTTCCTCGACAGCCAGATCTTCCACACCGGCAGTTGGTCGGGCTTCCGCAATCTGGTGACCTACCAGCCTGACGCCGACGTGACGGTGATCGTCCTGTCGAACAACTACCACACGCGCGACGCCGTCTTCCTTCTGTCGCAGCAGGGCATGGCCGAGGCGATGGGGCGGCCGTTCCCGACCGCGACACACCGCTAGCCTTCGCGGGCCAGCCGCTCTCGTCGCGCCAGTTCGAGGTTGCCCGACTCTTGGGTCGCGAACGAGCCGGTCTCTACGGAGCCGCCCAGGCGATAGTGACTGACCACCACGCCCGACGGCGTCCGGTTGCTGGTCTCGAGGACCCAGCCGCGAGCGTTCGAGGCGCTGTCGAACAGGCGTTTGCCGCGCCCGAGGATGACCGGGAAGGTGAGGGTGGTCAGGTCGTCGATCAGATCGGCGGCCAGCAGCGTGTGAACCAGCTCACTGGAGCCCTGGATCAGCAGGTCCCGCCCGTCCGTCTGCTTCAGCCGGCGCACGGCCTTGACCACGTCACCGTCCAGCCGGTGACTGCCGGCCCAGGTCATCGGCGTGTCAGGTCCCGCCGCCACGAACTTGCTGATGGCGTTGAAGGTCCGCCCGATCTCGTCGTCCATCGTCGGCCAGTAGGCGGCGAAAATCTCGTAGGTCCGCCGGCCCAGCAGCAGATCGTACTCGCGCCCCATGGCGCGATCCATCAGGGTGCCCACCTCCTCGTCGAAGTGGGGCGCGGTCCACCCGCCGAAGGCGAAACCGCCACTGGGATCTTCCTCCGGGCCTCCGGGCGCCTGCATCACGCCGTCCATGGAAATGAAGCTGGCGAGTCGGATTCTGCGCATCGATCTTCTCCGGTCAGAGTGTTCGCAGCGGAAGCACGGCGCGGATGCCGGTATCGCGCAGCCAAAGGCCGCCCCACATCACCAGCCCAAGCCAGACGCCGAACAGGGTGTGGCTGTACAAAGGGCTGCCGGCGTTCATGTGGCTGGCGATGGCCCCGCCCAGGATCGCGGTCATGACGATCGCGCCCGTCAGCGCCGTGCGCCGCCAGATGTAGAGTAACGTCCCGATCAACTCGAGGACGCCGATCAGCAGGACATGGCTGGCGGACACCCCGGCGTCCGCCGACGCCTCGGTCGCGACCTCCGGCATGAGGAATTTCGGAGCGATCGACGCGCCGAGCATGAACAGAACGAACAGGGCGCTGAGCACCCGCCCCGTCCAGATGAGGGGTGTGGCTTTCATCGTCATTTCTCCGGTGAATGCAGGGCGGCGGCCCCGCCCTCGCAGCCATCAGGCATGCGGTGGCCGCCAGTCGGCCGCGGGAATGGTGTTGACCATCCAGGGGATGCCGAACCGATCGACCAGATTGCCGTAGCCCGGCGACCAGAAGGTCTCCCCGAAAGCCATGATCACTGTTCCGCCTTCGGCGAGGGCCTCGAACCAGGTCTTCGCCTGCGCTGCGTCGTCTGTGTGAAGGGTCACGTCGAAGCCGTTCTTCGGCTTGTCGATGTTGGGACCGAACTCGGGCGGAATGTCCGCGCCCATGATCGACTGATCGCCGACATCCAGCCAGCAGTGCATCAGCCAGTCCCTGTACTTCGCATCGATCGGCATGTCGGGCGGACCGTCCCCGAACGGAAAGGCTGCCGTCACCTTGCCGCCCAGTACGCGGGCGTAGAAGTCGAATGCCTCGCGGCATTCGCCCTTGAAACTCAGACTCGTCACGATCTTCATGGTCGGTCTCCTCTCTCAGGCTTGATGGCGTCGTCAGTCGGGATTGGTCGCCAGCCAGGCTTCCAGCCGGTCGACCGTGCTGTTCCAGCCGTGCTTGTGGCCGGTCAGGCTCTGCTCGCTCTTCAGACCGGCGTGGGTGAAGTTCATCACCGTGCGGCCATCGCCGGTCTCATCCAGTTGAACGGTCACCAGCGTATCCACCGGCGGCCCGTCCTCGTGGCTCTCGTCCCATTTGAAGGTGAAGACGAGACGCTCGGGCTCGACGATCTCGCGATAGGTCCCGCCCTGCCAGAGATGCTCACCGGTCTCCGGCGAGGTCAGGCAGATGCGCCACTCGCCGCCGACGCGGAAGTCGATCGTGACGCTGGTCGCCGGCCATTCGACCGGTCCCATCCAGAGGATCAGAACCTCCGGCCGGCTCCAGGCGTGCCAGACCAGCGCGCGCGGGGCGTCGAAGGTCCGCTGCATGTTCAGCGTCGGCCGGGCCTCGAGGTCTTGCGCAAGCGTCATCGATCTTCTCCCGCAGGGGCGAACGTCAGAGCGTCTTCACCAGTTCGTTCAGCTGGTCGGCGACCTGGCCCCAGCCTTCGTGGAAGCCCATCTGCTCATGCTGCTTCATGGCGTCCTCGGACCAGTGGCTGGCCGTGGCCTTGTACCTGGTCTTGCCGTCGCCGGTCGGCTCCAGCTCGATCCGCGCCACCATGAACGGCGCGCCGGCCGGCTTCCAGTCCGGGGTCAGGGCGTCAGTCGAGATCAGGCGACGGTTCTCGACCACCTCAAGGAAGATGCCCGCGTTCGGGAAACGCTCGCCGTCCGGACCGTGCATCACGAAGTTGAAGCGGCCGCCGGGGCGGGGCTCGACCACGGCGTCAGTGATCGACCAAGGCTTGGGAGCGAACCACTGGCTCAGGATCGCCGGGTCCGTATAGGCCCTGAAGACCTTCTCCGGCGACGCATCGATCACGCGCTCCAGAACCAGATCGAAGGTGTGGGCGACGCCGTCGGTGTCGCAGGGATTGTTGTCAGTTCCTGTTGCCATCGTCGTTTCCTTTCTGAACCTTGCGTAGATAATCTTCCAGACGGTCGAAGCTCTTTTCCCAGTAGCGACGGTAGTGCTCCAGCCATTCGGCCATGCCCTTCATCGCCATCGGCTCCAGCTTCGCTGGACGCCACTGCGCTTCCTTGCTGCGGCTGATCAGGCCGGCCTTCTCCAGCACCTTCAGGTGTTTCGACACCGCGGGCAGGCTCATCTCGAACGGCTCTGCGAGCTCGTTCACGGTGGCCTCGCCCTGGGTCAGCCGCGCCAGGATCGCCCGACGGGTTGGGTCGGCGAGGGCTGCGAACTGGGCGGAGAGCGGATCGGTCTGCATTTGGCCTCATCCGTATTGAACGTTTCGGTTAAATGCGCTCCGCCGCCGACATTGTCAACCGACCGGTTAAATTAACAAGGGGGAACGACGGATTGACCAGCCTGTTGTCTCTGCATGAAAGCGCTGATCCTGAACTGCACCCTCAAGCCATCGCCGGCCACCTCCAGCACCGAGGCCCTTGCGAACGTTGTCATCGCCGAATTGGAGAAAGGCGGGGCGAGAACGGAGTTGGTTCGCCTCGTCGATCTGGACATCCGGCCCGGCGTCGAGAGCGACATGGGCGACGGCGATGAGTGGCCCGGCGTGCGCGGGAAAATCCTCGCCGCCGACATCGTCGTTTTCGCCACCCCGACCTGGCTGGGTCAGATGTCCAGCATCTGCCTTCGGGCGCTGGAGCGGATGGACGCTTTCTTCGCCGAGACGGACGAAAGCGGCCGTCCTGTGATGTTCGGCAAGGTCGCGGGCATCGTCATCACCGGCAACGAGGACGGCGCCCATCACATCGTGGCTACGGTCTCGCAGGGTTTGATCGACATGGGCTTCACCATCCCGGCGCAAAGCTGGACCTACTGGCACCTCGGGCCGGGACCGGGCCCCGACTATGTCGAGACCGATCAGGGCCATGACTATTCCGACCGCGTCGGCCGCAACGCCGCCCGCAACCTGATCGCCTTGGCGAAGGTGTTGAAGCCGGACACCTATCCCGTACCCGAGAGCGGCGAATAGGACCGGCCTTGGCGAGACGGGCGCGACGGCTCACAGTGCGGCCATGATCGCATCCGTCGCAGCCCTCCTGCTTGCCGCCCAGCCTGTCGAGGACGTACCCGCCGCTCCGGAGGCCGTGCAGGTCGCCGCCGTGCTGGATCGCCTGAACATGGCCTCAACTTCCGCGGACAGCGCAGCCTATTTCGGCCTGTTCACGCCAGACGCCCGCTTCATCGGCACCGACGCCACCGAACACTGGACGCTGCCTCAGTTCCGCGCCTTCGCCGAACCCTATTTCGCACGCGGTCGGGGCTGGTCCTATCCGGCCACCGAACGGACGATCACCATCGCCCCGATCGAATGCCGCTGCATCGCTTGGTTCGAGGAGAAGCTGACCAATACAAGCTACGGCGAGACGCGAGGCTCGGGCGTTCTTCGTTTGACCGACGACGGCTGGAAGATCGAGCAGTACGTGCTCAGCTTCGCTATCCCGAACGACAAATCCGATGCTGTCGTCGCCGCCGTCCGCGGGACCGACACGCCTCGCTGATGGATTTCACCGAAGAGGCCTTCGTCCTGTCCGCCCGCTCGCATGGCGACACCGGCGTCATCGTTGACCTGCTGACCCAAACCCATGGTCGCCGCGCCGCTTATGTGGCGGGCGGGGCCTCGCGCAAGATGAAGCCTTTCCTTCAGCCCGGCGCGCGGGTTGTGGTCGACTATCGCGCCCGCACGGCGGAGCAACTCGGCGCCGCACGTCTGGAGCCCGTCGGCGAGGGGCCCAGCGCCCTGTTCGACGAACCGCTCGCCCTGGCCGGTCTTGCCGCCGCCGCCGCGGTCGTCCAGGGCGCGTTGCCGGAACGCGAGCCCCACCCGGGCGTCTTTCTGGCCTTTGAAGCTCTGGTCTCGGCCCTCGCCGTGCCGCAGGTCTGGCCCGCCATCTTCGTCCGGTTCGAGGCCGGCTTGCTCGAGGATCTGGGCTTCGGCATGGACCTGTCGCACTGCGCCGCCACCGGAACCCTGGACGATCTGATCTATGTCAGCCCCCGCACCGGGCGCGCCGTCAGCCGTGAGGCCGGTGCGCCCTATGCCGACAAGCTTCTGACGCTGCCGCCTTTCATGCTGGGCGCCCAAGCGGGCTTGGGGGCAGGGGACATACGCGCCGGCTTCGCGCTGACAGGCCACTTCCTCGAACAGTTCGTCTTCCATCCGCAGGACAGGCCTCTGCCGCCGGCGCGGGATCGGTTGGTAGAGAAACTGTCCGCTCTCGGATAAACAACCGGTTGATCTGTCTGCGGATGATATCTATAGAGGTGCAGTCGATATTGTATTCAACTCTGCTTTTATATTTACCGGAGATATTGGGTAACGCTTCCGGTAGAAATAGATTGACGACCTTAAGGGTCATATCTGCTTCGCGAAAACTTCGACTCACCGTCATGGAACCGGCCTAACGCCCCATCCCACACGCCGCCCGGCGTGATTTCTGGGGACTTCCATGATCGATAAACGCATTCTCGCCGGCGTCTCGCTGGCGGCGCTCGCCTTCGCCACGCCGGCCCTGGCGCAGACGATCGTCAACGAACCGTCAGACCCTGACGGACCGACCGGCCTGGCCGATGTCGTCGTCTTCGGCCGCGGCTCGGCCCGCCAGCAGAACTCGATAAGCGAGGGCGCGACCCAGGTCGAGGTCCCTGGCACCAGCCCGCTGAAGGCGATCGAACGCCTCCCCGGCGTCAGCTTCCAGGCCGCCGACGGCCAAGGCAACAATGAATGGTCCACCCGCATTGTCCTGCGCGGCTTTGCGCAAAGCCAACTCGGCTTCACCCTGGACGGCGTGCCGCTGGGTGACATGAGTTACGGCAACCACAACGGCCTCCACATTTCGCGGGCCATCATCTCCGAAAACATCGGCCGCGTGGACGTGGCCCAGGGCTCCGGTTCCCTGGACACCGCCTCCAGCAGCAACCTCGGCGGCACGCTCCAGTTCGTCTCGCGCCGTCCGGCGGAAGACTTCGGCGTCGACGCGGCCAGCCTGTTCGGGAGCGCCGACACCTACCGCGGCTTTGTTCAGCTGGACACCGGCGCCTTCGGCCCGGCCGACACCCGCCTGTCCGCCGCCTTTGTCGGGCAGGTCGGCGACAAGTGGAAAGGCGAGGGCGAGGCCAACAGCCGCCAGCTGAACCTGAACCTCTTCCAGCCCGTCGGCCGCGGCGACATCACGGCCTTCATCAACCTGTCGCAACTGCGCCAGGCCGATTATCAGGACCTGTCGCTCGAGCAGATGGACCGTCTGGGGCGCGACTGGGACAACAACGCTGACAAGCCCGGCCGCACGAACAACTACGCCATCGCCGTCGCCAACGCCGCCATCTATCAGGCCAATCCCGACGGCGACTGACGCCCTACGTCGCCACGGCGGCCGGCGCCCGCGACCAGTCGGGCGCGGTCATCAGCAACCCGAGCCCGATCGCCGTCCGGACCACGGAATACGACATCGCGCGCTTCGGCTACTTCGGCTCGTCCGAGCTGGACCTGGGCGCCCACGTCATCGGCGTCGGCTTCTGGTTCGAGGACAACCGGTTCGAGCAGGCTCGCCGCTTCTATATGCGCAACCCGGCCACCGACGCCACACAGCTGGGCGAGCCCCAGTGGCGCTGGCTGGAAGAGCAGATGACGGTCCCCGCCGATCTCCGCATCTTCGGCTCCAGCCTGCAGGTCGTCGCGGACTTCCCGGGTTGGGAGGCCTGGGTCAACTTCGCCCACGATCACCAGCGTCTGATCGACACTATCCGCGATCGCCGCGTCGACGGCCTGATCTGCCTGTCGGGCGACACCCATTACGGCGAGATCTCAAGGCTGGACGTCAACACCCCGTACCCGCTGTGGGACATCACATCATCAGGCATCACCGAGGTGGAGGAGTTCATCCCCCCCCAACGCCCTGCGGCACGGGCCGGCGGTCCAGGAGCAGAACTTCGGACTGCTGACCATCGGCTGGAACGACGCCGGTCCGACGGTCCTGGCCCAGGTGCGCGACGTCAACGGCGCGCCGAAGCTGGAGCAGGCCATCCGGGTGGCCGATCTCAAGGTCTGAGCGGGCAGGACGGTGCGGGGCGGGTTGCCGTCGGTCCGGGGTTCATCTCGTAAACGCCAGGTCCAATCATGGGCTAGCGCCCCTCGACACGCCGGATGCCCGTCGGCAGTCGGTGACACTGACGTGAGATCGGTGATATCCCGCGAATGCACAGTTTCGTGAGCGGAGGCGACACGATTTAAATCAAGTCACTGTAATGTTTATGTATGGCAAAGTAATGGTGCCGATTATATATTGACGTTAGCTTCTGTATCGGACCGGAATGTTGCTGCGCACAGTTCGTGCGCTCCAATCTTCAATCGGAGGGCAGATAGATGCGGAGGGCCAAGGTTTCGAAGTTCGTACGACGCTTGCTGCGTCGCCTCGATCGCCATGCCCATCCTCGGCGGCACGACAGTCACGGCCGGGGCGCAAACTCGCCGGATGCCATGCTGGAGCGTGCCCTGAAGCAGGCACGGAGAGCCTCGGCGACCCGGATTGTCGGCTCATATTTCCGGGACCCGCTCATACCGGGCGCGGGCTCAACGTCTACGTCCCTCCCCACGAAAACAACATTTATCAAAAATGCGAAAAGTAGAAATCGGCGAACTTTTGCGTCCTGTCACGGTCTCGGCGTATTCGATCTTGATGTTGTGGAACAGGTGCCGCTGGATCGTGCCCCTTCGCATGCTACAATGCGCTCATTGTTACATCGAATGATTGAGTTGTTATGTTTCGAACGCGTCGTGTATCGATAGCGGAATGGAATTTCGTAGAAATCGGGTTCTATTCTTGTTGACAAATGTCAATACATGGTTCTGACTTCGCGCTGCTGAAGCGATTGTACGGAGTACATCGATGAAAGTCTTGAAATCTGTTCTAGTCGCAGTATCCGTCGGCGCGACGATCGCTGGCGCATCCGCCTCGCCGGTGATCGCTCAATCGCACTATGACACGTCGTCGAGGGTGCAATGCGGCGGGTGGCAGTTCCAGTATCGCGCGCTGGCTGCGGCCTCTCGTGTGTTCCGCAGTTTGATGCTGGCCAACGCGAGCTACAACGCCGGCGCCGCCTACGGCGCCGCCAACTGCCAACGTTTCTGACAGTTTTTCAGATGTGCTTTGGAGCCCTCATGAAAATCTCAACGAAGATGATCGCCGGCGCCCTGTGCGCCGTCACCCTCGGCGCTGCGGTCGCCACGCCTGCTTCGGCCACCCCCGGCCTCAGGGGCGTGGGCGGCAATTCCGCCGGCACGTGCGAAATCATGCGCAATAACTCGGGCTGGAACTACTTCAAGTGGCGGCTGACCGGCCGCTTCTACCACTACCAGAGCTACTACACCGAGTTCCTGATCTGGCGCTCGGCCTGTCAGTGACCTGACGTGGTTTCCATTCGGCGCCTGGCCACCCGGCCGGGCGCCGACTTTCTCCGGTCCGGACATGAACTCGTAGCCGGCGTCGATCCGATTTACTCAGCGAGACCAGCCGTCTGGCAGGCGCCAGGGATTCCAGGGTTTGAATTCCACGAACTGTCCCGGCACGCGCGTGACTTCGATCCTCGGGCGATCGGCTCCTCGTCGCCGTCCAGCATGTCTCCAATAAAGATCAGGAACCACTGCTGGTGCGGCCCGACGTCATCGAACTGCGCCGCTTTGACTTTCGCCGTCCCGCCTGAAGAGAGCGATCGTCCGGCATCGCCCGTCGACCCGGCGCACCCGTCCATCCCGGCGCCTGTCCCCGCCGAAGTGTCCGAACTTTCCGAAAGTGTCCCGCGAAATTCCGTGGACACCGACACTTCGCCCTAGACTGACGGGCGCGAACACACGATTCGGATGTCATGACCGTACACACCCCGCCGCCCGAGGGCGGACGCATCGTCGACGAGCCGATGGGCGATGCGCTCTCCAAGCGCTATCTCGCCTACGCCCTGTCGACGATCACAAACCGGGCGCTGCCCGACGTCCGCGACGGCTTCAAGCCGGTGCACCGGCGCATCATGTACGCCATGCACCAGATGCGCCTGAACCCGCAGGCCGCGGCGCGGAAGTGCGCCAAGGTGGTCGGCGAGGTGATGGGCTCGTACCACCCGCACGGCGACGCCTCGATCTACGACGCCCTTGTCCGCCTGGCCCAGGACTTCGCCCAGCGTTATCCGCTGGTCGACGGGCAGGGCAATTTCGGCAACATCGACGGCGATAGCGCCGCAGCCATGCGCTACACCGAGTGCAAGCTCACGCCTGCCGCCGTCCTGTTGATGGAAGGCATCGACCAGAACGCGGTCGACTTCCGCGCGACCTACGACGATCAGGACCAGGAGCCGATCGTCCTGCCGGCGGGCTTCCCCAACCTGCTGGCCAACGGCTCGTCGGGCATCGCCGTGGGCATGGCCACCTCAATCCCGCCGCACAACGTTGGCGAACTGATCGACGCCTGCCACCTGTTGCTGGAGAAGCCCGAGGCGACGACCGAGGAACTGGTCGCCCTGGTGCCGGGGCCGGACTTCCCGACCGGCGGCGTGGCCGTCGAGGGCCATGCCTCCATCCTCGACGCCTATGAGACCGGCCGCGGCGGCGTTCGCCTGCGCGCGCGCTGGGAGACCGAGGATCTGGGCCGCGGCGTCTGGCGCATCGTCATCACGGAGGTCCCGTATCAGGTCCAGAAGTCCAAGCTGATCGCCGACCTGGCCGAGCTGATCGAGAACAAGAAGGCTCCGCTGCTGGCCGACGTTCGCGACGAGTCGGCCGAGGACATCCGCGTCATCCTCGAGCCGAAGTCCCGCACGGTCGAGCCCGAGGTTCTGATGGAGAGCCTGTTCAAGCTCTCCGATCTGGAGGTCCGCTTTCCGATCAACATGAACGTGCTGGACGCCACAGGCACGCCACGGGTCATGGGCCTGAAACCCTGCCTGCAGGCCTTTCTCGATCACCGTCGCGAGGTCCTGCTGCGCCGGGCCCAATGGCGCATCGAGCGCGTCGAGAAGCGCCTTCACCTGCTGGAAGGCCTGCGGATCGTCTTCCTCAATCTGGACGAGGTCATCCGCATCGTCCGCGAGGAGGAACAGCCCAAGGCCGTTCTGATCGCCCGCTTCGGCCTGTCGGAAATGCAGGCGGACTACATCCTCGACACCCGGCTGCGTCAGCTGGCGCGGATCGAGGAGATGGCGATCGAGAATGAGTTCAGGGAGTTGTCCGAAGAGCTCGCCAATCTTCGCTCGCTGTCGACCACACCGGCGAAGCAGTGGAAGCAGATCGGCAAGGATCTGGAGGCTGTCCGCAAGGCCCTGATCTCGCCGCGCCGGACGACCATTTCGGAAGCCGTCGACAGCTCGGCCTTCGCCCCGGTCGAGGCCTTCATCCCGCGCGAGGCCATCACCGTCATCCTGTCGGAGCGCGGCTGGATTCGCGCCCAGAAGGGCAAGGTCGACGATCCCTCCGAGCTGAAGTTCAAGGAGGGCGACAGCCTCGCCTTCATGGTGTCCGGCTATACGACCGACAAGCTGCTGGTCGCCGCCTCCGACGGCCGCATTTTCACCGTCGGTGCGGACAAACTGGCGTCCGGCCGCGGCCACGGTGAGCCTCTGCGCCTTATGATCGACCTCGACGAGAAGGCCGAGATCGTGAACCTGCTGGCGCACCAGCCGGGCGGCAAGCTGCTGGTCGCATCGAAAGCCGGCTACGGCTTTGTCGCGCCCGAGGACGATCTGCTGGCCCAGAAGCGAGGCGGCAAACAGGTGCTGAACGGCGACATGCTGATGGTGCTGCGCGTCGGCGGCGACCACGTCGCGACCATCGGCGAGAACATCAAGACGTTGATCTTCCCCATCTCCGAGCTGCCCGAAATGGGTCGCGGCAAGGGTGTGAAGCTGCAGAGCTTCAAGCAGGGGGGTCTGGCGGACGTCACCGTGTTCAACGCCGAGCAGGGGCCGGAATGGGCCGACGGAGGCGGGCGGCGCCGCAACTGGCCCGACTGGAAAGACTGGCTCGGCAAGCGCGCCGGGGCAGGGCGGCAGGGCCCTCGCGGGCTCAGGAAGTTCCGCTGAGACGATGTGACGGGGATTTCATTATCCAGCGCGGCCGCATCGCGCGATAGTTGAGGAACAGCCGGTTCACCGGCGTACTGGAGACGGAAATGCTCGTTACCCTGATCGTCATCGGCGTCATCGTGGCCATCGTGCTGTTCGTGATCGTTGGCGGCTACAACAAGCTGGTCGCCCTGGACCAACGCGCCGATCAGTCGTTCGCCGACATCGACGTGCAGCTGAAGCAGCGGCAGGACCTGATCCCCAATCTGGTCGAGACGGTGAAGGGCTACGCCTCGCACGAGCGCGGCACGCTGGATGCGGTCACCCAGGCGCGGGCGGCCGCCGCCGGCGCGACCTCGGTGAACGACAAGGTCGCCGCCGAGAACATGCTGACAGGCGCGCTGGGGCGTCTTTTCGCCGTCGCAGAGGCCTATCCGGACCTCAAGGCCAACACCAACTATATTGAGCTGCAGCGCGAGCTGTCGGACATCGAGAACAAGCTGGCTGCGGCCCGCCGCTTCTTCAATAGCGCGGTCAGCGAGTTCAACGCCGTCCGCCGCCAGTTTCCGACCGTCCTCTTCGCCGGCATGGTCGGCTTCGGCTCGGACAAGCCGTTCTTCGACGTCGGCGAGAGCGAGCGGGCGGCCCTGAACGCCGCGCCGCCGCAGGTGAAATTCTAAGACCGCATCATGGGCGCAGTCGGGCTCCAGACCCACATCTGGGCGAACAACACCCGTTCGATCATCCTGCTGGTGACCTTTCCCCTGCTGCTGGTGGGGATCCTGTACGGCGTCCAGTTGATGCTGATGGGCGTCGGCTTCCTGCCCGGGACGGGCAGGGGGCTGGGCGACGACATGGCCCTGGCCGCGTCCTGGCTGGGCGCGACCGTGCCCATGGCCTTCGTCGCGGCCGCCATCTGGTTCGCCATCGCCTATTTCGGCAGCCAGACCATGGTCGACATGTTCACCGGCGCCCGGAAGGTCGAGCGGAAGACCGAGCCGGACCTCTATAACCTGCTCGAGAACCTCGCCATCTCGCGCGGCATGCGCACCCCGACCCTGCGCATCATCGAGAGCGACGCCCTCAACGCCTACGCCACCGGCCTGCACGAGGGGCAGTACAGCATCACCCTGACCCGCGGTCTGGTGAACGCCATGACGCGGGACGAGGTCGAGGCCGTCATGGCCCACGAGCTCACCCATGTGATCAACAAGGACGTGCGGACCATGGTCATCGCGTCCATCTTCGCCGGCATCATCAGCGTGATCGCCGAGCTGGTCTTCCGCGGCCTGATGTACTCGGGCGGCGGTCGCCGCAGCGAAAACAAGAACGCCGCGCCCCTGATGCTGATCGGCATGGCCTTCGCCATCGTCGGCTTCGTCCTGGCGTTGGTGATCCGGATGATGCTTTCGCGCACCCGCGAGTACGTCGCCGACGCCGGAGCCGTGGAGCTGACCAAAAACCCGGACGCCATGATCTCGGCCCTGCGCAAGGTCGAGGGGCGATCGGATGTCAAAGGGCCGGACGAGCTGCAGCAGCTGTTCCTCGATAACCAGCCCAACGGCGTCGGCCTCGAGGGCATGTTCGCCAGCCACCCGCCGATCGAGAAACGGGTTCAGGCGCTGATCAGGTTCGGTGGCGGCCGGGATCCGGGCGTCTGGTCCGGCCAGCCCGAGACTCCGGCCCGGGCCACCTCGGTGCCCTCGGCCGGCTAGAGCAGACGCCAGCCCAGCCGGGTCAGCTGTTCCATCGGCCGGAACGAGGCCTTGTAGTCCATCTTCCGCGAGCCCCGGACCCAATAGCCGAGATAGACGTACGGCAGGTTGACGGTCAGGGCCTGCCGGATGTGGTCCAGGATGGCGAACCGGCCCGGGCTGCGCTCCTCCAGCTCCGGGTCGAAGAAGCTGTAGACCATCGACAGCCCGTCCGAGAGCAGATCGGTCAGGCAGACGCCCACCAGGTCGCCCGGCCCACCGTCGGACGAAGGCAGGCGATATTCGATCAGATGGGTCCGCACGGCCGTGTCCTCGACCATGGCGACATAGTCGAGCCAGCTCATTCCGCTCATGCCGCCCTGCGGGTGGCGGGCGTTCAGGTATTTCCGCAGCAGCTCGAACTGCTCGGTCGTCGCCTCGGCCTCGACCAGGTCGCGCGACAGGTCCTCATTTGCCCTGAGGATCCGCCTCTGGGACCGCGAGAAGACGAACTCTCCGGTCGGGATCCTCACGGAAACGCAGGCGTCGCAGGCCTCGCAGGCCGGGCGATAGGCGATGTTCTGGCTCCGCCGGAAGCCGGCCTGCGTCAACTCGTCGTTGACGTGCGCGCCATCGCTGAAGGGCAGGTTGGCGAACACCTTCCGCTCGGTCTGGCCGGGCAGATAGGGGCAGGGCGCCACCGAGGTCAGGTAGAAGCGAAGCTGTCGCTGCGGGACGAACTGGGTCACGCGGTCACCTCCGCATCCCAATACGCCCGAATTCCGGCGAGCCGCTCATTCCGCCATCTGGCGCCGGGTCGAGGTCCTACGCAAGCCTGTTCGCCCGCCGCCCGAAACAGGAGCTGGCGGGCATCGCTCACAGGCTGGTGTCCGTTGGCAGGACCGGCGCCTCGCGCAGCAGCACGATGGCGATCCGACGGTTGCCGGCCAGGGCCGGATCGTCGGGATAGAGCGGATCAGATCCGGCCTTGCCGGCGACCTGATAGACCCGGTCCGGGTTCACGCCCGCCGCCTGGAGCACCAGTCGCGACGCGTTCGCCCGTTCGGAAGACAGCGTCCAGTCGTTCGGAGCGCTGGCCCGGTTCGAGCCGGCGGTGGCCGAGGTGTGTCCGGTGATCGAGATCCGGTTCGGCAGACGGTTGATGACCCGGGCCACCGCCCGCAGCAACAGCTGGGCCCGTGCATTCGGCCGCGAGGCGTTCTGATCGAACATCGAGCGGCCTTCCTGATCGACCAGCTGGATGCGAAGCCCCTCGGGCGTCTGGTCGATGATCAGTTGCCGAGAAAGCTCGGCCAGCTCGGGCATGGACTGCATGGCCTGACGGAGCGACTCGGCCGCGGAGGCGAAGTCAGCGGCCTCGCGTCGGGCGATCTCTTCACGCAGTTCCTGCTCGCTGGCGGCCGCCAGATCGGAGTTCTGTCCGGCCTGGTCCGGCGATTCCGGCGGCGCCTCCGGCGCAAGCTGGGTGATGACCGACACTGATCCCGCGCCCTTGGCCCCGGCGTCATCCCCCAGCGAGGTTCCGCCCAGAATGCCGCCCGATCCGGAGGTGGTCTGCGAAACGCTGGCCGGAGCGAAATACTCCGCGATTCCACGCTTCTGTTCGGGATCGGTCGTATTGATCAGCCACATCAACAGGAAGAAGGCCATCATCGCGGTCACGAAGTCCGCATAGGCGACCTTCCACGCGCCGCCGTGATGGCCGCCGCCGCCGCTCTTCTTGACCTTCTTGATGATGATCGGGCGATCGTTCATCGACATAGGCAGGCAGACCCTGAAGCACTGGTTCTCAGGCTTCAGAATCACCGATGGACGTTAAGAACCCGTTTGCCATAACGCGGCCGCTTGCCCTGCAAGGCGACGCCGCCTAGGTCCAGAGGCGTGACTGTGGAAACCTCCCTGACCGATCCCGTGTTCGACAGCGTCGCCTACAGGCGCGCGCTGGGCGGATTCGCCACCGGCGTCTGCGTAGTGACCGCCCACACGGCCGAGGGACCGCTGGGGATCACCGTCAACTCCTTCACCTCGGTCTCGCTCAATCCGCCGCTGGTGCTGTGGTGCCTGGACCAGAAGTCGTGGCGACATGACGCTTTCGCCGCAGCAGACCGGTTCGCCGTGCACATGCTGCCTGTCGACGACCGAGACCTGTCTGACCGGTTCGCCTGGGGCGTCAGCCAGCTGTCTGCCGAGGAGTTCGACAGCACCAGTATCGAGCCGCCACGGCTGAAGAACGCCCTGACCCGACTGGTATGTTCGACCCACGATCGCATCGTGATGGGCGATCATCTGACCATCGTCGGTCAGGTCGAGGCGTTCGAGACCCGCCCCGGTGCGGCCCTGACCTATTACCGCGGCCGGTACGGCGTCGCGGCGGAGCCTCAAGCATGAAGATCGGATTCGCCGGCCTCGGCGTGATGGGCGGGCCGATGGCGCGTCATCTCGTGTCCGCCGGGCACGAGGTAGCCGGCTACAATCGCTCGCCAGCCAAGGCCCGGTCCTGGTCCGAAGCGACGGGCGGCGTGTTCGCCCCGTCGATTGCAGACGCCGCGCGAGGGGCAGAACTGTTCGTTCTGTGCGTCGGCAATGACGACGACGTCCGCGAGGTGGTCGCCGAGGCTCTGCCGCATCTGACCCCGGGCGCGGTCATCGTCGATCACACCACAACCTCGGCGAGGGTCGCCCGCGAAATGGCGGCGCTTGCGGTGGAGCAGGGGGCATCCTTCGTTGACGCTCCTGTTTCCGGCGGGCAGGCCGGCGCCGAGAACGGGCAACTGAGCGTCATGGCCGGCGGCGATGCCGAGGCTCTGGAGCGCGTTGAGCCGGTGCTGATGAGCTACTCGAAGGCCATCAAGCACATGGGGCCGGCGGGCGCCGGACAACTGACCAAGATGGTCAACCAGATCTGCATCGCCGGGGTCGTCCAAGGTCTGGCCGAGGCCGTTCACTTCGCCCGGTCTGCCGGTCTGGACACCGACGCCGTCTATGACGCGGTTTCCAAGGGCGCGGCCCAGTCGTGGCAGATGGACAACCGTTGGAAGACAGCCGCGCGGGGCGAGTTCGATTTCGGCTTCGCCGTCGACTGGATGCGCAAGGATCTGGGACTGGTGCTCGATGAAGCGCGCGCCAACGGCAGCCACCTCGCGGTGACCGCCCTGGTCGATCAATTCTATTCCGAAGTGCAGTCCATGGGGGGATCGCGATGGGACACATCGAGTCTGGCGGCGCGGTTGCAGCAGAGGGAAGCGAAGAACTCGCCGTCTGGGGGCTCTGGAAGCGACTGATCCGCTTCTTTCCGACCTGGAGCCTGCTTCCCTCGGGGCTCTGGACGCCGGGGGCGTGGAACTATGTCGGCGTCGATTTCGTCTCCGGGTTCCGGCGCAACCGCTCGACGCGCCAGACCTTCGATCTGCTTGAGACGACCGATGAGGCAACCTTCGAGGCCCTCTCGGCGCTGGCGAACCTGAATGCGAGACGTCAGGACCAGATGCTGCGCGCCGTGATCATCGGCTATCTGACGATCCCGTTCTCGATCATCGCCCTGCTCGCCCAGGTGATGGGCGACAGCCTGATGGCCTTTGTCAGGGAAAACCTCGGCTTGACGATCCAGTTCGTCGCCCTGTGCAGCTTCGGCGTCCTGGCCTTCTTCTGCAGCCACTGGCGCTCACGCCAGATCGTCGGCGTGCTGGATCTGGTGCGCATCGAACGCGGCCAGATGCCGTTCACTGCGCTGGAGTTGCGCGAAGACTGAATTCTCAGGCGGGCTCCAGCGCCTCTTCCGCCGAGGCCTGCGCGGCCTCGCCGGAATCGAGGAACTTCACCTCGCCGGAGTGCATCTGCTTGACGGCGGCGACGACCTTCAATCGCCCTGAGGCGATGGCTTCGGCCAACGAGGCGTCCGCTACGGCCAGCTTCTCGGCGACCCGACGGGCGTTGTACTCGACCGCCGCGACAGCCAGGTTCCCGCCGCCGGCGCGACGCGCGTCCAGCACGGCAGGAATGATCGGCACGATCATTTCCTCAAGCGATGGATCCAGCGGCGTCTTGCCGTCGACAATGGCCTCCGCGGCCGCCACGGCACCGCAGCCGGTGTGGCCCATAACCACGACCAGCGGGCATTTCAGGTGCTTCACAGCATAGACGATGGACGCCAGCCCACGGCGATCCACGGTATTGCCCGCCACACGAATGCTGAAAAGGCGACCGAAGCCCTGATTGAACAGGATGGTCGGCGGCGTCCGGCTGTCGGCGCAGCCAACGATCGTGGCGATCGGCTGTTGCCCGCCCTGCAGGTGATCAAGATCATCGACGCGAACGTGGCCGAGGTTGTTCTCGCCTCGAAGGAACGCCGCATTGCCCATGCGCAGAAGGTCCAGCGCCTCTTCGGGTGTTGGCGTGGCCGGGGCAGGGGCCTGTGGCGACGCTCGCGCTGCATTTGCCTCGTGCGATGGTTCGGCTGCCTCGCCATTCGCCGATCCGACCGGCGCACCCTCACTCCGCTTCGACTTCCTGCTGCCGAACATCCAGCCCATGAGCGCCCCCGAACGCCGTTAACCGAACAACGCCTGTCCACGACCGCGGCGCAGACGTCAATACCGGAACCGACGCACCCGGACCGGGGCCGGAGTTGGCCGGACCCGGTGTGCGACGTTGAAAACGCCGCCGCCGGCGCTGTGGATTGGGGTGGGCGGCCGGCGGCGACGCAAGCCCGCTTGGAGACGGGTGAACAGGGATACGGTCATCCGGGACTGCCGTCAGCCGGCGCGAGCGGCCGAACTACCCATCGTGGGGAGTTGGCTCGCCCGGCGTAGCCACGCCGCTGCTAGGCATCAGAAGTGCCTCTGGATCAGAATTCCGCAATGCTGAAACCTTCGCCCTGCCGAACATTCGTGACCGACAACATGGCGGATTCCGCAGAAATCGAGGCGTTGAACGCAAAGGCTGCCAAGGCGCGCCGCCTTGCCATGTCGATCGGGGATCCAGCAACGATCGACGCTCTCGAGGATTACGCGGACGAATGTGACGGTCGTGCTGTGGCTCTGCACAGCCGCCCGGAAAACCGGCACTAAGGATCGACTGTTGCAAAGCCGTTCCTTCGAAGATCCGGACTTCGATGCCGAGGCGCTCCTGGCGCAGGCAAGTCGTGTACGCGATCTCGCAGCGCGGTGCCCGAGCCCGGCGGTGGCGGCGGTATTGCTTGACTATGCCCGCGATCGCGAACTGGCCGCGTGGGGCATGGCCGCCGGCGACACCAGACACTGACCGGCGCGGAATACCGCCGGCAACGCGTCGACACGAGGCGCAGACGGCCAATATCCGGTCATCGGAGTTCGCAGATCGCACAAGTTCGGTCTGTGTTGCCGACCTAATCGATTGTAAAGCCTTCAGAAAGCTGCAGTTCGGATTTGGCCGCCCGTTGCAGCATCTATGGTGTCGAGTGTTGCAGGCTGTGGCGGATACAGCCGCTCTTCCCTGCCTCCGACCCAGCAGACAGCGAACCTTTTGAGAGCTGTGGATAACGCCAGGAGGAAGCGAGATGGACCGCTTCTGACTCATCTGAGACATTCGGAACGTCCGCTATCTGGTGGCTAGCTCCTAGTGACCCTGTACCGTCGCAGATCGGACGAGCCGAACGTCCGCTATGGGTGGAAAGCGGACGTCGCGGTCAGTCGAGATCGAAGACTTCACCTCGTGCTTCGCCACCGACTTCCTTTGCCCGATGCCAACTCACCCACAACGGCTCCGACACTACACCCCTTTTCAGAAGCGCATCCACCAATCGGCGGGCGAGCCAATCCTCAGTCGGCGCTAGTTCATGGTCACGGACGAAGCAGTCTATGCGCGAATGCGGGTTATCGCCCTCAGCCCCAATGTTGGGTTCTGTCGTAAAAAAGCGCCCGATTGGTGTTGCTAACGCCCCACCTTGGCCGCCCCGTTCGATGTGGAAAATCTCGCCATGCCGAAAACCGCCTTCGGCGTCGGATGTGACGTAGAAGTTCGTGTCGATAGACAGGCTCGTCATGGCGACGCTTCTCCTTGAGCGCTCCAAAAAACAGATCATTGGAAGGTCCGCAACGGGTCGAACGCTGACGCTCCAGTCGCAGTCCGGAGATGAGGTCGGGCTACTGTAGTTGGGGACGAACCGCATAGCGAGATCGATGGATAGGGAATGCATCTCGGAGCGAACTGCGTACCCTGTCACTGTCGAGATCGTCGTATTCGACGCCGACAGCCAAAGTTCTTGGGTCGCCTAACAACACAGTCGCCTCCTCGAGGATCAAGCGTCCAGCATATTTGAGATATGCTCGCTCGACCGGATTGGCGTAGAAACGGACATCATCGAGGCGATGCACCGCGCGCGGGACAAGGTCTGCTGCAGTCTTCGGGTTGCCGAGCTTAAGGGCGACCAACGCCGTTAAGAGGCTGACCGTCGAATGTGTTATCAGCCTGTCTGGAAGCGCTAACCGGGATACGCGCTGCAGTCGCTTTTCGGCGGCGACATAGTCATTTCGGGCGACGTCCGCTTGCACCTCTATCACTTCAAAAGCCAGAATGATCGTTGCGCGGATGTTCCGCACGGTTCGGGCAAGGTTCGTGAAGCGACTAAACACCTAGGCTATCCCCCTCATCCAAATCTAGCTGGGTGCGTCCCTCACGCAACCGGTCGATTGACGAAAATCTCGGCATACCGGGGCGCAAGCTGAAAGGTCGCCGGGGGGCGAGTGGTTGAGTTCACCTGAGGATCGAGAGCCTAACTTCGTCTAAGGATGGGTAGGCGAACCGGGCATAGGACTGGCATACCGTTTGTCTGACGTCGCAGCGACCACGGATGGCTCCTTGACCGTGAACATCGAAAGATCGGACCACGGCCTCACCGTCAAACTGGACGGCATCGGCAGCTTGGCCTTCTTCCTGCAGACTTTAATCCGAGCGAAGTTCTACGACGACGAGGGAGTGGACGGGTTGCTGAGTCCGCTCTTGAATGACGCGATCAAGGTGACTCTTGAAAGGTTGTATGCGGATCAGCCAGGGGCCGAGTCCTATTATTCGGACTGGGTGCCCACTGGCATCTCGACCGGGTGCGCGAGGTGATCAAGGGGTCGTCGGAGTATCGGTCGGCAACCGCGCCGGAGCGACAGGAAATGATGCGGATCGCGCTCTACCCTCACCAAGCCACGGGGTAGGTGTCCGCAACGGGTGGGGAGCCGAACTTCGCCTATAGTGGAAAGTAGACATCGCCCAAGCTAAGGCTTTGCGAGATGGCAAGAGAGCTAACTCAATCTGATCGGACCCGATTCATGCGCGCTCTGGAGTGCTGGGCAGCGACCGGTGACGTCGTAGAGCGGTGCGACGTTTGCTATAGCCCCATCCGCTTTCAGGCCATCACAGGCAGCGCAGCGACCCACGAGTGCGACTGCGGAAAGTTCACGGGCTCGTTGCGCGGGCTCTAAGCAACGTCCGCAATGGGTCGAAAGCGGACCTGAAGACACCAGCCAACTTGAGGTCCGCTTTCGGGCAGTCACCCAATGTCTGCTGCTGGCGCTGCGCTGACATTGGCTAAGCAGCCGGCCGAGGCCCACCAAGGGTGGGGAGCCGAAGCTCAAGAGTGGGGAGCGGGATCCACAGAGATTAGTATTTGTAGAGACCCATATACTGCCAACTAGATGATCTGCATGATTCTCGGCAGCAACGATTTCGCCGAGGTCAAGGTGCGCGCCACCAGGAAACAGCGGTTTCTGAATTTCGGCGCAATCTGCGCGCAGCGCTCATGGGTCGCGGGATCTTCACTCACATAGATTACGAAGGCTTGGCTGCTCGTCGCGGCGTTGAAAGCCGTCGCAATCTGATCGATCTCCATTGGCGTCGCTTGCAAGTGAGCGCAGCGGACATCGATGATCCAGTCCCAGCCGGCAATGGCGGGTCGTCTAGCCAGCCAGTCGAGGATCGTCGCAGCAACCGTGGCTCCGGGCTGGGTTGTTGCCGTGACAACAACTCTTCTTTCGGCTTCGGCAAGCGAGACTACAGCACCCATCCGCATTCCGTATTAAGCTCGGGCAAATAAAGGCTTAAGGCCCGCGTCGGCGCTTGAGGCCAGATGCGCTACGCTGCGCGAGGCTGGGGCGAGCGGCAGTTCCCAGATGCCTGGCTCAGCAGCAGAGTTAGCTGCGTGAAGTCGATAGGCTTGTTGAGGTAGGCGCGGCCCAGGTCGTATCGCTTTCCGTTGGATTGCGGCATCCTGCCTCGTCACAATGTCCGCTGAGCCGGTAACCCCTACCAGACCCGATCGAAAGAATTCTGCATGTTCGGTGTCATTCCTGACCTGGTCCTTATCGCCATGCTCGCTGTAGTGGCCATTGTTGGCGCGCGCATCTTCGCTAAACGGTCGCGCCGCTGAAGAAGAAGGGGTGTAGCTGTTACATAGCGCTCCCCGCAGCAAACTTGACGAAATGACCGGCGGCGGAAAGCGGGGGAACTGTCTAGATCCGCGACGCCGGGCGTGTACATGGATGACCCGTCGGATCAGCAGTAGCGTTGGCCGAATTCGCTCCCCATCAACTTCATGCAAGGGCGGAAGAGCCGGAAGTGAGGGTAGGGGGGTAGTGCCGACGGCATGGAAGGCAAGCTCAAGCTGGCTCATCCGAGGATACCTTCCCGGAGCGCCTCCAGCGACGTCTCAAAGTCTTCGTCCCACGGCTTTGCATAACGCGGATCGAAACATGCCCGTGCGTAGTGAAATGGCATCTCCGAATCTCGTGACGAGCCAAAGAAGGGCCGGAGACGCCGGATGGCCTCGTCATGTTCCATGCCCGAGGACATGAACCGCTGTAGACGAATGACAGCGGCAGTGTGACGAAACGAGTGCGCTGAGAGTTTCCCAGCCGCATGCCGCCGAAGAGCATCGGCGGCGTCGACGGAAAGACAATCAACAGCCGTGGCTATAATTTGGTCCACAGTGCTGGCGGCGAGCGGACCGCCTTGCGACGAACTGAAGAGAAATGCGTGGGGCGGGTCACCTCGGAATTGGCCGACGCAGGTGTCAAGACACGTGAGCAATGCGAGAGAGATCGGCAGTTGCCGCACGGCAGGGCCGTTCTTCAGGCTGGCCTGCCGCGCGCGAGTGTCCTGTCGCAATAGGCTGCCGTCGATCGAGAGCCAGTGCCGTAAGCCAGCGGCTTTCTCGTCGAACTCCGTTTGGAGGGCTGAAACGCTTAGCGACAGCGCTTCGCCTTTGCGAAGGCCGAGCTGTGTTAGCACCAGGTGGATGACAAAGTTGCGCCATTTGAGGGCATCGGTTCGGAAGGGATTTCGGACACTATCGGGTCGAAAGACCTCATTGAGTTCTTCAAGTGCAACTGCCGGAATGGCCCGGAGCCGGACGTTGGGCCGACGGCCAGGCGGCCGCAGTTGCGCATACAAGCGCTTGATCCGCCGCAACTCTCGCCCAAGCTCGGCCGTGTCGGACCCGACCGCGTTTTCCAGGATGCTGAACACGAAATTTTTCGACAGCCGCCAACGGCTTTGCCCATTCGAACTGTCGGCACCTGAGAGCAAATTTGCCGAAAGCACCGCTTCCAAGGACGAAAGATCCGCAGAAATCAAGCAGCGTCCAAATCAATCGGCGGAGTCATGCGTTCGGCTTGGTGGTAGAGCGCGTTCGCTGCTGCGGCGTACTTTGCACGGGTCGATGACGCCAACTGGCCGTTGAGAAAGTCGATCCAGATGGTGGCGCTGTAGCGCGGTACTCCAAAAGAATCGGCGCAGTACGGCCCGAGCAGAGCCGCGGAACAATCTTGCATACTCTAACTCAGACAGCTGCCTACAAGCGTAGCTATGGCTGCTATCTCAGCTTCGAACTATCCAGATCAAGCCCAGAAAAATCGTGCTGTGGCCCGCTCGAAGCCCCGTCGCTGCGTGGTTTGGAGCTCCGCGCCGGGGCTTCGTGCTATAGTCTGCAACAGAAACGAATATGTGCGGCCTTCGCATAATATATCTTAGGCGCGTCTTCGGCGTCGGAGAAGGCAGACCACATCCAGCCCGCCGCCTGTCCTGACTCTAGAGGTGCAGAACCCGCTGGTATGCGTCCAGGGACGCCTCGTGCATGGCTTCGGACATCGTCGGGTGCGGATAGACGATGCCGTGGATGTCTTCCTCGGTCGCTTCCATGGTGATGGCCGTCACAAAGCCCTGGATCATTTCGGTCACCTCGTGGCCGATCATGTGAGCACCGATCAGGGCCCCGGTCTTCGCGTCGAAGATCACCTTCACGAAACCGTCGGTTTCGCCCGCGGCCACGGCCTTGCCGTTCACACGGAACGGGAACCGTCCGATCTTCACCTCGCGCTTGTCCGCCTTCGCGCCCTGTTCGGTCACGCCGACCGAGGCCACCTGCGGCTGGGTGTAGGTGCAGCCGGCGATTGGCGAATGGACGTTCGGCGTCCTGAAGCCCGCGATGTGCTCGGCCGCATGGATGCCTTCGTGCGAGGCCTTGTGCGCCAGCCAGGGCGCGCCGGCGCAGTCACCGATCGCGTACAGGCCTTTCACGTTCGTCTGACAGTGGCTGTCGGTCCTGATGTGGCCGCGGTCCAGTTCGACGCCCAGCGCCTCCAGACCGATACCGTCCGTATTGGCGGTGATGCCCACGGCCGAGATGCAGACCTCGGCTTCCAGGGCCTCGGCCTTGCCGCTGATCTCGACGTCCACCTTCACGCCCGAGACGCTCTTCGACACCCTGGTCACCCTGGCGCCGACGCGGAACTTGATGCCGCGCTTCTCGAACGCCTTCTGGGCGGTCTTGGAGACTTCCTCGTCCTCCACCGGCATGATGCGGTCAACCGCTTCCACGACCGTAACTTCCGCCCCCAAAGCCCGGTAGAAGCTAGCGAATTCCAGACCGATAGCGCCCGATCCGATCACGACGAATGACTTCGGCAGCGTCTTCGGCGCCAGAGCCTCGCGATAGGCCCAGATCCTGTCGCCGTCAGCCTCAAGACCGATCTGTGGCAGCGCCCTCGCCCGCGCGCCGACGGCCAGCATGACCGCCCTGGCCTCGACCGTGCGGTTGCCGCCGGCCTTCAGCGCTACGACGACCTTGGGCGCTGTGGCGCCCCTTTCCAGCTTCGCCGAGCCCTCGATCACCTCGATCTTGTGCTTCTTCATCAGGAAGGCGACGCCCTTGTTCATCGTGTCGGCGACGCCCCGGGAACGCTGGATGATGGCGTCGAAGTCGAAGCCGATCTTTTCGGCCGACAGGCCGTAGTCCTTCAGGTGCGACAGGCTCTCGAACTTCTCGCCCGACTTGAGCAGCGCCTTGGTGGGGATACAGCCCCAGTTCAGGCAGATGCCGCCCAGGTTCTCGCGTTCGACGATCGCGACCTTCTGGCCGAGCTGCGAGGCGCGGATCGCGGCGACATAGCCGCCCGGACCTGAGCCGATGACGATGAGATCGAAGTCAGCCACGGTGTCTTCCTTACGCCAGCATCGTCACAGGATCTTCGATCATCGCTTTGAAGACCTGAAGGAATTTTGCGCCCACAGCGCCGTCCACGACACGGTGATCGCACGTGAGGGTCACGGTCATGACCGTGGCGACGGCCAGCTGACCGCCCTTCACGACAGGACGCTGCTCCCCTGCCCCGACGCTCATGATCGCGCCTTGCGGCTCGTTGATGATCGAAGCGAACTGCCTGATGCCGAACATGCCCAGGTTGGAGACCGAGAATGTCCCGCCCTGAAACTCCTCGGGCTTGAGCTTGCGGTCGCGCGCGCGCCTGGCCAGATCCTTGGCCTCGTTGGCGATCTCGCGAAGCGACTTGGTCTCGGCCTTGCGGATGATCGGCGTGATCAGGCCGCCGTCGATCGCCACCGCCATCGCCACATCGGCGTGGTGGTGCATGGCGATGCCTTCGGGCGAGTAGCTGGCGTTGGCTTCCGGCACGGCCTTCAGCGCCATGGCCGAAGCCTTGAGCACGAAGTCGTTGACCGAGACCTTGATGCCGTCTTTCTCAAGCAGCGCATTGACCTTGGCACGGGCGGCCAGCAGGCCGTCGATCTCGCAATCGACCGTCAAGGGGAAGTGCGGAACGTCCCGGAAGCTGTCGGTCAGGCGACGCGCGATCGCCTTGCGCATGCCGTCCAGCGGGATCAGGTCGTAGCTGCCGTCCGGAATGCCCATCTGGGCCAGCGACTGGACCTTGCGGGCCTCGGCAGCCGGAGCCGACGCGGAGGGGGCAACCGAGCCGCCCTTCCCTGCCGCCTCGACGTCGCGACGCACGATGCGGCCATGCGGCCCGGTGCCCTTGACGGTCTTCAGATCGACGCCGTTCCGGGCCGCGATGCGGCGGGCCAGAGGCGAGGCGAACAGACGGCCGCCATCGGCAGACTTAGGCGCGGCCGGAGCCTTGGGGGCCTCTGCCTTGGCCGGAGCAGCCTCTGTCTTCGATTCAGCCTTGGCGGGCTCCGCCTTGGCTTCGGCCTTCGGGGCTTCGGTCTTCGCCGGAGCGGCTGCGCCACCCTCGTCCTTCAGACGGGCGATCGGCGTATTGACCTTCACGCCTTCGGAGCCTTCGGCCACAAGAATATCGGTGATCTCGCCCTCGTCGACGGCCTCGACTTCCATCGTGGCCTTGTCGGTCTCGATTTCGGCGATGACGTCCCCGGCCTTGACGGTGTCGCCGACCTTGACGTGCCACTTGGCGAGAACGCCCTCCTCCATGGTCGGAGACAGGGCCGGCATCAGGATGTCGGTCATTGCACGCTCCCGGTCGGGGCCGTCGGCTCGGCGACAGTGCGGACGTTGTCGGACTTGATGACCTCGCTCATCCCCTGAAGGATCCGGTTGTAGGCCTGCTTCTCGTCGTGGCCGTGCCGGACGGCGTAACCGTGCGCCATATGCCGCGCGGCGATGGCCAGCAGCTCACCGAACTTCGCCGGGTCGTTGAAAGCGGGCTTCACCGACATCACAGGCTCACCCCTGGACCACCACATGCGGATGATCTCGATGGCGCCCTCATCGGCAGCGACGCTCTCGGGCGTCTTCAGCTGGTGCTCCTCGCGCTCGCTCATGCCATCACCTTCTTCACAGCGGCGACGATCTTGTCCACGCCCGGCAGCGAAAGGGCTTCGAGGTTCGCCGCGTAGGGCAGCGGCACGTCTTCCTGGTGCACCCGTAGAGGCGGCGCATCCAGATAGTCGAAGGCGTGCTCGATCACCCGGGCCACCACTTCGGCGCCGACGCCCATCGGACCCCAGCCTTCCTCGGCCGAGACCAGGCGGCTGGTCTTCTTCACGCTCTCGATGATGGTGTCGGTGTCCAGCGGACGCAGGGTGCGCAGGTCGACGACCTCGGCGCTGATGCCTTCCTCGGCCAGCTTCTCGGCGGCCTGCAGGGCGAAGCCGACCATGCGGCTGTGCGCCGTGATGGTGACGTCCGTGCCTTCGCGGCGGACCTTGGCCTTGCCGATCGGCACGACCCAGTCCTCGATCTCCGGCACGTCGAACTCGAGGCCGTACATCATCTCGTGCTCGAGGAAGACGACCGGGTTCGGATCGCGGATGGCCGCCTTCATCAGGCCCTTGGCGTCGGCCGCGTCATAGGGCGCGATGACCTTCAGGCCCGGAACCTGGGCGTACCAGGCCGAATAGTCCTGGCTGTGCTGGGCGCCGACGCGTGAGGCCGCGCCGTTCGGACCACGGAAAACGATAGGCGCCCGGATCTGGCCGCCCGACATGTACAGCGTCTTGGCCGCCGAGTTGATGATGTGGTCGATGGCCTGCATGCCGAAGTTCCACGTCATGAACTCGACGATGGGCTTCAGACCCGCCATGGCGGCGCCGACGCCGAGACCGGCGAAGCCGTGCTCGGTGATCGGCGTATCGACCACGCGCTGGTCACCGAACTCCTGCAGGAGCTCGCGGCTGACCTTGTAGGCGCCCTGGTACTGGGCGACTTCCTCGCCGATCAGGAAGACGCGGTCGTCACGACGCATCTCCTCGGCCATGGCGTCGCGCAGGGCGTCGCGGATCGTCGTCTTGACCAGCCTGGCGTCGGCCGGGATTTCCGGATCGCGCAGCTCGACCCTCGGCTTGACCGGCTCGGCGGCGGCGCCATCCGCAGTCGGGGCCTTCTCCGGATCGCCGGTCTTCCCCTCGGCCGCTTCCTTCGGAGCCTCCCCGGCTTTCGGCGCATCGGCCTTCGGGGCCGGGGCGGCCGCGCCGTCCTCGCCTGCCAGACGGGCGATCGGCGTGTTGACCTTCACGTTCTCCGAGCCCTCGGCGACGAGGATCTCGAGCACCTCCCCCTCATCGACGGCCTCGACTTCCATCGTCGCCTTGTCGGTCTCGATCTCGGCGATCACCTGGCCGGCCGACACGGTGTCGCCCGCCTTGATGTGCCATTTCGTCAGCGTGCCCTCTTCCATCGTGGGGGACAGCGCCGGCATCAGAATGTCGGTCACGGATCAGGCCTCCACGTAGACGTCGGTATAGAGCTCGGACGGATCCGGCTCGGGGCTCTCTTGAGCGAACTGCACGGCTTCGGCGACGATCGCCTTGATCTCGTTATCGATCGCCTTCAGCTCGTCCTCGGTGGCCTTGGCCTGCTCAAGCAGCATCTTGATGTGATCGATCGGATCGCGGGTCTTCTTGACCTCGTCGACCTCCTCCTTGGTGCGGTACTTGGCCGGATCGGACATCGAGTGGCCGCGATAGCGGTAGGTCTTGACCTCGAGGATAAAGGGGCCACCGCCTTCGCGGGCGCGCTTCACGGCGCGGGCCGTGGCGTCGCGGACCGCCAGCACGTCCATGCCGTCGACCTGCTCGCCCGGAATGCCGAACGAGGCGCCGCGCTGGTACAGCTCGGTCGTCGACGAGGCGCGCTCGATCGACGTGCCCATGGCGTACTGGTTGTTCTCGATGATGTAGATGGCCGGCAGCTTCCACAGCTGGGCCATGTTGAAGCTCTCGTAGACCTGCCCCTGGTTGGCCGCGCCGTCGCCGAAATAGACGAACGAAACCGAGTCGTCGCCGCGGTACTTGCCAGCGAAGGCCAGGCCTGTGCCCAGCGCCACCTGGGCGCCGACGATACCGTGACCGCCGTAGAAGCCGGTCGGCACGTCGAACATGTGCATCGAGCCGCCCTTGCCCTTGGACGAGCCGCCGATGCGGCCGGTCAGCTCGGCCATGACCTCTTTCGGGTCCATACCGGCGGCCAGCATGTGCCCGTGGTCGCGGTAGCCGGTGATGATCTTGTCGTGGCCCTGTTTGACGCTCTCCTGAACGCCCACCGCCACGGCCTCCTGACCGATGTACAGGTGGCAGAAACCGCCGATCAGGCCCATGCCGTAAAGCTGGCCTGCGCGCTCCTCGAAGCGACGGATCAGAACCATCTCGCGATAGAATCGCAGAAGGTCCTGCTTCGAGGCCGTCGGCGTGTTCGGAATCTTCTTTGAATCAGTCTTGGCGGCGGGGGCTTTCGCCATCCGTCATCTCCCGGCTGGACCCTGCAAATCGGGCCGCTTGTCGTTACGGAAAGGGGCTTTAGCAGCCTTCGTTCCCGAAACGCAAAGCGCACCGGTCAAGCTGTAACTAAAGTTCACGACTTGTGGCGATTGACGCCTTGGTCGGCGGGGGCAGAGACCCGGATCACGTAGTCGCGAGGATCGGCAAAGCCGAGCACGGCGCGGGCGCGCTCCTCCAGAAGATCGCGCGAGAGACTGTCGGTCCGCAGATAACGCACCCGAACCTCAAGGTCCTGCCGCTGTTCGAGGATACTGGCCAGCTGGGCCTCCCGGCGCAGCAGCATGGCGTCCCTCTCGCCGCCGCTCAGCAGCCCGCGTTCTCCCGTGAGGGCCTGAACGCCCAGATAGGCGATCAACAACAGCAAGGCGCAGGACGGAACGTAGGGCTTCATGCGATCAGGCACTGGGACGCTCCTTCTGAGCGTGGACTCGTGATTGATCATTCATGACTGAAAAGCCCTAACGAACCGTAGCTTGGCCGTTGGTTCGTTCAGGCCGTCGAAGCTGCGGCGCCGACCGGGAGAGCGGCGCCGCAGGACGTCCGATTCTACTGGCTGCCGGCCGGCAGCGGCAGCGAGGCCTGGGCATAGGCATAGCGCCAGCCCTGCGGCGTGCGGACATAGGTGTCCGTGAACCATAGCTTGAGGTCGAACGGACCGTTGGCGCCCCTGCCCTTCAGCCAGAGCCGGGCGGTGACCACAGCGGTGTCGCCATAGACCCGCACCATCTGGGTGCCGGGGTCCTCGTCCTGCCGCTCGTAAGTCTGGGTGCGTTCGTGAGCGAGCAACTCGGCCTTGTTCAGCGTCCGACCGTCACCGAGGACGAGCAGATAGTCGTCGTGCAGGATCCGATCCATCGTATCGAAGTCGCCGCGTTTGACGGCTGCCTGGAACTCGATATCCAGCGCAGCGACGGTCTGTCGGTCCTGTTCGGTCGACATATTGGCTCCGGCCGGTGCGGCTGACAGGGCGGCCGCGACGGCCATGCCCGCGATGATGGGGGCTCGAATATTCACTGTGTTCCTCCCTGGGGTTGCAGGGCGGATTTAACGAGCGGCTCCAGTGCGCCGCTTTCATATTCCAATGCTCACGCAGCCAGCCTTGCCTCAGCCCGGTACTCCGACGGGCTCTGACCGAAACTGGCCTTGAAGGCCGTGCTGAAGTGGGCATGGCTTGAGAAGCCGAGGTCCAGCGCCAGCGCGGTGATGTCGTCGCTGTGCGGCAGCTCGACGAGGGCGCGGTTAAGCCGCAGGCCAAGCTGGTATCGATAAAGCGGCTGCCCTTCGGCCCGGGTGAAGGCCTGCGTCAGATAGTTGGGTGAAACCCCGACCTCGCGGGCGATGCGGTCCAGGCTGACCCGTTCAAAGCCAAGGCCGTGCAGGACTTCTCTCGCGCGTTCCACGATGCGCGAACATCCATTGAGGGGGACGGATCGCTCCGGCAAGAACTCCCTGAGTGTCGCCAGAATCCGCTCGTCGTCCCGCAGCCGGTTCACCCCTCCCCGACCAAGGCGTCTCAGTCGCTGCGTTCGCATCCGGGCGCGGGCGGACATCGGCAGGCCCAGCCGACGGAAGGCGGTATGGGAGGACGGGCGGTACGAGCCAAACAGCTCCTCGAGCACCTCGTCAGACGGCCGGATCACCAGCGCCGCGTGCCCGATTCCCTCGACGGGATGGCTGTCGGCATACTCCTGCCCTGCGGTGACGAAGAGCGCGCGCTGGGCGTCGAAAAGGCCCGATCCCGGGCCGGCCCTGAACCCGAACAGGCCCTCATAAGGCAGCACGACCGCGTGTCGCTCGATGACGCCGGACGGCGGCGGCGCATCGGCATGGGTCCAGATCTCGACCACCTGCGCCACATCCCCCTCATGCACAACGCGCCGCCCGACAGGGGCAACGCGTTGGCAGGGCGCTTCAGACTGGACCGACCGCATCCGCACCTCCAGGCGCAGGTACGCCGGCGCGCAGTATTCAACGGCTCAGCAGCATTCCGTCGCCGTAATACTGGCCTTGGTCGCCAAGCAGCTCCTCGATCCGCAGCAGCTGGTTGTACTTCGCCGTCCGGTCCGAGCGGGCCAGCGAGCCCGTCTTGATCTGACCGCAGTTGGTCGCGACGGCCAGGTCGGCGATCGTCGAGTCCTCGGTTTCGCCCGACCGGTGGCTCATCACCGAAGTGTAGCCGGCACGGTGCGCCATATCGACCGCGTCCATCGTCTCCGACAGCGTGCCGATCTGGTTGACCTTGATCAGGATGGAGTTGGCCAGACCTTCGCCGATACCTGCCGCCAGACGAGCCGGGTTGGTCACGAACAGATCGTCGCCGACCAGCTGGACGCGGTCGCCCAGGCGATCGGTCAGCAGCTTCCAGCCATCGAAGTCGTCCTCGGCGCAGCCGTCCTCGATAGAGACGATCGGGAAGCGCTCGACGAGATCAGCCAGATACCCGACCATGCCGTCGGCGTCGAAGGTCTTGCCCTCCCCGCCCAGGATGTACTTTCCGTCCTTGAAGAATTCGGTCGAGGCGACGTCGAGGGCGAGGTGGAAGTCCTCCCCCGCCAGATAGCCCGCGGCCTGACCGGCCCTGGTGATGAACTCCAGCGCGGCTTCTGCCGACAGCAGGTTCGGCGCAAAGCCGCCCTCGTCGCCAACGTTGGTGTTGTGGCCAGCGTCCTTCAGCGCCTTTTTCAGCGCGTGAAAGATTTCCGCGCCCATGCGCAAGCCCTCGGAGAAGCTCTCCGCGCCCGTCGGCATGATCATGAATTCCTGGATGTCGATCGGATTGTCGGCGTGGGCCCCGCCGTTGATGATGTTCATCATCGGGGTCGGCAGCACACGGGCCGAGACACCCCCGACGTAGCGGTACAGCGGCAGGTTGGCGCTGATGGCGCTCGCCTTGGCGCAGGCGAGGGAAACACCCAGCATGGCGTTGGCGCCCAGGCGCGACTTGTTCGGCGTGCCGTCCAGACCGATCAGAGCCTCGTCGATACGACGCTGGTCCTCCGCGTCCATGCCCGACAGGGCGTCAAAGATCTCGCCGTTCACCGCGTCGACCGCCTTCTGGACGCCCTTGCCACCCCAGACGTCCTTGTCGCCGTCGCGCAGTTCGACCGCCTCGTGCGCGCCCGTCGAGGCGCCCGACGGCACCGCGGCGCGGCCGAAACTGCCGTCTTCCAGGATCACATCGACCTCGACCGTCGGGTTGCCCCGGCTGTCCAGAATCTGGCGGGCGAGGATTTCGGCGATGTCGGTCATGGGATCTCTGCGGCGGATGTTCACGGAACGCGCGCAGCCATAGCCCGGCTCGCGCCGTCGCGGCAACTCGGGGCTTGGAGGGTCCGGCGTCCGGCCACCCGCGCCTTTGCGACCAATCGGACTTGCTCGCGACCTGAATCTCTATTCAGTCTCTCAATCCGGCGCCCTTGGGTATTGAAATTAAAGCGAAATCATCGAGCGGATTATGAAATTAAACGGCAAGATTCTGATCGCTGCCAGTGTCGCGCTGGTCTACTTCAGTGAGTTCTATCTGGGCGACAAGGTGCGGATTCTGGCCCAGACCCAAGTCGGACCGCATCCCTACGAAGGCCTGTGGGCGTTCATACCCCATCTGCTTTTCTATTCGACCGTCACCGCGGCGCTCGCCGGCATCTGCTGGTTCGGTCTGACGAGGGCCGGCGCCATCACAGGCGAATGGATCAAACCGACCCGCGCCGGTGCGATATGGGGCGCAGGCGGCGGTCTTGTCAGTGCGGTCGTCAGCATCGCCTTCCTTCTCTTCGCCGGAATGGGCGAACCGAACTGGGCCGGTGTGGATGCGTGGGAGACCGCAGGAAACGTGTTCTCGAACTTCTGGGAGGAGTTGATCTATCGCGGGTTCCTGCTGGCCAGCCTGACTGTGCTGATCGGCTTCTGGCCCGCGGCGGTCCTGACCAGCATCACATTCGGCCTTACACACGAACAGTATCCGCTGGCTTTCCAGGGATTGATCGCCGTCACCAGCTTCGGATGGTGCTGGCTCGTTCGCCGGTCGAAGTCCATGTGGGCGGCCTGGGGCGCGCACATGATACTTGATGTCATCGTGGACGCGATCTGGGGCTGAGGCCTGGCCCAGCCCCAGAGACAAAGTCATCAGGCGCAGCCCTCGACATAGCTGATCGAGGGACCGCCGGCGGCGATGGCCTTCACGTTGCCGTCCTGACCGATCTCGTACTTGATCCCGCGGGCCGCCGGGCTGGTGTGGTCGCTGGACGACCAGACGGTGATGTATTCGGCAGGGGCCGGCTCGTACTTGTGCAGTTCGACCGTGGCGGCCGAACCGTAAGCGGCCTTGATCGAGGCGGCGGAGTCGCCGATCCTGAACCCTCGGTCCGTCGGAATGTCCGAGGTCCGCGTCAACCAGATGCTGGTCAGGACGCCGCGCTCGGTCATGACCAGCATGTTCTCGGGTGCGCGTTGAGGACGGAACTGATCGCAGCTTTCGGGATCCGCGCCGCCGACGGCGTTCGGATTGGCGTCCGGCCCGAGTGCAGCTTCAATCTCAGCTGTCGTCATGCCGATGCGCAGCGGGCCGAAGCCTTGCGCCGACAGGACGTTGGCCGACGGTGCAGCAGGCTCGGTCACGGGTGTTTCGGGCGTGGGCGTCGGGGCCGTCGCCGGCTCCTCCGGTGCATTGCAGGCGGCCAGCGCCAGGACGGACGAAGCCAGCAGAAGACGGCGGATCATCGGGAACTCCCTGAGTGGTTCAGGGCACAGAACGCACGAAAACGGCGCGAGGGGATACCGCGCGCCGTTAAAATCGCTCAGCCGGGCCCAAAGGCCGGATCACAAGCCGAAGACTAGTCTTCCTTCGGCGTCAGAACCTGACGGCCGCGGTAGGTGCCGGTCTTCAGGTCGATGTGGTGCGGACGCTTCAGCTCGCCGGTGTCCTTGTCCTCGACGTAGGAGTTGGCGCCGAGGGCGTCGTGGGCGCGGCGCATGTTGCGACGCGAGGGCGATACTTTGCGCTTCGGAACGGCCATTTCCGTCTCAATCTTCCAGGGTCGGGCGCTGGTGACAGCGCGAAAACAACAGGGGCGGCCCTTCGGGGACCGCCACGCGAGCGCGGGCTTATGCATGAACCCGTCGGCGATTTCAAGGCAGTTCGGAGCAGCCGGGGCTATCGACGCGTTCAGCCAGCAATACAGGCCTTCCAGCGGAGTCCGCAGTGACCGACATCCCCTCCCGGCTCGCCCTTCCCGAGCGCAGTCGCAAGCTGAAACTGCTGCTGATTCTCGATACGGTCGCCTCACTTTTGCTGATCCCGCTGGCGCTGTTCTGGGGAATGATGTCGGCGATGTCGACGACGACGACCAGCGACGCGGACTTCGCCAACACCTACGTCCTGATCAACATGACCCTGCCGGTCGCCATGCTGGTCTGCCTGATCGGCGGCTGGATCGCCTTCGCACTGCGCAGGGAAAAGTCGGCGTGGGTGATTATCTTCCTGCCGCTGCCCTGGCTCGTCGCCAGTATCGCCATGATGGCCAACTGGCCCGCAACCTAGAGCGTCCGGCCCAGCACCACGAACTCCAGATCATTCCTCTTCGGCAGTCCGAACCGCGGATCCGTCGCCGGAAACGGCCGTCGCTCTCCGGTCAAGGCATAGCCGCGGCGCACATACCAGTCGATCAGCTCGGCGCGCTGGACGATGACGGTCATCTCCATACGGTCGGCGCCGAATTGGTTCCTCGCGACCCGCTCCGCCTCGTCGATCAGGGCGCGGCCCAGTCCCGAGCGCTGCAACGCAGGATCGACCGTCAACATGCCGAGATAGGCCAGCCCCTGCCCGCGGTCGGACACCTGCACGCAGCCGACAGCCGCACCCGAGGCTTCGGCCACGATTACCGCATGTGTCGGATCGGCGATCAGGCTCTCCAGGTCTGCGGCGTCGATCCGCTGGCCGTCCAACAGGTCCGCCTCATGGGTCCAGCCGCCACGGGCGCTGTCGCCGCGATAGGCGCGATGCACCAGCGGCTGCAGGGCCGCCGCGTCGCCCGGACGGGCCAGTCGAAACTCCGTCATTCCAGCATTCCCGACACAGCCCCGCCGATGGCCAGCGAACTGGTCAGGCCGGGGCTCTCGATCCCGAACAGGGCGACCAGCCCCTCGATCCCGTGATCGTCACGTCCGCGCAGCTGGAAATCCGGCTGCGGCTCGCCCGGTCCATGCAGCTTGGGCCGGATGCCGGCATAGTCGGGCGTCAACGCGCCCTCCGGCAGCCCCGGCCAGAAGCGACGGATATAGCCGGCGAACTCTTCCGCCTTCTCCGGATCAACCGAATAGTCCTCGGTTTCGACATAGACGAGGTCCGGTCCGAACACCGCCTGCCCGCCCAGATCCTTGCGATAGTGGGTGCCCAGCGCACCCGGGATCGGCGGCGGATAGATCAGCCGATCGAACGGCGCCTTGCCCGTCAGCCGGAAATAGACGCCCTTGCCGTAATGCCCGGTCGGGATCCAATCGGCAGGATAGCCCTCGATCCGCCCTGCGACCTCCTGCGCCCCCAGCCCGGGCGCGGTGACCAGCAGCCGACTGGTCAGCGCCGTACCGCCCGCCGTGACGGTGAACCCTCCACCCGCCAGAGGCTCGGCCCGCTCGAACGGCGTGGACAGGACGACCGAGCCGCCGGCGTCCTCGATCTCGCCCTGCAGGGCGAGCATATAGTCGTGGCTCGCGAACAGGCCGCTCTCCGGCGAAAGGATGGCGGCATGGGCGTTCAGCCCCGGCTCCAGCGCACGCGCCTGTGCGCCGGTCAGATGCTCCAGCCCCTCGACCCCATTGGCCGTCGCCTGCCGGAAGATGGCCTCGATCCGTTCGACCTCGGCTTCCTCCGTCGCAACGACCAGCTTGCCGCAGCGCCGGTAGTCGACCTTGTGGCTCTCGAGGAAAGCGTAGAGGGGCCGTCGCCCTTCGACACAAAAGCGGGCCTTCAGCGACCCCGTCGGATAGTAGAGCCCGCCGTGGATGACTTCGCTGTTGCGCGACGACACCCCCTGTCCGATGTGCGGCTCCTTCTCGAGCACCAGCACCGTCAGGCCCCGCTTCGACAGAGCGCGACCACAGGCCAGGCCGACCGCGCCGGCGCCCACGACCGTGGCGTCGAAGTCGAAGCTCATCGGGCGCCTCCATAGCGTCTGCGCGCCTCGGCCTCGAAACTGCCCATCAGGGCCGAGACCGCGCGGTCGAAATTCGCCTGCAGCATGCCGTTCAGCAATGGGTTGGCGAAGGCGAAGTCGATCATGAACTCGACCCGCGTCCCCTCCGGATCGGGGAAGAATTCCCACCGGTTCTTCAGATGCCGGAACGGCCCCCGCAGCAGCCCGACCTCGACCTTTGGCGCATTCCGGTCATGCCGGACCCACGTCGAGAACCGCTCCTTCAGAAATGAGAAGCCTACAGACGCCTCGGCGTCCTCGACGCAGACGCCTGGCCGCTCCTCGCGCCGGTTCCAGGTTCGCATGTCTGTGACCCAGCGTACGAACTGCGGATATGCCTTCACGTCCGCTACCAGATCGGCAAGCTGGTCGGGCTGATAAGGCAAAATTCTCGTGACGCGGTGGACGGCCAAACGCGGATCAGCGCCCGGTATGCGCCAGACGCGCCGCCTTCAGCCGCGCGAAGTCCTCGCCGGCGTGGTGCGAGCTGCGGGTCAGCGGTGAGGCGGACACCATCAGGAATCCCTTGGCCCGCGCAATCGCCTCATAGGCCTTGAACTCTTCCGGCGTCACGAACCGGTCGATCGGGGCGTGCTTGCGGGTCGGCTGCAGGTACTGGCCGATCGTGATGAAGTCGACGCCGGCGGAGCGCATGTCATCCATCACCTGCATGACCTCTTCCTTGGTCTCGCCCAGACCGACCATGATGCCGGACTTGGTGAACTGGTTGGGGTCGCGTTCCTTGACCATCTGCAGCAGGCGCAGGGAGTGGAAGTACCGCGCGCCGGGCCGGATTTTCAGATACAGCCGAGGCACGGTTTCGAGGTTGTGGTTGAACACGTCCGGCTGGGCGTCGATCATCACCTCGGCCGCGCCGTCCTTGCGCAGGAAGTCCGGGGTCAGGATCTCGATCGTCGTGCCGGGCGCCTGGATGCGGATCTGGCGCACCACCTCGGCGAAGTGAGCGGCGCCGCCATCGGCCACGTCATCGCGGTCCACCGAGGTGATGACGACGTGGTTCAGGCCCAGCTGCCGGACAGCCAGTCCGACCTTGCCAGGCTCTTCCGGATCCAGCGGCTGCGGCAGGCCGGTCTTGACATTGCAGAAGGCGCAGGCCCGTGTGCAGGTGTCGCCCATGATCATCAGGGTGGCGTGCTTCTGGCTCCAGCACTCGCCGATGTTGGGGCAGCCAGCCTCCTCGCACACCGTGACCAGACCCTTGTCCTTCACGATGGCTTTGGTCGCATTGTACTGGCCCGAGCCCGGCGCCTTCACCCGCAGCCAATCGGGTTTCTTCAGCACAACCGAGTCCGCGCGCTTCTGCTTTTCAGGGTGACGCAGCTCGGCCGGGGACTTCTTCAGCGTATCGATCAGCGTGACCAAGGCGGCTCGGTGCTCCCGGGGCGGATGGAACCGCTATGTCGTCCTTCCCGGTGGCGAAGGCAAGGCGCAGGTGAAGCTCACGGCCGGTAACACATCTTTTCAATACGAACCGACGCCTCTAGTTTGCGCGGCGGAAAGACAAGGGCGGGGTCGCACCGCCCGGACGGAGGATGTCGTTGCGCCTGCCCCTGGACCCCAAGGTCGTTGAGGAAACGATCTTCGATGCCCTGATCGCGGCCCGCGACAAGTATGGCGACAAGGAAATCCTGGAGGACCAGGACAGAAAGCCGCTCACCTATACAGGCCTGATCCGCGCCGCCTTTGTTCTGGGCCGCAAGATCGCCGCCCTGACCACCCTCTCCGAGCGCGTCGGCATCCTCCTGCCGTCCAGCATGGGAACGGTCGTCACCTTCTATGGTCTTCACGCCCACGGCCGCGTGCCGGTGATGATCAACTTCACGGCCGGCGAACGGAACATCAAGGCCGCGCTCGCCGCCGCCGGCGTCAAGAAGGTCCTGACCGCCCAGCGCTTCGTTCAGCAGGCCAAGCTGGAGGAATTGATCGAGCAGATCGAGGCGGTGGCCGAGGTCGTCTGGCTCGATGACGTCCGCAAGACCATCGGCCTCCAGGACAAGCTGTACGGCCTGATGGCGGGCATGATGCCGAAGCGCTTCCGGGTCGCCACCCGACCGTCGGCCCCCGGCGTGGTCCTGTTCACATCCGGCAGTTTCGGCGCGCCCAAGGGCGTAGTGCTCAGCCAGTGGAATCTGGTCTCCAACTGCCGCCAGGTCGCCCAGCACATCGACCTCGATCCCGACTGGGTCATGTTCAATCCGCTGCCGACCTTCCATTGCTTCGGCCTGACCGGCGGCGTTCTGCTGCCGCTGCTGCAGGGCCTGAAGGCGTTCCAGTACCCCTCCCCCCTGCACGCCAAACAGATCACCGAACTGCTGCCGCAGGTGAAGGCGTCCATCCTGTTCGCGACCGACACCTTCCTGAACCAGTACGCCCGCGTCGCCGGACCCGACGACTTCCGCACCCTCAAATTCGTGGTGGCCGGCGCGGAACGGGTGCGCGACGAGACCCACCACCTGTTCAACACCCGCTTCCACGGCCTGAAGCTGCTGGAAGGCTACGGAGCCACCGAAGCCGCGCCGGTCGTCGCCGTGAATCACCCTGACCGCAACCGGCCCGGTTCGGTCGGCCAGATGCTGCCCGGCATGGAGTGGAAGCTCGAAGAGGTTCCCGGCATCGCCGACGGAGGCCGGCTCTACCTGCGCGGCCCTAACGTCATGGAAGGCTATCTTTCGGCCGAGGACCCGCGCGCGATCGATCCCCTCCCCGAAGGCTGGCACGACACCGGCGACATCGTCGCGATCGACGACGAGGGCTATGTCCAGATCCTCGGACGCGTGAAGCGTTTCGCCAAGATCGGCGGCGAGATGGTCTCCCTGACTGCGGTCGAGGGACTGGCCAGCGCGGTCTGGCCCGAGGCCCGTCACGCCGTCGTCGCCATCGCCGACTCCCGCAAGGGCGAGAAGCTGGTTCTGGTCACCGATCGCAAGGACGCGGACGTCAGCCGCCTGGCCGAATGGGCCCGCAGCCACGGCGCCCCTGAACTGGCAGTGCCGAAGAAGATCATGCGCGTCGCCGAGGTGCCTGTCCTGGGCACCGGCAAGACGGACTATGTGGCGATCCAGCAGATGGCCGAGCTCGACAAGGCGGCCTGATCCGCGCCCGCTTTCCGGCGCCGCCGACTCGGTCGCACAGTACCTGCCTCTGACAAGAGAGGGAGGGTTCCATGTTCAACCGGTTCTCCGCTTACCAGCCGCAGATGCTCAGTGTTCTGCGCATCGTGGCCGGACTGCTGTTTCTCTGCCATGGCACCGCAAAGGTGCTGGGCTTCCCCGCCGTCGAGGGCGTTCCGCCTCCGGGCATGAGCCTCGCCGGCCTGTCAGGGCCACTTGAGCTCGTTTTCGGCATCCTGCTGGTGCTTGGCCTGTTCACCCGGCCGGTCGCCTTCCTCGCTTCGGGCTTCAGCGCCGTGGGCTACTGGATGGTGCACGCGCCCAACGGCCCGTTCCCCATCCTGAACGGCGGCGAGACCATTGCCCTGTACTGCTTCGTCTGGCTCTACTTCGTCGCCGCAGGCCCCGGGCCGTGGTCCGCCGACGCCATGATGAAGAAGGGCGGCTGATCAGCCGATCCTGACGCCCGTCATCGAGATCGAACCGCCGTCGATGACGTCGTTGAAGAAGCTCACGTCGTCGCCCGGCAACCGCTGGGCGGCGACGTAAAGCAGCGGCAGGTAGTGCTCGTCGGTTGGGACGCTGAGCTGTGCATCCTCGGCGAGACCCACCCAATCGATCAGCGCATCATCGTCACCGCGCACGATGGCGGCTTTCACAGCGTCGTTGAACTGGTGGGCCCAGCCGTAGGGCTCTCCGCCCAGCCGCTTCCATGTCCTCAGGTTGTGCACGAAGTCGCCCGAGCCGGCGATAATGACGCCTTCGTCCCGCAGCGGATTCAGGTGCTTCGCCAGTTCATGATGCTGACGCGCGGTCAAACGGCGATCGAGAGACAGCTGGACGACCGGCACATCAGCCTCGGGCCAGACGTGGGCGAGGACGGACCACGTTCCGTGATCCAGCCCCCACTGCGTCGTCGGCTGTGCGCCGGTGAGTTCCGTGACCCGCGCGGCAAGGTCCGGCGACCCGGGCGCCGGATACTGCATCGCGTGCAGTTCGGCAGGGAAGCCGCCGAAATCATGGATGGTTTCCAGCTTCTCCTGTGCCGTGACGCCGAGCCCCATGGTCTCCCAGTGAGCGGAGATCATGACCACGCCCTTCGGCTTGCCCACGGCCTCGCCAAGTACGCGCCAGGCGTCCGCGAACGGACCGCCCAGAGCGTTCATCGGCGAACCGTGACCGAAGAAGATCGCCGGCAGGCGCATGATCAGCCGAACAGCTTCTTCGCCGTCTCTGCGACATAGCGACCTTGGTAGCGCGCGCCGTCCAGCTCGTTTTCGCTGGGCTGACGCGAACCATCCCCGCCCGTGATCGTGGTCGCCCCATAGGGCGAGCCGCCGCTGATCTCCTCGAGCGTCATCTGCCCTTGCCAGGCGTACGGCAGTCCCGCAACCAGCATCCCGTGGTGCAGGAGGGTCTGGATCATGCCGATCAGGGTCGTCTCCTGTCCGCCATGCTGGGTCGCGGTCGAGGTGAAGGCCGACCCGACCTTGCCGACGAGCGCGCCCTTCGCCCACAGCGGACCGGTCTGGTCCAGGAAGTTGCGCATCTGGGAGGCGGCCGTGCCGTAGCGGGTGCCGGCCCCGATGATGATGGCGTCGTAGGAAGCAAGGTCCTCGACCGCTGCGACCGGCGCCGCCTGATCCATCTTGTAGCCGCTCTTCCTGGCCAGTTCTTCCGGCACCAGTTCCGGCACGCGCCTGATGTCGACACTGGCGCCCTCAACCGAGCGCGCCCCTTCGGCGACGGCCTCGGCCATCTGTTCAACGTGTCCGTAGGTCGAGTGATAAAGAACGAGAATGCGGGCCATGAGGCTGCTCCGTAGGTCTGCGGGAGAGAACGTAACTGTGTTTGTGGCTATTTTGGACTTCCTGTCTTCGGGCGCAAGCCTTTCGCGACCATTTCAGATGGTTCGCAAATGCAGGGACCTTCGCCGGGCCATCGCGTCAGTCGTCGCTCGGCTATCGCCCGTGAACAGCACCGTAAAACGGCTGACCTCCGGAAAGTGTCCCGGCGGGCCTGTGAAATTTCGGACGGCCTGACAGACAGAGGCTGCAATCAGGTTCGATTGATAGGGCAGACCCTGTCGTAAAACGCTTGATCGGCCGGGACTTTCAGCCCGCGCGACAGCCGGAACCGATGTTCCACAACCATCGCCTGCTGCTCGATGTTCAGGTCATCCCAGCGGCAGTCTGCGGCAATCGGATACTGATAGGAGGCGGGCTTGTCCCCTGCCCTGAGCTTTCCGGTGATCAGGTTCACGCCCTGCTGCGCCTGCCAGACATGGGTAAGCTCGTGTATGAACACGGCTTGCTGAGCCGAGGATGCCCGGGACAGATCCGCCGGCAGGGTCTTATCTGGCCAGACAATCCAATCGCGCCCGAACCATGCCCCCGGCACGAAGGCCCGGGTGAAGGGCCAGGGCGCACGGAGAAAGCGGATTTGCCCGTACTCCAGACCGTCGCCGAACTGCTCCCGCGCCAGGTCGATCTCTCCGGGTGTCAGCGATCGCTTCATTGCGGGGACGGCGGGCCGACGTAGCCGCCGGTCGGGCTGATCCACTCCCAGTGCCAGGGCTCGAACGCATAGGGCGTGAACCCGAACCGGCCGGCGTTCTTGACCAGCCAGCGGTATGTCGCGGTCCGGCTCATGTGCTGGCGACTTGCAGGTGAGGTATTGTCGACGCCGAGGCCGACGACATGCCCGACATAAAGGTCGACCGCAGTGCCGGTGCGGTGCGGCGAACAAACCGCCCGGCGCAGGCCGTCGCAATTCCCCGACCGGGCGCAGCGCGCGGCATCAGCTTCCGGGTCCCGGAACCCGGAGAAAATCTGCAGCAGTTCGGGATTGGCCGCGATCTCCGGCACCTCGGCGCGGGCCGCAGCCACCAGTTCGCGGTAGGCGTCCAGCACATCCCGGCGCAGAAGGCGCGTCAGCCGGTCTGCATGTTCCTCGCTCTCGACCAGATAGCCCAGCTGGTACAGCGGTGGCGGGTCAGGACACGGCTCCTGCCTCACCCGCCCCATGATGAAGGGCCTCCGCTCCTGCCAGACGCCCCGGAATACCTGGAAGGTCGCCGCATCGAACCAGCCGGTCGCCGGCAACCCTCTGGCATACTGGAACTCGGCCAGCGCCCTCGCGAACCGCGGCGAGCCGGGCGCGCAGTCGGTGCCCAGTTCCTGCTGGATCAGCGGCAGGTAGGTCTCCCACCCCCATTCGGAGGCGCCGAATGGAGACCACTCCATCGCATAGACCGAGATACCATTGGCCAGAGCCGGACCGCCCCACTCGATCGGGTCGGCATCACACTGCTCCTGCGCCACGGCGGCGCCGCCGGACATCAGCAGAGCCCCGGCGGCGAGGCAGGACAGGAGGCGGCGGATCATGCTGGCAGATGACCCTGCATTGGCCTCCGCTGCAACCCTCGCGCAGCGTCGGCAAAGGCGGCATGGTGAGCTGGCGGCCGACTCAGGTCGCGCCTCCGGATCGCTCCATGACCGCTGCCCCTGCCCCGGCGCCCGCGTCCGCCCGCCGCTCCAATGGCGTCCTGGCCGCCTTCGCCGCCAGCTGCCTGCCCTACGCGGCCCTCGGCCTGCCGGTCTACGTCACCTTGCCGGAATTCTACGCCAGCCACGTCGGTGTGCCCCTGGCCGCCGTCAGCCTGATCTTCCTGATCGTCCGGCTGGCGGACATCGTGGTGGATCCCTTCCTTGGCATCGTCATCGACCGGACGTCGACAAGGTGGGGTCGCTACCGGGTCTGGATGGCGATCGGCGCACCGATCCTGATGCTGTCGGTCGCCATGCTCTTCTTCGTGGCCCAGGGAGCCGGAGCAACCCACCTCGCCGTCTGGCTGGTCGTCATGTACCTCGGCTATTCGATCAGCCTGCTGAGCCAGATGAGCTGGGCGGCGGTCCTTTCCCCGGACTACGACCAGCGCTCCCGCATCTACGGCTTCTGGCAGGTCGCCAACATCATCGGCGTTCTGGCGGTCTTGCTGATCCCGGTCGGGGCCCAGGCCATGGGCCACAGCTACGTCGAGGCGGTCCGGATGCAGGGTGGCTTCATCGTGGCTCTGCTGCCTGTCGCTCTCCTGATCACCTTCCTGTTCACGCCCGAGCCGCGTAACGCGACCCCGCCGCCTCACGGGGGTCTCGGCGCAACCCTGGCCCTCATCGCAAAACCGGTCCTGCGCCGACTGCTGCTGTCAGACCTGCTGCTCGGCGCGGCCCGCGGCCTGATCGGGGTCCTGTTCTTCTATTTCTTCGAGCAGGCCCGGGGTTTCGAGCGCGAACAGAGCTCGATCCTTCTGCTCGTCTACTTCGTCGCCGGTCTGGTCGGCGCGCCGGTCTGGGCCTGGCTGGCCACGCGGATCGGGAAGCACAGGGCGCTGGCCATTGGGAGCCTCTATTTCGCCGCCAGCTTCGCCGGAGCGACACTGCTGGTGCCGACCGGAAACTTCCCGGCGGCCATCGGGGCGATCTTCGCGACCGGTCTCGCCTTCGGCGCTGCGGACCTGCTGCTCCGCGCGATGATGGCGGATGCCTCTGACGCCATCCGGTTGGACGTCGGCGCCGACCGCACCGGCCTCCTGTTCTCGATCCTGAACGCCACGTCCAAGCTGGGGTACGCGGTCTCGGTCGGCGCCTTCGCGGTGCTGGAGTGGATCGGCTTCGACGCCAGGCCGGGGGCGCTCAACGACCCGGGAGTCATCCTGGGCCTGCAGTGGCTGTTCATCGCCGCCCCGATCGCCCTGTTGCTGGTCTCGGCGCTGGTCCTGAGGATCTACCCGCTGACGCCCGAGAAACACGCCGGCATACGGGCTCAACTGGCCGCCCGTGACGGAGAGGTCGCGTGAGCCCCATCGACCGCCTGAACGGCATCATGGCGCAGCTGCGGGCCCCGGTCGGCGGCTGCCCGTGGGACGTCGAGCAGACCTTCGAGACCATCGCACCCTACACCCTCGAGGAGGCCTATGAGGTCGCCGATGCTATTGAGCGCGGTGACATGGACGACCTGAAATCCGAGCTGGGGGACCTGCTGTTTCAGGTCGTCTTCCATGCCCGGATGGCCGAGGAGCAGGGCCTGTTCGTCTTCGACGACGTGGCGACGGCCATCGCCGACAAGCTGGAGCGGCGGCATCCGCACGTCTTCGGCGATGAGGCCGCCAAGGCCAACGGCGTCGCCCAGAAGGCGCGTTGGGAGGACATCAAGGCGGCCGAAAGAAAGGCGAAGGCCCAGCATGGCGTGCTGGATGACGTTCCGGTCGGCCTGCCCGCCCTCGCCCGCGCCGCCAAGCTGACCAGGCGCGCGGCCCGCGTCGGCTTCGACTGGCCCTCGACCGCCGAGGTCCTCGACAAATTGGACGAGGAGGTCGGGGAGCTGAAGGCCGAGATCGTCGCCGGCGATCTGGAGAAGGCCCGCGAGGAACTGGGCGACCTGCTGTTCGTCATGGCCAATCTCGCCCGCAAGCTCGGCGTCGAGCCCGAGGACGCCCTGCGCGGCGCCAACGCCAAATTCGTCCGCCGCTTCGCCTTCATCGAGGCCGAACTGGCGAAGGACGGCCGCACGCCGGAGCAGTCCGACCTCGCAGAGATGGACGGCCTGTGGGACGCCGCCAAGGCTGCGGAGCGCGCCGGTTGAGCGCCTACGACCTGATCATCTTCGATTACGATGGCGTGGTCGCCGACAGCGAGCTCCTCAGCAACCGGGTCCTCGCGGAGGTTCTGACCGAGGCCGGACTGCCTACCACTCTCGACGAGTCGATCGCCGCCTACCTGGGCCGCCGGTGGCTGGACTGCGTGCCGCTGATCGAAGGCCGGCTCGGCGGTCGCATCCCCGAGCACGTGCATGGCGACTGGAGCCGACGTTGCCACGAGCGGGCGGCGGCGGACCTGACGCCGGTTCCGGGCTTCGTCGACTTCCTTGCCAGCCGGACCGAACGCCGCTGCATCGCCTCGTCCAGCCCGGTCGCCTGGATCGAGCTGGGGCTGAAGCGGTTCGGCCTGGCGGAGACCTTCGACGGTCCGATCTTCAGCGCCGCCGTCCACGTCACCCGCGGCAAGCCGTATCCGGACCTGTTCCTCCACGCAGCCGACACCATGGGCGTGGACCCCGCGCGGGCACTCGTGATCGAGGACACTCCGACCGGCGTCCGCGCCGGCGTGGCAGCCGGCATGACCGTGATCGGCCTGCTGGCCGCCGGCCACGTTCGCGACGGGCACGCCGAGGAACTGGCGGCCGCGGGCGCGCACCACGTCCTGCCCGACTACGCGGCCACCGCAGCCTTCCTGAACACCCCCCCGGACGAGACACGATGACCGTTGACCAGCACGATCCCGGCGGCAAGGTGCGACTGGCCCTGATGCCGGGCGTCAATGGCGACGCGACGTTCAGTGCGGACGGTCGGCATCGGCAACTGATGCGGCGGTGGCTGGGGGCTGTATTCCCTAACCGCTACATCCTGTTCATCGGCATGAACCCATCGACGGCCGACGCCAGCGTCAACGACCCGACCTGCGCCCGGGAATGGACCTTCGCCCGGCGGGAAGGATTCGACGCCATGGTGAAGGCCAACGTCAGCGACTACCGGGCCACGGACCCGAAGATGCTGCTGGCGCCCGGCGTGGTGGTGTCGTCGCCGGAGAACCTGCCGACCATCCGCAAGGCCGCAGCTGGAGCCGATCGGGTCGTGCTGTGTCACGGCAAGCTCAACAAGGCTCTGGCGCCCGCTGGCAAGACCCTGATGGAGGCGCTGCGGCAGGATGGCGTGCCGCTGTGGTGCCTCGGGACCAACGGCGACGGCAGTCCCAAACATCCGCTCTACCTGCGGGCCGATACCCCTCTCAGACCATACGAAGCCTAGCTGTACCGAAGTTCCTGCAGATCGACTTCGCGGAGCAGCTTGCGGGCTGTCTCCTCGTCGATCTGACGCGAGCGCGCCAGGCGTCGGAGCTCATCCCGCTCGGCTGTCAGACCGGCAAGACGAAGCTGATGCTCCACGGCGTCGCTCAGGCGGGCGGCCTCGACGTCGGACGCTTCGCTGTGGGAACGGCTCTCGATGCGTTGGCGATACAGCGCCATCAGGCGGCTGGCGGCGTCGCTGTAGAGGTCGGGGTTCGGCTTGCCCTCCGACATGACGTGGGCCTTGTCCTCGATCGCCCTCAAGGCGGCGGTGGCGGCGTGGATACGACCCAGATCCTCCTCGCGCTCGTGCGTCGGCTCGGGCGGCAGCTCGATGTTCTTCAACAGCGTCGGCAGCGCCACTGTCGCCAGAACCAGGGAGACGATGATCACCGAGGCGGCAAGGAAGATCGCCATGGTCCGCGCGGGCATGGGCGTGCCGTCTGCGAGAGTAAAGGGCACGGTCAGTATGCCGGCCAGTGTGATCGCGCCGCGAACGCCGGCCAGCGACATCACGGCAGTGAGCCGAAGGCCGACCTTGGGCGGTGGGCCGCGATGACGACGACGGAAGAGGGTCAGGCGCAGCGAGGTCCACACCCATACGAAACGCAGGATGGCCAGTGCGGCGACGATGGCGAACACATAGACGGCGAGCCACCAGACCTCCGGGCGACTTGTGCCCGCAACCACCTCGGCCGCCCGCGACATGATCGAGGGCATCTGCTGACCGAGAATGACGAAGATCAGGCCGTTGGCGACGAACTGGACGGCATCCCAGACCACAGCCCGCCGAATGCGGGTCGTCGCCAGCGATTGCCCCCTCGCGCCGTCCCGCTCGGTGAAACTCATGGTGATCCCGGCGGCGACAGCCGCGAGGATACCGGAAGCGTGGAGCTGTTCCGCCGCCAGATAGGCCGCAAAGGGAATGAGCAGGCTGATCAGGATCTGGGAGCCGACGTCCTCACCAAAACGGCGACTGATGAAGGCCTTGGCCCGGTTGATCGCCCACGCGACAACCACACCGGTCGAGACACCGATGACGGCGAGCCAGGCGAAGGTCGCGACGGCTTCGGTCAGCACGAAGACACCGGTGCTCGCCGCCGCGATCGCCAGCCTCATGCAGACGAGGCCGGTGGCATCGTTGAGAAGGGACTCCCCCTCGAGGATGTGCATCAGCCGCTTGGGGATGGGCGCCCGCGAGGCGATCGCCTGCACTGCGATCGGATCCGTGGGTGACAGGATGGCGGCCAGGGCGAAGGCCACCGCCAGCGGCATCTCGGGGATCATCCACCAGAGCAGGAAGCCCAGGCCAACGACTGTGAAGATGACCAGACCCAGCGCCAGTTCAAGGATCACCGCACGATCCCGGAAGAGGTCTTCCTTGGGAATGCGCCAGCCGTCCAGAAACAGAAGCGGCGGCAGGAACAGCAGGAAGAAGACGTCGGGCTCCAGCTCGACGGTCGTTCCGATGACAAGCACGACTGCCGCCCCGAGTCCGATCTGCACCAGAGGCAGGGCGATGCGCGTGATGCGCGCCAGCGGGCCCGAGACCACCACGGCCAGCAACAGCAGCAGTGTGGTCTCGATCAGGTGCATCAGCCCGCGCCGTATTGCCGCTCGAAGCGGCCGAGCGCAGCGGGATGCAGACGAACGGTGACGTGGGTCCGCCCTTCGGCATCGGTCTCGCGGCCGGTCACCCGGCCGTTGGCATAGAGCCAGGCCAGAGCCTCGCCCTGATGAGGCTCGAGCGTGACTTCAGACTCCGGGTCGTCGTCGATGAGGGAAGCGATGGTTTCGCGAAGCGGCTCAATCCCCTCCCCGGTCCAGGCGGAGACGGCGACGGCCTCCCCCTGCGCGCGAAGGCGTTCGGCATGGCCCAGAACGGTTTCGCGCGCCTCGTCATCGAGCAGGTCGATCTTGTTCCAGACCTCCAGCACCCGGCGCGTCTTGCCTTCGATGGTCGGGATCTGTTTCAGCACCGCCTCGACGTCCTTCGCCTGGGCGTCGCTGTCGGGGCTGGCGATGTCGCGGACGTGCAGGATCAGGTCGGCCTCGCCCACCTCTTCCAGCGTCGCCCGGAAACTCTCGACCAGTTCGTGAGGCAGATCCGAAATGAAGCCGACCGTGTCGGCAACGATGGCAGGGCGGCCCTGAGGAAGACGGATGGTGCGCTGGGTCGTGTCCAGGGTTGCGAACAGCAGGTCCTTGGCGAAGACCTCCGAGCCCGTCAGCCGGTTGAACAGGGTCGACTTGCCAGCGTTGGTGTAGCCGACCAGAGCCACTGTCGGGAACGGGACCTTCTGGCGAGCCTTGCGATGCAGGCCGCGGGTCCGCCGCACCTCCTCCAGCTCGCCCTTCAGCCGCACGATGCGGTCGGCGATCAGGCGTCGGTCCAGCTCGATCTGGGTTTCGCCGGGGCCGCCGGTCGAGCCGGTGCCGCCGCGCTGGCGCTCAAGGTGGGTCCAGGTGCGGACGAGGCGCGAGCGCTCATAGTCCAGCCGCGCCAGTTCGACCTGCAGACGGCCTTCCTTCGTACGCGCCCGGCGGCCGAAGATCTCGAGGATCAGGCCGGTGCGGTCGATGACCTTGCACTCCCACGCCTTCTCCAGATTTCGCTGCTGAACCGGGGTCAGGTCGGTATCGATGACAGCCGCCTCTGCCTCGGCCGCCCGCACCAGCGCCGCCAGTTCATCAACCTTCCCGGAGCCGAACAGGGTGGCGGGCGTGGTCTTGCGAACACGCACGATTTCCTCCCCGCGGACGTCGAGGTCCAGCGCGGCGGCCAGACCGACGGCTTCCTGCAGGCGCTCCTCCGCGAGCCGCGGGCTGTCGCTGCGCCCGTCGGGGTGGATGACAACCGCCCGGATCAGCGGGACGGAATGGTCGATAAGCTTGGTGGTCAAATGGTCTCTGTCGATTGAGGGGTAGCCGCCATCGGTCGCGCCGATGATCGGCGCGGCTGGCGACGGCTCCTAGATCGTGATCATAGCCCCTCGCGACAAGCCCGTAAGGCGGAAACCTCAGTCCTCGTCGGCGTCGGGCTCGTAAAGCTGCACCGGCGCAGAGGGCATGATGGTCGAGATGGCGTGCTTGTAGACAAGCTGCGACTGGCCGTCCCGACGCAGCAGAACACAGAAGTTGTCGAACCAGGTGACGATGCCCTGCAGTTTGACGCCGTTGACCAGGAAGATCGTCAGCGGCGTCTTGGTCTTGCGGACCGAGTTGAGGAAGGTGTCCTGAAGGTTCTGGCGTTTGTCTTGCGACATGGCGGGTAGTTCCCGTTCTTGATTGTTCTCCGGCCGGAGGAACGGCGCGGGGCCGGTCGACGCCGGCCCGCCACCTTAGCCACCCCGGCCGCTGCGCCGCAACGCCTAGATGGCGTCGCGGTGGCCGCGCTCGATGTAGAGATCGCGGAGACGGGTCGCGACCGGGCCCGGTTTGCCGTCTCCGATCTTCACCCCGTCTATGGACACGGCGGGCATGACGAAGGCGCCCGCGGCGGTGAAGAAGGCCTCCTTCGCGCGCTTCGCCTCCTCGACCGTGAAGGCGCGTTCCTCCAGTTCGATCCCCTCCTCGTGGAGAATATCCAGCAGGGTCGTGCGGGTGCAGCCCTTCAGGATGTTGGCCTGGGTATCGCGGGTGCGCAGCTTGCCGTGCTCGTCGATGATCCAGGCGTTGGTCGAGGAACCCTCGGTCACCAGCCCCATGTCGTCGACCATCCAGGCTTCGTAGGCGCCGCGTTCCCTGGCGATCTGTTTGGCGAGGATGTTGGGAAGGAGGCCGACAGTCTTGATGTCGCAGCGGCCCCAGCGAATATCGGGCGTCGTGACGACGGCCACTCCCTTTTCGGCAATGGCGTCGGTCTTCATCGGGCTGATCGAGCGCGAGGTGACCACGACGCTCGGCGGCGTGCCGGGCGGAGGGAACGGATGGTCGCGGCGCGCCGTGCCGCGCGTGACCTGCAGGTAGACAATGCCGTTCTTCACCCGGTTACGCCGGATGGTTTCCTTGAGCACCTGCGTCAGGGCCTCGCGTGTCATCGGAATATCGATGCGCAGCTCGGTCAGGCTGCGATGCAGGCGCGTCATATGCCCGTCGAAGTCGGCCATCCGGCCATCGAAGACCGACCAGACCTCATAGACGCCGTCAGCGAACTGATAGCCCCGATCCTCGATGTGAACGGTGGCGTGTCCGTGCGGAACATACTGGCCGTTGACGTAGGCGACGCGGCTCATTCCTCGGTCTGTCCTTCTTCTTCCTCATCACCGCCCCGGGAGGGTGACACGCCCAGCGACTTCAGCTTCCGGTGCAGCGCAGACCGTTCCATGCCGATGAAGGCGGCTGTGCGCGAGATGTTTCCGCCGAAACGCATGATCTGGGCAGCCAGATACTCGCGCTCGAACACCTCTCGCGCCTCGCGCAGCGGCAGGGCAATGATCCGCTCCGCGCCCAGGGAGCCGCCGGCATTCGCGTTGGTGGCCTCCTGCGGCAGGGCGTCGGCGCCAATCGGCTCGCTGGCGTCGCCGGTGGCGAGGATCAACAGGCGTTCGACGTTGTTGCGCAGCTGGCGAACGTTTCCCGGCCACGGATGAACCTGAAGCACCGCAATGGCGTCGTCGCCCAGACGGCGTCTCGGCAGCCCCTGCGAACTGGCCAGGCTCTCGATGAAATAGTCGACCAGTTCCTGGATGTCCTCGCGACGCTCCGACAGGGCCGGCACGCGGATCGGCACCACATTCAGGCGATGGAAAAGATCTTCGCGGAACCGTCCCTCCGCGATCTCCTGCTTCAGGTCGCGGGAGGTCGAGGTGACGACGCGGACGTCGACCTGCACGTCCTGCTCGCCGCCGACCCGACGGAAGCGCTGCTCGACCAGCACACGCAGGATGCGGCTCTGGCTCTCGCGCGGCATGTCGCCGACGTCGTCGAGATACAGGGTGCCGCCGTGGGCGCGCTCGAACACGCCGATCTTGCGCGGGCGGCCGTCAGCGCCCTCCTCGCCAAAGAGTTCGGTGTCGAGCCGTTCGGGAGTCATGCCGGCAGCGGCGATGGCCACGAACTCGCCGCGGGCGCGGGCGCTGGCCTCGTGGATCTGGCGCGCGACCAATTCCTTGCCTGATCCGGGCGGTCCGGAGATCAGGACACGGCTGTTCGCCGGCGCGACCTTGGCGATGGTGCTGCGCAGGGCCTGGGCGGCGGCGGATTTGCCGATCAGGCCCGTCGGAACGGCGACCTGGGCGCGCAGACGGCGGTTCTCGCGACGAAGCTGGGAGGCCTCGAGTGCGCGCTGAACCACGACCACCAGACGGTCGGACTTGAACGGCTTCTCGATGAAGTCGTAGGCGCCGCGTTGCAGGGCGCTGACGGCGGTCTCGATGTTGCCGTGGCCCGAGATCATGACGACCGGCAGGTCCGGGTCCAACTCCTTGATCAGGTCCAGCAGCTCGAGGCCGTCGAGCCCTCCACCCTGCATCCAGATGTCCAGCAGGGCCAGCGAGGGCCTGCGGGCGCGGATCGCGGCCATGGCCTCGTCAGAGTTCGAGGCGACGCGCACGGCGTGTCCCTCGTCCTCGAGCAGGCCCGAGACCAGTTCGCGGATATCGGCCTCGTCGTCGACGACCAGAATGTCGGCTCCGGTGGATCGCATGGTGACTCTCTATTCCGCCGCCGAAAGGGTCGAGGTCCGGGACGCTTTAGCGCCCTTCTCCCCGGCCGCGCCGGTCGGTTGCGTTGAGGATTTCAGGGGCAGGACCAGACAGACGCGAGCGCCCGACAGGTCCTCGGCGTCGGCCAGCTTCAGCTCGCCACCGTGTTCTTCACAGATGCGCTTGACGATGGCCAGGCCGAGACCCGTCCCCTTCTCACGCGTGGTCACATAGGGTTCCGTCAGGCGGTCCCGGTCCTTGGCGGGCAGACCCATGCCGTCGTCCTCGATCACGAAGGTCGCGACGCCGTCCTCGACCGACAGCTTCGCCCGGATGCCCGGCCGCTCGCCGTCGCCGGGCCGCGGATTGCTCTCGCGGCGGGCGGCCACGGCCTCGCCGGCGTTCTTCAGGATGTTGGTCAGGGCCTGACCGATCATCTGGCGATCCGCGTGCATCACGTCCGTCGGCAGGGGCTCGATCAGGTCCACACCGATGTCGGGCGCGGCCACGCGCTGGGCGAAGACCGCCTCGCGCAGGAGCTCGGCCGGTTTCGCCGACGCGAAGCGCGGCGTCGGCATCCGGGCGAACGACGAGAACTCATCGACCATCCGGCCGATGTCGCCGACCTGACGGATGATGGTTTCGGTGCAGCGGTCGAACACCTCGACATCCTCGCTGACCTGGGCGCGGTAGCGGCGGCGCAAGCGCTCGGCGGACAGCTGGATGGGCGTCAGGGGATTCTTGATCTCGTGGGCGATGCGGCGGGCGACATCGCGCCAGGCGGCGTTGCGCTGGGCAGTGACCAGACGGGTGATGTCATCGAAGGTCAGGACCATCTCGCCGCCGACCCCGCCCTCGATACGGACGCGCAGGCGCCGGGTCTCGCCCTCGCGGCTGACGTCGATCTCTTCCTCGATGTGGGCCTCGGCTCGACCGGCCAGTTCACTGAGCTCCGGCGACACCTCGCCCAGCGGCTTGCCGATGACCTCCGGGTCGGTGATGCCCAGCAGTTCGGCGGCGCTATCGTTGATCGCGGACACCCTGCGCCGACGGTCGACGCCGATCACGCCGGCCGAGACCCCGGACAGCACGGTCTCGATAAAGCGGCTGCGGCCGGTGGCCTCCTCACTGGCGGCGCGCAGGGCGGCCTGCTGCGCCTCCAGATCGCCGGTCATGCGGTTGAAGGCGGCGGACAGGGTGCGGATCTCGCCGGGTCCGTCGGCATCGTCCACCCGCGCGGTCAGATCGCCGCCGGAAATGCGGTCAGCGGCCTCCACCAGACGACCGATCGGCGCCGAGATGGCGTTGGCCGCCGACATGCCGAGCCAGACGGCCCCGACCAGAACCAGAAGCGCGGTTTCGATATAGCTGAGGGCGAAGACGGTCTGGATGCGGGCCCGGCTCTCCTCGGCCTCGCGATAGGCCTCGATCGACTCCAGGCCGTTGCGCATCTGCGCGATCAGACCGGGTTGCAGTGGCCGGACGAGGTAGAGGTAGGCGTCGCCATAAGCGGGAAGGGCCATGAGCGATCTGACCGCATCAGGAGCTTCGGTGACCTGCTGTGGCGGTTCGCCGCCCTCGCGCGCCGCCTCCAGAATGTCTCGGGGCGGCGCGACATAGGGTGGCGCCCCGGTCCCCTCGCCACTGGCCATCACCTCGCCGTTGGCGTCCAGAATGTAGATGGCCGGGTAGCCGAACAACTCCGCCAGCTGGACGAGGGCGTCCGAGAACTGGATCCGGTGATCGAACAGGTGCTTTGCGCCGGCCAACTGTTCGGCGATCACCGTCAGGTCCCCATCCATCTCCTTCGAGACATCCTCGAGATAGGCCTCGCCGATGCTCGCACCGTTCTGGACGGCTGAAGAGACGTTGTCGCTGAACCACTGGTCCATGCCGCGGTTCACGATGATGCCGAACACCAGGGCGATCAGCACCGCGGGGACCAGCGCCACTGACGAGAAGAGGATAACAAAGCGAAGGTGCAGGCGGGCGCCGGCGTCACCCCGGCGTCGTCGGAACAGCGTCAGCGCACGGCGGCCGACGATCATGGCCAACAGGCCGATCAGCGCGAGATTCGCGATCAGAAGGGCCAGCACCATATGGCTGATCGAAGCTCGCTGCCCCTCGCCGCCGACATCCGGCGCGACGGCGACCAGCCAGATGCAGGCCGTGGTGATTGTCAGGGCGACGGCGAAAGCGATGATGAAGGCGTTGCGGCGCCGTTCCTCCGGCCATCCGGCCAACCAGCGCGCCGGCCCGCGCGGGGCGGTCGGGGCGTCAGGGTCAGCGGCGGCCTGTGTGTCCGTCATGCCGCGCCAGCTTCCGCGAACTGTGGCGCGATATCAACAGCAGAGTTGCCCGAAAACTTCACATCGCGCCAGAGGGCCGTCAGCTCGCGTTCGACCTCACCGGGGTCGTCGAGCCGGCAGAGTCGGCTCTTGGCGGCGCGTCGGTCCAGCGGATCGGCGGGCCACGGGGCCTGCTCGACGTACCAGCCCAGATGCTTGCGGAACATCTTCAGGCCCAGCGGCATCCCGTAAAATGCGATCGAGGCGCGCAGGTGCTCGATGACGATCGCGAGCCGCTCCTCGCGATCCGGCTCCTGCAGGACCGTTCCATCCCCTAGCGCCCGCTCCAGATGCGCCGCCAGCCAGGGACGGCCGTAGACGCCACGCCCCAGCATCAGGGCGTCCGCGCCGGATTGCTTCAGCGCATTGCGCGCGTCGTCTGCGGTCAGGATGTCGCCATTGACCACGACGGGGATGGAGACCGCGGCTTTCACATCGGCGACAGCCAGCCAGTCGGCCTTGCCGGTATAGAACTGCTGACGGGTCCGGCCGTGGACGGTGACGGCCTTCACGCCGATCTCCTCCGCGCGCCTGGCGATCAGTGGGGCGTTGCGACTGGCATCGTCCCAGCCGAGACGCATCTTCACGGTGACGGGGCGAGTCGTGGCGTTCACCGCGGCCTCGATCAGGCGGCAGGCCAGATCCGGCGTGCGCATCAGCGCCGAGCCGCAGGCGGCGCCGGTGACTTCCTTGGCCGGGCAACCAAAGTTGAGATCCACGATGTCGGCGCCGGCCTTCTCGGCCATGCGCGCCCCCTCGGCCATGGCGTCCGGATCGCGACCGACCAGCTGGATCACGGTGAGCGGGAGTCCCTCCCCGACCGCAGCACGCCGGACGACATCGGGACGGGCGCGGGCGAGTTCGGCGGCGGCGACCATCTCGGTCGCGACATAGGCCGCGCCGAGCCGCGAGGCGAGCAGGCGGAACGGGAGATCTGTGATCCCGGTCATGGGCGCGGTCAGCACCCGTCCGGGCACCCAAACATCGCCAATCTGCAGGCCTGCGTTCATCCGCCCCTTACCGCTGTTCACACCGCCCTCGTCAAGCAGGACAGCGGCGATTAGAAGGCCGGACATGACCTCGCCTCTCCCCGCCTTTGCCGCCGTTGTCGTCGCCGCCGGTTCCGGGTCACGCTCGGGCGGCGCCAAGCAGTGGCGCGCGCTGGGCGGCAAGCCCGTCATCCGCTGGTCGGTGGAGGCTCTGCTCAAGGCTGGTGCGGAAGACGTCGTCGTCGTCATTCCGGCGGCTGCGGAAGCCCAAGTCGCCGACGCGCTGACCGGACTGTCCGGCTGGCGCGCCGTTGCGGGCGGCGCAACCCGCGCCGGGTCGGTGCAGGCGGGACTAACCGAGCTGGCGGGTTCGGGTGATCGGCCCGTGCTGGTGCACGACGCCGCCCGTCCCTTCCTGTCCGCTGCCGTGATCGAACGCTGCGTCCGTGCGCTGGACGAAGCCGACGGCGCCCTGCCCGCCCTTCCCGTGGCGGACAGCTTGCGCCGGGCATCTGGCAGCGTCGTCACAGGATCGGTAGAGCGCGAGGCGCTGTGGCGCGCGCAGACCCCGCAGGCCTTCCGTCTGAAAACACTGAGTGACGCGTATGCCGTCTGGCCTGCCGATGAGGTCGCCACCGACGAGGCGACCGTGGTTGAACGCGCCGGCGGCCGCGTACGGATTGTCGAGGGCGACGTCCGACTGATGAAGCTGACCTATCCTGAGGATTTCGCCATGGCCGAAGCGCTCGTGCCCCGCACCGTTCGGATCGGTCAGGGCTATGACGTCCACCGTTGGGGGCCGGGGGAGTCCGTCTGGCTGTGCGGTCTGGAGATTCCTCACGACCAGACCCTGATCGGCCACTCCGACGCCGACGCCGGTCTGCACGCCCTGACGGACGCCATCCTCGGCGCCATCGCCGAGGGTGACATCGGCGATCACTTCCCGCCGACCGATCCCCGGTGGAAGGGCGCCCGGTCCGACCTGTTCCTGAAACACGCGGTTAAACTGGTGAAGGCGCGCGGCGGGCGCCTGTCGAATGTCGATGTGACCCTGATCTGCGAGCGCCCCAAGGTGAAGCCGCACCGTCAGGCCATGCGCGAACGGCTGGCCGACATCCTCGAGCTGCCACTCGATGCCGTCAGCGTGAAAGCCACCACCAGCGAGGGCCTTGGCTTCACTGGTCGTGGCGAGGGGCTTGCGGCCCAGGCCGTCGCGACCGTCGAACTGCCCGCGTCCTAGTACGGCCGCTCGGGCGGCGGGAAGTGGCTGCGCCACAGGGCGCCGAACAGGTTCACGTAGTCATCGCTCCACGGGCGGACGCTCGTTTCCATCGGCGCCTTCCAGCGGCTGTCCGCAGCAAAATCGGCGAGCCCCTCGGGCGTCGGCGAGATGATCACCGCTTCCGTCGATGCAACCGCCATTTCAGGCTGTCCGACGCCTTCCAGATAGAGCTGATGAAGATGCCTCCTGCCGAGGGACCGGGCTGCCGCAATGGCCGGCAGGGTGATGTCCAGATTGCGGTTCGACAGGTGCAGCAGCACGACGCCGTGCGGCTTCAGGAGGCGGAGATATCCCTCGATCGCCTCGCGGGTCAGCAGGTGGGTTGGCACGGCGTCGGATGAGAAGGCGTCGATGATCAGCAGATCGTAGGTCCCCGGCACCTGCCGGTTGAGCGTCAGGCGGGCGTCACCGAGAACCGTGTCGATCGGCCCTTCCGCGCAGGTCGAGATGTAGCTGAACCACTGCGGGTCCCGCGCCAGCCGGTCGACCATCGGATCGATCTCGAAGAATGTCATCCGGTCCTGGGCCCGCTTGTAGGCCGCCATCGCGCCGGACCCCTGCCCCACCACGCCGATCCGCGCCGGGCCCCGAGCCTGGACCATCAGCGCCGACTGACCGATCGGCGTGGCGGTGTTGTAGTACAGGGTCGGGGCGCATTCGTTCAGTTCGTTGCGGGCCTGGGCCCCGTGCAGGGTCGTGCCGTGCATCATCACGTGCACATCGCCGCCCATCTGCGGATCCGGCACATTGGCCACGCGCATGACACCGAAGAAGCTGCGTTCGGAGTAGCTCCAGTCATAACCCCGTGCGATCCATTGGGCCGATGCTGCGATCATCAGCAGGACGGCGGTGAAGACGAGCGCACGGTCCCGGATCAGGAAGGCGCAGATCGCGGCCGGGATCAGCATGACCATCGCCACCTGTCCGATGCCGCCCGGGAACATCTCGTAGAAGCCCCCCCGCGGACCGTCGTTGGCGTTCAGCCAGACCGACAGCAGGACCGGAGACAGCGCCACCAGACCGGCGACAACCAGCGCGATGATCTCGGCCCTGCCGATGGGCCCCTTGCCCCAAGGACGGGCGAGACCGACCAGGACCAGAACCAGCGGGTACTCCCAGACCATGTTGAACACGGTCGGAGCGATCAGGGCGGTGAACGCACCTCCGACCACGCCGCCGAGCGACATCAGCAGGTAGAACTCGGTCAGACGGTCCGGAGCCGGCCGGCGCGCCGCCAGCAGCTGGTGGCACATCAGGGTCGTGAAGAAGAAGGCGGTCAGATGAACGCCGAACGCCATGCCCCAGTTGGCAGACCGGAAGGCGACGATCAGCACGCACACGGCCCCGACTGCGGCCTGGACCACGAGAGTGATCGGCAGCGGAATCCACGGCCTGTTCTGGAAGGCGATGACGAAGGTCAGCAGATACAGGGCCAGAGGGATGACCCACAGGAAAGGCGCCGAGGCCACGTCGGTCGACAGATGGGTGGTCACGCCCAGCATCAGGCTTGACGGCGCAGCGGCCAGAAGGATCAGGATGCCGCGGTCCATCCACGACATCGGCGCGGACCGCTCCAACGGCGCGGGCTCTGAGGTGGTGTCGAGACGCCGGCGCCAGACCACGAAAGCCAGAAGCACCACCATCAGCATGAAGGCGACATAGCCGCCGGTCCAGCCGAACCGCTGGCCCGACAGGGTCGTCAGCGGCTCGATGACGATCGGGTAGGACAGCAGGGCGAGGAAGCTGCCGAGATTCGACGCGGCATAGAGGACGTAGGGGTTGCTGCCGTCCGGGTAGCCCGCGCGCACACGGGCGTACCAGGCCTGCAGCAGGGGCGCCGTCGCCGACAGAACCGCAAAAGGCGCGCCGACGGAAAGCGCCAGGGTGCCCAGCAACCAGCCGATCGGCGCGGACGGGTCGGGATCGCCCAGCCATTCATTGATATGGAGTGGAAGGAAGAGCCCCGCGAGAAGCAGAAGCGCCAGATGGATGCCCACCTGCAGCTTGATCGAGCCGATCCGCTGGAGCCCGTGAGCATAGCCGTAGCCGGCCAGCAGCGCCGTCTGGAAGAAGACCATCGAGGTGTTCCAGACCGATGGCGAGCCGCCCAGCATCGGCAGCACCAGCTTGGTCACCATCGGCTGGACGACGAAGACCAACGACGCCGAAGTGAAGATCGCCAGGCCGAACAGGGCCGGGGTCACACGGTCGGCCGGAAGTCCGGGCGCGGTGTCCAAGGTGGTGTCGCTCATGCCCGCCCCGTATGCTGGCGCCACTCCGGCGCGGAAGGGACCCTAGCCCGACTCGCCTGCCTTTCGGAAAGCCCTCGCTGCATGTTCCCCGACGATATTCAGGCCCTCGCCCGACAGGTCATCGCGCAGGCGTCCGCCCGGAGGCGGACGGTTTCGACTGCAGAAAGCTGCACGGGCGGCCTGGTCGCGGGCGCGCTGACCGACATTGCCGGGTCATCGGCGGTCGTCGAGTGCGGTTTCGTCACCTACAGCAACGCCGCGAAGGCCCGCATGCTGGGCGTTCCGGAAGACCTGATCGATGCCCATGGCGCCGTTTCGGAGCCGGTGGCGCGAGCCATGGCCGAGGGCGCGGTGGCGAACTCCGACGCCAGCGTGTCGGTCGCCGTCACCGGCATCGCCGGACCGGGCGGCGGTTCGGAGCAGAAGCCGGTAGGCCTGGTTCATTTCGCCGCATCCGGCCCTGCGGGCCTGATCCATGTTGAGAAACACTTCGGCGACATCGGCCGCACCGAGGTCCGGCTGGAAAGCGTGCGAACGGCTCTCCGCCTGTTGCTGGACCGTATCGAGGCATGATCGTCGACGCCCGGGGACATCGCTGCCCAACGCCCAGTCTGAAACTTCAGAAGGCCGTGCGTGCCGCCGCGCCGGGCCTTCGGATCACACTGCTGGCGACCGATCCCATGGCCCGGATCGACGTGCCGTTTCTGATGACGGATCTCGGCGGAAGGGTGATCGGCATCGAGGAGGCCGACGGCGTCCTGACTATCGAGGTCGAGACGCCCGGCGCTCGGACAGGCTGACCACGGTCTCGTCCTCTTCGACCGCCTGTGGATCGGTCGGGGTCTGCCCCCTGGCCGCGATCTCCATCTCGGTTGTGAACGCCCCGCCGTAGAAGATGGCGTTGACGTTCCAGGACAACCAGATCAGCAGCACCACGATCGAGCCGACAGAACCATAGGTCGCGCCAAGCGGGGCTATCTGCTCGACATAGATGGCGCACAGCCACGACGAGATCGTCGACATCACGGTGGCCACCACACCACCCGCGATCGCCGGAACCCAGGCGACAGGCGTCCTGTGTGACATGGCGTACCGGTAGAGCATGGTCAGCCCGATCGCGAGGCCCAGCGCGGGCCACAGGCCATCCAGCTGGATGCCGTTCGAGGCCGGCGCGGCGCCAGGCCCGGTGTGTTCCAGCAACCTCGAGGTCACCACGGCGCCCGAGACAACCGTGAACAGCAGGAAGGCCGCGATGGCCACAAAGAAGGCCAGCAGGTTGAACTTGAAGAAGCCGTGCGGCTCCTTCTCGTCGTGGATCAGGTTCAACCCGGCCAACAGGGCCTTGAAGCCCCGGTGCGCCGCATAGCCGCCGATCACGAGGGCGAAGAAGCTCTGCGCCGACACGGTCCTGGCCGAGGCATTGGCCAGCCGGGTGATTTCCTGAAGGAAGATCGCGCGGGCAGCATGGGGCATGACGTCGGCCAGCGCCGCCGCCTGCTCGCTGACCTGGCCGATGGACAGGACCGCCTTGTAGAAGCCGATCAGGATGGCGATCGCAGGAAAGACAGCCAGCAGGGCGAAGAAAGAGACGCCGCCCGTGTAGAGCATGACGTCCCGACCCCAGCTGCGCGCAAAGGCCCTGGCGGCCAGCTTGCCCCACGCCAGTGGTGTCGCCCACCGCGTCGCCGCAGCGATAGAGTTGGTGTCGTTCAATCGCGGGCCCCGAAACCTCGAACCGCCACCCATACCTCAATTCGGTCGCCGGAAAACAGGTCGCTGCAACACACGGGAAATCCCCTCGCCTGCCGTTGCCTCTACGGCATCTGCCTCGCTATTGTCCGCGCCCGATGACCGCCCCGGGGGATGGGGCGGACTGGAGAAGCAGTCCTTGCATTCTGATCCGCGAATTCTGGTCGTCGCGCCCGATGACGGCCTGATCGGCCCGCTGTGTCAGGGTCTGGATGCGCTGGGCTGGCGCACCGTCACCGCGCGGTCTCTCGCCGGCGCTGTGCAGGTGCTGATCGACTGGCCGCTGGAAGCGATCGTACTGGACGCGACCGTCACCGACGCCGCAGAGGGTGTGCGCGCCATGCGCCGGACAGTGTCGCCCCGTCGGCTGCCGGTTCTCGCGATCGGCGAGGACGCTGCGGGATGGGAAGACGGCCTCGTCGACATCGCCATGTCATCGCCGCCTCATGCTGCCCAGGCTGCCCTGAGGCTTGAGGGGCTGGTTCGCTCCGCGATCGCCGAGGAGGAGGTCAGCCAGCGCGAGGCGACCTTCGCCGCACGCGGCGAGCCGCTCATCGCCCCCGACGCGGACACCACGCCATTGCGGGTGTTGGCCGCCGGCAAGCCGGACCGCCATTTCATCGCCCTTTCCAACGCCCTGACCGAGCGAGGGTGCGAGGTCGTGGCAGCGCCAACGCCCTATACGGCCTTCGATTATCTGCACGAGCGGCCGTTCGACGCCGCAGTGCTTTGGGGCGCCGAGGATCACGCTCCGGCACTATCGATCGCCTCGGGGATGAAGCGAAACACCCGCCTGTATCACATCCCCGCGGTCCTCTATCTGCGCGGTTCCGGCGAGATCAATCTGGCCGAGCTCTACAATCGCGGCTTCGCCGACGTGGCTGCCGCCGATACCCCCGAGGAAGAAACCGCAACCCGGATCGTCGCACTCGCCCGGGCGCATCGACGTCATCTGGTGATCCGCCGGGCGCTGGAAAGCGTGCGGGGGTCAGGACTGACCGACCCTTCGACCGGGTTGTTCACACCGGAGTTGTTCGCCAGCCATCTGGCCCGCATCGCCGACGGCGCGCGGATCAGGCGACGTCCCCTGTCCGTCGCGGTCCTGAGAGTGTCCGAAAACGACGCTATCCGGCAGGCGCGCGCCGGCGGCTGGCTGGATCGCGCCCTTCCACAGATCGGCGCCATGGTCTCTCGTCTGATACGCACCGAGGACACCGCCGCGCGGCTGGCCCCGGACGTCTTCGCCCTGGCCCTGCCGGCCACACGCGGCCAGGAAGGCCGCATCGCCGCCGACCGTATCGCCGCAGTCATCGGCTGCACCGCCTTCGACGCCGGCCCGGACAAGACGCCCTTCGTCGTCGAGTTCGAGGTTGGCGTCGCCGAGGTCATGCCGGGCGAGTCTCCGGCCGTGGTGCTGGAGCGGGCGTCGGCAGACATCCGCAGCACCCGGCCGGCCTGATTCCTCAGGCCCCGCCAGCGACCCGGGCCAGATCCGCGGTGATCCGCTCGGCGACCTTGAGCCTGTCCTCAGACGTATCCCAGTCGCCCTTCACGACGACCTTCTGATCCGGCCGGATCTTCCAGAACGCGTGGTTCTTCTGGATCAGGCCGACGAGGCCGACAGGGTTCGGGAAGGTGTTGTTGCGCAGGGTCAGCACAGCGCCCTTGGGCCCAACGTCGATCCTTTCGACGTGCGCCTTCTTGCAGTTCGCCTTGATCCCGACGATGCGCAGCAGCTGCTTCGCCTCGTCCGGCAGCGGGCCGAAGCGATCAATCAGCTCGGCCGCCAGGGCTTCACGCTGTTCCGTACCGTCGGCGTCGGATAGTCGGCGATACAGGCTGAGACGGACATTCAGGTCCGGGACGTATTCCTCGGGAATCAATACGGCCGCGCCCACATTGATGGCCGGGGACCAGCCGCGATCAACGACGCCTGCGCCCTCGCCCGCCTGACGGAGCTCGGCCACGGCGTCCTCCAGCATCTGCTGGTACAGCTCGACGCCGACCTCGCGGATGTGGCCAGACTGCTCGTCCCCCAGCAGGTTGCCGCCGCCGCGCTGGTCGAGGTCGTGGCTCGCCAGCTGGAAGCCGGCGCCGAGATTGTCCAGCGACTGAAGCACCTGCAATCGGCGCTCCGACGACAGGGACAGCGGCTTGTGAGCGTCCGTGGTCAGATAGGCGAAGGCGCGCGCCTTGGCCCGGCCGATGCGCCCGCGAATCTGGTGCAGCTGGGCCAGACCGAACATGTCAGCCCTGTGTACGATCAATGTGTTGGCCGTCGGAACATCAAGTCCCGACTCAACGATGGTCGTGGACAGCAGCAGGTCGTAGCTGCCGTCATAGAAGGCGCTCATGACGTCTTCCAGCTGGGTCGGCGACATCTGTCCGTGGCCGACCACAAACCTGATCTCCGGCACCTGCTCGCGAAGATATTTCTCGATGTCCGGCAGGTCGCTGAGGCGCGGCACGACGTAGTAGGCCTGCCCGCCGCGATATTTCTCACGCAGCAGGGCCTCGCGGATCATGACCGGATCCCAGGGCGCGACATAGGTGCGGACGGCCAGTCGATCGACCGGAGGCGTCGCGATGATCGACATCTCCCGGATGCCCGACAGCGCCATCTGCAGTGTCCGCGGGATCGGGGTGGCGGTCAGGGTCAGCAGGTGCACGTCGGCGCGAAGCGACTTAAGCTTCTCCTTGTGCTTGACGCCGAAGTGCTGCTCCTCGTCGACGATCACCAGGCCGAGGTCCTTGAACCCGACCTGCTCGCTCAGCACCGCGTGGGTGCCGACGACGATCTCGAACGAGCCGTCCTTCAGCCCGGCCCGCGTATCGGACGCATCCTTGGCCGTGACCATGCGCGAGAGATGGCGGACCTTCACCGGCCAGCCGGCGAAGCGCTCCGAGAAGGTCTTGAAGTGTTGGCGCGCCAGCAGGGTCGTCGGGCAGACGACGGCGACCTGCTGACCGCTCATGGCCACGACGAAGGCGGCGCGAAGAGCCACCTCGGTCTTGCCGAACCCGACGTCGCCGCAGATCAGGCGATCCATCGGCGTGCCCTTGCCCAGATCCTCCAGCACGTCGCCGATGGCGTTGAGCTGGTCATCCGTCTCCTCGTAGGGGAAGCGGGCGCAGAATTCGTCGAACAGGCCCTGCGGCGGCGTGATCGCGTCCGAGGTCCGCAGTGCACGCTTGGCGGCGAGAGCGATGAGGCCTTCGGCCATGTCGCGCAGGCGTTGCTTCGCCTTGGCCTTGCGGGCCTGCCAGCCCGCCCCGCCGAGGCGGTCCAGCTGAGCCCCCTCGGAATCCGAGCCATAGCGTGTCAGCAGGTCGATGTTCTCGACCGGCAGGTAGAGCTTGCTCTCGCCGGCGTACATCAACTCCAGACAGTCGTGTGGCGCGTCCTGGATCTCGAGCGTCTTCAGGCCGTCGTAGCGCCCGATGCCATGATCGAGGTGCACAACCAGATCGCCGGCCGTCAAGGCCGACGCCTCGGCAAGGAAGTTGGACGCGCGACGTTTCTTGCGCGGTCGGGCAAGACGGTCACCAAGAATGTCCGTTTCCGAGATGACCGCCAGGGTGTCGGTTTCGAAACCATGCTCGATCGGCAGGACGCCGCGCAGATAGACGCCCGCCGGCGCCGTCTGCACGTCGGCCCAATTCCGCACCGCGACCACATGCTCGAGCCCATGGTCTGACAGCATGGACGCCAGACGATCCGATGAGCCTTCGCTCCACGATGCGAAAAGAACGCGCCGGCCTTTGGCCTTCAACGCCTCGGCATGGCGCGCGACAGCCTCGAACAGGTTGACGCTGTCCTGCGATCGTTCGGCGGAAAAGGACTTGCCCAGCCGCCCGCCGGCATCTTCGCCGGACGTCTGGAACGGCGTCAGGCGACGCACCCAGCGTCCCGCAAGGACCGCGTGCCAGTCTGCTTCGGGCAGATACAGTCGCTCGGGCGGCAAGGCCCGATTGGCCGCCCCGCCCCTGCCCTGCGATGCGTCGCGACGGGCCTCGAAGGCGTCGGAAGTCAGATTCCAGCGCTCCGCCCGGGCCGACTCGACCTGGTTGTCCAGGAACAGGCGCGCGTCGTCCGGCAGATATTCGAACAGGGTCTCCAGACGCTCGTAGAACAGCGGCAGCCAGTGCTCCATGCCCTGCCGTCGCGCGCCTTCGCTGACGGTAGCATAAAGCGGGTCATCGCCGGGCGCGCCAAACAGGTTCAGATAGCCGGTACGAAACCGCGAGATGGCCTCGGGTGACAGCAGGGCCTCGGATACCGGAGCCAGCGAGATGCTGCGCAACTGGCCCGTCGACCGCTGGGTCGCCGGGTCGAATGTCCGGATCGATTCCAGCTCCGAGCCGAACATGTCCAGACGCACCGGCTCGTCGAAGCCCGGCGGGAAGACGTCGATCACTCCGCCCCGTACGGCGAACTCGCCACGCTCCGAGACGGTCGAGGCGCGCATATAGCCATTGGCGGCGAAGTAGCGCTCCAGAGCCGCCGTATCGAGATCGAGACCGACCGTGGTCTCGAACCCGGCGCCGCAGGTGACTTCCCGCGGCGGCGTCCGTTGCAGGGCCGCGCCGACGGTCGTGACGAGCAGAACAGGCGCTGTGTCCGAGACGTCGCGACAGGCCAGTCGGGTCAGAGCCGCCATTCGCTCCGCCGAGATGGCAGAGGTCGGGCTCAGCCGGTCGTAAGGCAGACAGTCCCACGCCGGAAACTCGATGACCTCGATATTGTCGGCGAAGAAACGGAAGGCCTGAACGAATTCACCCATGCGGGCATAGTCACGAGCGATGAAGACACCGACGCCCCCGTCGGCCTTCAGACGCTCGGCCACCGTCAGGGCGTCGAGCCCCTCGGGCGCACCGCCCAGTTCCTGATCCCCGCGGCGGGGCGCAATGGCGTCCATCAGCCGGCTCCTTCAGCGACTGCGGCGGACACATGCTCGGCCATGAAGGCGCGAATCTTCGTCATCACCGAGCCCTCGTAGCGCTCAGGTGTCGGAGCGGTCTCGATGATCCAGGCGTAGAGGGCATGGTCGTCGTCCTCCATCAGCATGGCCTCGAAGACGGCCAGCTCGGCGTCGTCCAGCGTCGGTCCGACCTGCTCGGAGAAGGGCCCCAGCACCAGGTCGGCCTCGCGGAAGCCGCGGCGCCAGGCGCGGAAAGCGATCCGGCCCAGTCGGGCTTCCCGATCCACGTCAGGACATGCGTTCGTATCGGTCACAAGAATCCTTGCCCGTTGAGTGGTTTGGTCGAACCGCACCGCATCGGGCGCCGCCGTTCTGAATGAGGCGGTTCAGATAGCGTTCCAGAGCGCCCTTCGCCAGCTATGCTGCGTGCAATGCGGCCCCAGATTCTCTTTCCGCTGTTCGCCGAGGTCTCCAGCCTGAAAGGCGTGGGGCCCAAGGTGCTGCCTCTGGTGCAGAAGGTGGCCGGGCCGCTGGTCCGTGACCTGCTATTCCTGCCGCCATCCGGCGTCGTGGTCCGCAGGCCGATGACCGCCGTCAATGCGACCGAGGGCTCGGTCGGACTGTTCGAGGTCATGATCGACCGGCTGTTCGTTCCGGGAAAGCCGGGCGCGCCGATCAAGGTGCGTGCCAGCGACGGGACCGGCTTCGTCCATCTGATCTGGTTCGGCGGCTCGGCCCAGCATATCGAGCGGCTCCTGCCCAAGGGTCAGACGCGGATCGTCTCTGGCAAGGTCGAGCGGTTCAACAACGAGGTCCAGATCGTCCATCCGGACATCTTCAAGGCCGACGAGGCCGCCGACATCGCCATGACCGAGCCGGTCTATCCGGCGACCCAGGGCCTGACCTCGCGGCAGATCCGTAAGTTCGTTCAGGGCGCGATGGAGCACGCCCTCGACTTGCCGGAATGGCAGGACCTGGCGTGGCTGGACAGGCAGCGGTTTCCGACCTGGTATGCGGCGCTGGAGCGCCTGCACGCCCCGCAGGGCGAACAAGATCTCGCACCGGAGGCCGTCGCCCGTCAGCGGCTGGCCTATGACGAGCTTTTCGCGCACCAGCTGGCGCTGGCCCGGCGTCGGCGCGCACGGCAGATCACGCCGGCGCCCGTCATCCGGCCGGGCGAAGCCTCCGAACGACTGCTGGCAGCATTGCCCTTCAGCCTGACCGGAGCTCAGGCGCAGGCCGTCGAGGAGATCCGCCGCGATCTGGCCACAGGCGAACAGATGGGGCGCCTGCTGCAGGGCGACGTCGGCTCGGGCAAGACGGCGGTGGCGGCGCTGGCGCTGGCCGACGCGGCGGCCTCGGGCTTCCAGTCGGCCCTTATGGCTCCGACCGAGATTCTGGCCCGTCAGCACTATCAGCGGCTGGCACCCATGCTGGAGGGCGCGGGCGTGACCGCCGTCCTGCTGACCGGGCGGGACACCCAGGCGGAGCGGCGGCCGAAACTGGCGGCGCTGGCGTCGGGCGAGGCGCAGGTCGCGATCGGCACGCACGCCCTGTTCCAGGACGCGGTCCGCTTCGACCGGCTGGCGCTGGCCGTCATCGACGAGCAGCACCGGTTCGGCGTCAACGAGCGGCAGAGGCTGCAGGCAAAGGGCGACCCGCGCACCGGAGGCGTCCATCTGCTGACCATGTCGGCGACGCCGATCCCGCGGACGCTGGAGCTGACCCAGTATGGCGAACTGGACGTCTCGCGCCTGACCGAGAAGCCTCCGGGCCGGACGCCGGTGACGACGGCCGTCCTGCCTCAGGCGCGGATCGGCGAGGTGGCGAAGCGGCTGAAGGCGGCGCTGGACACCGGGGCGCAGGCCTACTGGATCTGCCCGCTGGTAGCCGAGAGCGAAGCCAGCGATCTCGCGGCGGCGGAGGCCCGGGCGGCGGACCTGCGTCGCATTCTGCAGGTCGAGGTCGGGCTGGCGCATGGCCAGATGCCGGGCGCCGAGCGGGAGGCGGTCATGGCCGATTTCGCCGACGGGAAGACGCCTTTGCTGGTGGCCACGACCGTGGTCGAGGTCGGGGTGGATGTGCCGAACGCGTCGATCATGGTCATCGAACACGCGGACCGCTTCGGCCTGGCCCAACTGCACCAGTTGCGCGGTCGGGTCGGACGTGGGGCCACGGCGTCGACGTGTCTGCTGCTGTACGGGGGCGGAGAGGACGGGCTGGGAGAGACGGCGAAGCTCAGACTCGAGACGCTGCGGCGGACCGAGGACGGGTTCGAGATCGCGGAAGAGGACTTCCGGCTGCGGGGCGGCGGAGATCCGCTGGGGCTCAAGCAGAGCGGCTTTCCCGCGTACCGGTTCGCGGACCCGATCCGGCATCGCACCCTGCTGCTGGCCGCAGCCGACGATGCCCGCCTCGTGCTGGGACGGGACCCGGACCTGACCACGCCGCGAGGACAGGCGATCCGGGTTCTGGAAGCGCTGTTCGACTGGAAGGCCGACCGGGGCGGCGCGGACTAGCCGGCGTGGAGCCCGCGCCACGCGGCGGCGCGAACCTGAACGTCAGCTTCAAGATCCCCATAGAAGAGATTGTAAGGTCGAGATTTTCTGCGATCCGCCCAGCTGCCCGTTTCGCGGTAAGCCTCGAGATCGGGCTCTGTGTGACGCAGGAGACCTTCGCGGCATTCGGTGGCGATCTCACGGGTCCGAAGGGCCGGACGGGCGCCCCATTCCAGACCGGTGGCATTCGTCGCGCCGCGGCTGGCGCGGGCGGCGACCGATGCTTCGTCGGATGACCCCGTGACCGGGTTCACGCAGATCGGCGTACGACCTTCCAGTTCGACCAGTTGGCCCCGGTCATCCCAGCTGAGCGCCCGTCGGAGACGCCGGTTCGCCGCGCCGTCGTTGTGGTCGCCGACCGGCGAGAAGACAACCACGCAGGCGGTCTGATCCCGGCGGCTACAGGCCGGAATGTTGGTGGCGAGCCGTCCTTCCGGAACAATGACGTCCATCAGATAGACGGCGACCAGACGATCGCGCAGCGCGGGATCGCGGGCGATCCGCTCTCGGGTCAGCCGCTCCAGCAAGTCGCCGCCCTGCTCGACCCCGGCCAGCACGATGGGTCCGGCGGGATGGCGAAGGAGCCAGGCGTCAAACGCCGAGACGATGTCCCGATAGGCGAAGGCGCGCGCCTCGCGCGCATCCTCGCGCAAGGTCAGGCGCGTGTAGAGACTGGCCTGCCGGTACAGAGGCGCACTGACCGGACCGGCGACGGCGAAGGGGCCGGCGTGGTTGGGCAGGACGACGCGGCGAAGCCAGTCGTCCGCCTTGCGGTCGCCGATCGGGCCATTCCAGTGCCGGCCGCCTTCGTAGGTCGTTGAATGAACGAAGAAGACCGCGGCGTCGCCGGAGTTGGCCGCCCGCGCATCCCGCAAGGCCCACGAGGCCGGGACGCCATAGTCGGGCGCGGGCGGCGGCTCATAGGTCTGGAACGGAACCTGCGGATCGAGACCGGCGCGCAGGATATCGCCGCGCCAGACCGCCACGGCGATGGCCAGGATGGCGACCATCGTCAGGCCGATCCAGCCGACCCACTGCCGGAAGGTCAGCCTGCGCGAACTCACCGCCAGGGATCCGATTGGCTGAGGAACTGCTGGACGTAGCGACGGACACCCTCTTCCAGTGGCGTGGACTGCCCCTCAAAGCCGGCGGCGCGAATGCGGTCCATGCTGGCCTCGGTGAAGTACTGGTACTTGTCACGGATCGAGAGCGGGGTGTCGACGTACTCGATGGCGGGCGCCTTGCCCGCTGCCGCGAAGGTCGCGTGGGCCAGATCGAGAAACGACCTCGCCTGCCCCGAACCGGCATTGAACACGCCAGACACCGTCGGCGTCGCCAGCAACCATTCGACGATGTCGACGACATCCTCAACGAAGACGAAGTCCCGCATCTGCCCCCCGTCGGGGTAGTTCGGATTGTGCGAACGGAACAGGGTCACGGGCTCGCCGGCCTGAACCCTCGGCCAGATCTGCGCCACGACCGACTTCATGCCGCCCTTGTGGTACTCGTTCGGGCCGTAGACGTTAAAGAACTTCAGACCCGCCCACTGCGACGGCGCGTGGCCCTCGTCAGCCTGCCGCACAGCGTACTGGTCGAAGAGGTATTTCGAGTAGCCGTAGGCGTTCAACGGACGCAGGGCCGACAGGGACTCCAGGTCGTCGTCATCCTCGAACCCGCCCTCGCCATCGCCGTAGGTCGCGGCCGAGGAGGCGTAGATCAGCCGGGCGTCGCGCAGGGCGCACCAGTCCCACAGGTCGCGCGACAGGCTGAAGTTGGTGCGCATGATCAGGTCGGCATCGGCCTCGGTCGTCGAGGAGATGGCGCCCATATGGACCACGGCCTCGATCGCTTCGGCATGGCGTTCCAGCTTCTCGAACAGCTCTTCAGGCTGCCAGAAGTCGGCGATGCGGTGCTTGGCGATGTTCTTCCACTTGCCCAGCGCCGCCTCTTCCATGCGATCGCAGACGACGACGTCGCGGCTGCCGTCGGCGCAAAGGCGCGCGACGATGTTCGAGCCGATGAAGCCCGCGCCGCCGGTCACAACGATCATCCGACGCGCCATCAGTCAGCCTTCATCTTTTCGATTGTGCGGCTGGTCGAGAAGCCGTCCTCGAATGTCGCCAGTTTGACCTCACCACCCCAGCTCTCGACCAGATCGCCTCCAACCACCCCCTCGCGCGTGTAGTCCGCGCCCTTGATCAGGACGTCAGGACGCAATCGCTCGATGAGGGCGATGGGCGTGGGGTCGTCGAAGCTGGTCACCCGATCGACGGACTGCAGGCCGCCGATGACGACGGCGCGGCTGTCCAGATCGTTGATCGGCCGGCCTTCGCCCTTCAGACGACGAACGGAGGCGTCGGTATTCAGCGCGACCACCAGACGGTCGCACCAGCCGCGGGCCTGTGCCAGATAGGCGACGTGGCCGCGGTGCAGGATATCGAAGCAGCCGTTGGTGAAACCGACCTTGAGGCCCTGTCGTTTCCAGCCCTCGACGACGTGGGCCAGTTCCTCCAGCGGCATGACCTTGGCGTGGGCGCCCGAGGCGTGCTGGCTCATCTCTGCATCGATCAACTCGGCGGGCGAGACCACGGCGGTGCCGGCCTTTCCGACCACCACGCCCGAGGCGAGGATGGCGAACTCGACGGCGGTTTCCAGCGAAGCGCCGGCGCCCAGCGCGAGGCCAAGGGCGGCCAGTCCGGTGTCGCCGGCGCCCGAGACGTCGAAGACCTCGCGGGCGCGGCCGGGGAAGTGGCGGACCGGGCCGTCACGACGCATCAGGCTCATGCCCTTGCCGGCTCGGGTGACGACGATGGCCTTCGCGGTCGTCGAGGCCAGAAGCGCCTTCAGCGCCGCCTCGACCTCGGCGTCGGTGTCGACAGGCAAGCCGGTGGCGCCTGACAGCTCGCTGGCGTTGGGCTTGATGAGGTCAACAGCCCCGTAACGGGCGAAGTCACGGCCCTTGGGATCGACGATGACCGGCGCGCCGGAGTTCGCGGCGGCGGCCAGCGCCTGGGCGATCAGGGCGTCGCTGACCACGCCCTTGGCGTAGTCGGAAAGCAGATAGACCGAGGCGCCCGAAAACGCGTCGCTGCGCGCGGCCGGCAGCGGGGCGTCCTCCTCGTCGAGGCGGAGCAGTTGCTGGCCGGCGGCGACGAAACGGGTCTTGACGATGGTGGAGGCTCCGTCCCGGCGCTCGACCGCGTCCTCAACGTCCGCCTCGGCAGCGATCAGGGCCGCGAGCTCGTCACCGGCCGCATCGGTTCCTGCGACCGCGCCAAGACGGGCGACACCGCCCAGGGCCGCGATGTTACGGGCGACGTTGCCCACGCCGCCGGGCATGGCCGTCGTCCGGCGGGTCTTCAGGACCGGGATCGGCGCTTCGGGCGAGATGCGGCTGACCTCGCCATAGACGTAGCGATCGAGCATCAGGTCGCCGACGCAGGCGACTTTCAGCCCGCGCACGCGCTCCAGAAGGGCCTGCAAGCCGCCAAGGTCGAGGGTCCGATCAGCCATGATCCTGAGCTAAAGCCAGCCCGCCTTCCACACAACAGCTGTGTGATGCGACTGATGCAATCGATGCAATCGATGCATTGGAGGCAAGATCAGGCGGCCCGGGCCAAGCGGGCCTTGGTCAGGTCGTCATAGGCCAGCAGTTCGGCGGCCAGGGCCTCGAACTGGTCCAGCGGCACCATGTTGGGGCCATCGGACGGGGCGTTGTCCGGATCCTGATGGGTTTCCATGAAGACGGCGTCCACGCCGACGGCAACCGCGGCGCGGGCCAGGACCGGCACGAACTCGCGCTGTCCGCCCGAGGAGGCGCCCTGCCCGCCCGGCTGCTGCACGGAATGGGTGGCGTCGAAGACGACCGGGCAGCCGATCTCGCGCAGGACCGGCAGGGCCCGCATGTCGCTGACGAGGGTGTTGTAACCGAAGCTGGCGCCCCGCTCGCAGGCCATGACGTTCGGATTGCCGGCGCCGGTGACCTTGGCGATGACGTTCTTCATGTCCCAGGGGGCGAGGAACTGGCCCTTCTTGACGTTGATCGCCTTGCCGGTCGCGGCGGCGGCCAGAAGCAGGTCCGTCTGGCGGCTCAGGAAGGCCGGGATCTGAAGCACGTCCACAACCTCGCCGGCGATGCGGCAGTGCTCCTCGGTGTGGACGTCGGTCAGGACCGGCAGGCCCAGCGTTTCGCGAATCTCGGCGAAGATCGGCAGCGACCCCTCGAGACCGAAACCGCGGGCGGCGGTGGCCGAGGTCCGGTTGGCCTTGTCGAAACTGGTCTTGTAGATGATGCCGACGTTCAGGCGCTCGCCGATCTCCTTCAGAGCCGTGGCCATCTCCAGGGCGTGCTGGCGGCTTTCCAGCTGGCACGGTCCAGCAATGAAGACGATGCGCTGGCCGCCGCCGATGCTGACCGGCCGGGTCAGGCCGTCCTTGATATCGATGATGGCGTTCGGCTGGGACACGGCGAAATCCTGAAATGCGCTTGGCGACGCGCGGCCAATGCCGCACCTATGCGGCGATCAGGTGGCGTCGAACGTTGAGGTTCGCAAGCTATCATGGAGCCCGACCGAATGACCACCAGACCGGCGCCTGTCATCCTGTGGTTCCGCCGAGACCTTCGGCTGGCCGATAATCCGGCCCTCAACCATGCCGCAGAGACGGGACGGCCGATCCTGCCGGTCTATATCCATGACATGGGGCCGGGCGTCCGACGCCCCGGCGCAGCCTCCCTCTGGTGGCTCGACAAGTCCGTTCGGGCGCTGGGCGAGAGCCTGAGGACCCGCGGATCGCGGTTGATCCTGCGATCAGGCGATTCGGAAGGCGAATTGCGCCGGCTGATCGACGAGACCGGCGCCGACGCGGTCTTCATGAACCGGCTGTTTGACCCGGACGCCTTCGCCCGCGACGCCGACATCGCTCACAACCTCCACTCCGAGGGAATCGAGGTGAAGGGCTGGAACGCCTCCCTGTTGTGCCGCCCTGGCGGGGTGATGACCGGATCGGGCGGACCCTACAAGGTTTTCACTCCCTTCATGAAGGCCCTTCTGGCCACTGCCGAGGCGCCGCCACACACCCTGGGGCCCCGCCACATCGACACGCCGTCGGGCCTGAAGAGCGACGCGGCCGACGACTGGAATCTGCACCCCACCCGGCCCGACTGGTCCGGGGGGTTCGACTGGACGCCAGGCGAGGCCGGGGCGAGCGAGGCTCTGTCCGACTTCCTTTCGAACGGGCTGAAGACCTATTCCGTGGGTCGGGACCGGCCTGGCGAACCGGGGTCGAGCCGCCTCTCCCCCCATCTTCACTGGGGCGAGGTGCATCCATGGCGGGTGGTCGAACAGGTGCGCAAGGCGGCCGCCGACGGGCGCGTCGCCACGGGCGAGGCGGACAAGTTCATCTCCGAACTGGTCTGGCGCGACTTCTCCGCCCAGCTTCTGCACCATTTCCCGCAGATGACCGATACCGCCTTCCGACCCGAGTATGACGCCATGCCGTGGCGGACCGACGTCAGGGGGTTCCGCGCCTGGAAAAAGGGGCTGACCGGCTATCCGATCGTCGATGCCGGGATGCGCCAGTTGTGGACCACCGGCTGGATGCATAACCGGGTGCGGATGATCGTCGCCTCCTTCCTCGTGAAGGACCTGCTCATCGATTGGCGCAAGGGCGAGGCGTGGTTCTGGGACACTCTCGTGGACGCCGATCTCGGCAACAATGTGCAGAATTGGCAGTGGATTGCGGGATCCGGAGCCGACGCATCGCCGTACTTCAGAGTGTTCAATCCGGTCACCCAGGGTGCGAAATTCGATGCTCAAGGCAAATACGTCCGTCGCTGGGTCCCGGAACTCGCCGCCCTGCCCGACAAATGGCTTCACGCGCCGTGGACTGCGCCGGCCGAAGTGCTGCGCGACGCCCGCGTCACCCTCGGCAGGGATTACCCGAAACCGATCGTCGATCATGGCGAGGCGCGCGATCGGGCGCTCGACGCACTCAAGCTTGTCAACCGGTCCCGTCAGCCCGACGACGCCTCGGACAGGGATTGACGCTCACCACGTGGCCACCCAGGTTTCCCGATCATGACCTCCATTCCGGCCGAGCGTCATTCGATCGGGTCCCGAACCCCGCGCGCGGCGGCGTTGCTGCTGCGCCTTCTGGGTTCCAACTGGACCTACGGAAAGCTGACCGTCCTGTTGCCCGGCGGCGCCACGCATTGTCTTGAAGGCGCGGAAGCGGGCCCGTCGGCGGTGCTTGATATTCACGACTACCGCTTCGCGGCCCGCGTGCTGGCCAATGGCGATATCGGCTTCGCCGAGGGCTATATGGCGGCAGAGTGGGACAGCCCGCAGCTGGCGACCCTGCTCGAGGTTCTGGCGCAGAACTACGATCACATCCGGCGGCTGTTCGACGGCAATCCGGTGATGCAGGCCTTCAACTGGCTGTCGCACAGGATGAACCGCAACAGCCGGAAGGGATCGAGAAAGAACATTCACGCCCACTACGACCTGGGCAACGCCTTCTATACCGCCTGGCTTGACCCCTCGATGACCTATTCGTCGGCGCGGTTCACGGCGTCCGGCCAGTCGCTGGAGGCGGCGCAGCGCCAGAAGTACGCGTCGCTGGGACGGATCATGGACCTCAGGCCGGACCATACCGTGCTGGAGATCGGTTGCGGCTGGGGCGGGTTCGCCGAGTTCGCGGCGAAGGAAGTCGGGGCGAAGGTCACCGGCATCACCATATCGCAGGAGCAGTACGACTTCGCGCGACAGCGGATCTTCAACGCCGGACTGACCGAGCGGGTGAACATCGAACTGGTCGATTACCGCGACGTCGAGGGCCGCTTCGACCGGGTCGCGTCGATCGAGATGTTCGAGGCCGTCGGGCAGGAATACTGGCCGACCTATTTCGACAAGATCCACGACGTTCTGGAGCCCGGCGGGCGCGCGGGCCTGCAGATCATCACGATCGAGGAGCCGCTGTTCGAGGAATACAACCGGCGAACCGACTTCATCCAGAAGTACGTCTTCCCCGGCGGAATGCTGCCATCCGAGGCGCGTCTGAAGCCGGTTACCGACGATGCGGGGCTGCGTTGGGACGGCGTCGAACGCTTCGGCCTCGACTACGCCGAGACCCTGAAGCTTTGGGACGAGCGGTTCCAGAGAGCCTGGAGCGAGATTCAGCGGACCGCGGGGTTCGATGAGCGGTTCCGGCGCCTGTGGCGGTTCTATCTCGGCTACTGCGAAGCCGGCTTCCGGTCGCGTCGCACGGATGTCATCCAGCTGGGTCTGGCGAAGGTCTGAGGGCAGGCCCATAGCTTGACCATGGCCTCTCCACTGATCTCTACCGAAGAACTGGCGGCGCAGCTCGGCGATCCGGCGCTACGAATACTGGACGCCAGCTGGCATCTGGACGCACGCGACGCCCGGGCGGACTTTCTGTCGGGGCATATCCCGGGCGCCGTCTTCGCCGATCTCGACGCGATTTCGGACCAGACCAGCGACCTGCCTCACATGCTGCCGAGCCCGGCGTCGTTCTCGGCGTCGATGGGCGTTCTGGGCGTGACGGACCGGAGTCCGGTCGTGGTCTATGACACCTCCGGTCTGTTTTCGGCGGCGCGGCTCTGGTGGATGTTGCGGGTCATGGGTTGCGCCGATGTCCGGGTATTGGACGGAGGCCTCCCGGCCTGGCTCGCCGAGGGACGGCCGACGGCAGACGGCCACGCTCCGTCCGGCGGCTTCGCCCTGTTCCAGCCCCGGTTCGCGCCTTCGGCAGTGGCGGGTTTCGATCACGTCCGGGGCGTCCTGGATATCGGAGGACAGGTGGTGGATGCGCGCGGGGCCGCCCGGTTCCGCGGTGAGGCGCTGGAGCCGCGGCCGGGGGTCAGGCCGGGACATATGCCCGGCGCGATCAACCTGCCCTATTCGTCCCTGCTGGGCGTGGACGGCCGGATGAAGCGCGGCGCCGCCCTCGAGGCGGCATTCCGCGATGCGGGCGTGGACATCGACAAACCGGTGACCACGACCTGTGGCTCGGGCGTGACGGCGGCGATCCTGTCGCTGGGCCTGTCCGAGCTGGGACGTCCGTCAACGCTGTACGACGGCAGTTGGGCCGAGTGGGGCGCCCGAGAGGACGCCCCGGTCCAGACCGGCTAGGCGGCCGGCGCCGTCGGTTCTTCCAGATCCGCCGGGACGGATGCGTCGGTTTCGCCGCGCGACACGACCGTCGCCAGCACCAGATCGCCGGTGACGTTGAGGGTCGTGCGGCACATGTCGAGGAAGCGATCGACGCCGAGGATCAGCCCGATACCCTCGGCCGGAACGCCGACCATGACGAGGATCATGGCCACGACCGGCAGGGAGCCCGCGGGCACGCCGGCGGTGCCGACGCCGCCGAGGATGCAGACCAGCATGACGACGATCTGCTGGGTGAACGACAGTTCGATATTGAAGAACTGGGCCAGGAACAGGACGGTCACGCCCTCGAACAGCGCCGTACCGTTCTGGTTGGCGGTGGCGCCGACCGTCAGCACGAAGCGGGCGATCTTGCGCGGCAGGCCGAGCTGCTCGTCAGCGGCACGCAGCGACACGGGCAGGGAGGCGTTCGACGAGGCTGTCGAGAAGGCCACCACCATCGGCTCGCGCACGCCGCGGAAGAATTTCAGCGGGTTCATGCCGCCCGCGATCCAGACCACCAGCGGATAGACGACGAACATGTGGATCGCCATGGCGCCGACGGCGACGCCGACATAGGCGGCCAGACGCACCAGCAGGTCCCAGCCGAACAGGGCGGCAAGGTTGAACATCAGGCAGGCGATCGCATAGGGGGCCAGCTTGATGACGGTGTTGATGAGCTTCATCGTCACCTCGAGGATGCCCTCGATGGTCGTCTGCAGCTGATCGGTGGCGCGGCTCTTCGCCATGACCAGACCCACGCCGAAGAACAGGGCGAAGATCATCACCGGCAGAATCTGGTTCTCGGCGGCGGCCGTGAACACGTTCGACGGGATCAGGTCGAGGAAGAACTGGCCGAACTGGACGCTTTCCGGCGCATTGCCGACGATGGCGTTGGCGCCCTCGGCGCCCTGGGCCAGCAGTCGGGAGGCCAGTTCCGGATCGACGCCGTCGCCGGGCCGGAAGATATTGACCATGGCCAGGCCGATCACGACGGCGATGCCCGACACCACGATGGTCAGCAGCAGGGTCTTTATCCCCGCGCGGCCCAGCGATTTCAGGTCGCCCATCTCGGCCACCCCGACCACCAGCGCCGAGAACAGCAGCGGGATCACGAGCATGAACAGCAGGCGCAGGAAGATCTGACCCGCCGGACCGGTGACGTTCTCGGTGAGCCAGACCACCCAGGCCGTCTCGGGCCCGACCATCAGATTGACGGCCATGCCGCCGGCGAGGCCAACGATGAAGCCGATCAGCATCATCCAGTGAAGCGGAATGCCGCGCTTGGTTGTGGTGGTGGTGTCCATTCGTCCCCCGGCCTGCTCCCTGCAGGCTCCTTATCGGATCGGCAGGGCGTAGATCAGGCCGCCCGGCCGAGCGTTCCATTGTGCGTTAAGCCCACGCGCCAGGTCGAGAGGGGAATCCGGCCCGATGTTCCGGGCGAAGATTTCCCCATAGTTTCCCTCAGCCTTCAGAGCATTCCTCATCCAATTTGGCGACAGCCCGAGCATCTCGCCGTGCTCGCCCTCGGCTCCGAGAAGACGGCGAACGCGGGGATCGGGTGATTCCGAGGCCTGGGTTTCGACGTTGTCCCGCGTCACGCCCAGCTCCTCGGCGAGGATCAGGCCGTTGAGCGTCCAGCGCACGACCGAGGTCCAGGCCTCGTCGCCCCGTTTGACCGCAGGTCCGAGCGGCTCCTTTGAGATGACGTCGGGCAGGATGGTGTGCTGGTCCGGGTTCGGCAGCAGGGTCCGGGCTGCGGCAAGGGCCGAAATATCGGCGCTGAACGCGTCGCAGTTCTCACGGGCGTAGGCCTCGCGGGCCGCCTCCTCGTTCGGAGCGACGATCGGGCGATACTCGATGTTCCGTGCACGGAACCAGTCAGCGACATTGAGTTCGGAGGTCGAGGCGCGCTGGACGCAGACGCGTGCGCCATTGAGCTCAGCCGCGCTCGCGAGATCCAGTGATCGGCGGACCAGGAATCCCTGCCCGTCGTAGTAGTTCACGCCGGCGAAACGCACGCCTTCCTGCGCTTCCCGCGACAGGGTCCAGGAGGTGGTGCGCCACAGCACATCGACCCGCCCGCTGCGCAGGGCCTCGAACCGCTGGCTGCTGGTCAGCGGCACGAACCGCACCGCCTCGGCATTGCCGAGAACCGCGGCCGCAAGGGCCTTGCAGAAATCGACGTCGAACCCGCGCCATTGTCCGCGATTGTCGGTGTAGGCGAAGCCGACGAGACCCTCGTGCACGCCGCAGTTCAGGCGGCCACGACGCTTGATGGCCTGCAGGGTCGGGCTGGTGAACTCCGGCGCGGCCACCGCTTCGCGCGCCTCCTCGGTCGCCTGGTCGTCAGCGGGCGTCTCGCCCTGGCCGCAGGCGGCCACGAGCAGTCCGGTCGCGAGAGCGAATCCCGCCGCTGCAGTCCTGACCCGGTCGGTCCGTCTTGCCCACATGCCGCCTCGCCTGTGTCCGCTTGCGCCCCGGCCCGTTTAGAGGCCTTTGGGGCGTGATCCGCAACCCCGGGGAGCGTCCGAATGACCGATCCAGCCGACCGAACCCGCCTGATCGCCCGCGCGACCCGTCGCGGGAGCGGCCGCCGTCCGGTTTCGCCGCCGATCGAACGCGCCTCGACCCTGTTGAACGACGCCCCCGGCGACATGCGAAACGAGAGGATCGGTCCGGTCTACGGGATTGAGGACCTGTCCGCGGCGGCCGAACTGAGGCGCGCGATCGCCGATCTGGAAGGGGCGGCGGATTCCTGGCTTGTCCCTTCCGGGCTGGCCGCCGTCACGGTTCCGCTGACAGCCCTGTTGCGTCCCGGCGACGAGGTGTTGACGACGGACGCGGCCTACGGGCCGACCCGGCGGTTCCTGAAGCGCCACCTCGGCGCCCGGGGTGTGACGACGGCTTTCCACTCACCGGACGCCTCGACCCCGGAGATCCTGGCCGCGCTGACGGAGCGTACCCGGGTCCTTCTGATCGAATCGCCCGGCTCGCTGACGTTCGAGATGGTCGATGTCCCGGCCCTCGCCGCCGCCTGCCGTGAGCTCGGCGTGGTGACGGTGATGGACAACACCTGGGCCGCAGGGCTGGCCTTCCGACCCCTGGAGCATGGCGTCGATGTCAGCGTGCAGGCCCTGACCAAGTATGCGGGCGGGCATTCCGACCTGCTGATGGGATCGATCGCCGCGACCGATCCGATGATTCGTCGGGAACTCGCCGACACGATCGAGGATCTGGGCTGGCGGGTGTCGCCGGACGACGCCTGGCTGGCGCTGCGGGGCCTGCGCACCCTGCCGCTGCGCTATGCCGAACAGGCCCGGTCAGCGCGGATCGTGGCCGAATGGCTTCAGGGCCGGGCCGAGGTCGCCCGGGTGATCTGGCCCGCCCTGCCCGGCGATCCGGGCCATGCCCGGTGGGCCCGGGACTATGCGGGCGCGGCCTCGCTGTTCGGCCTCGTCATGAGAGGCGGCGAAGAGGCCGCGGCCCATGCGTTGATGTCAGCGCTGGCCCTGTTCGGGCTCGGCTACTCATGGGGCGGGTTCGAGAGCCTGATCACCCACGAGACGGGCCAGGTCGCCATGCGCACCCGGCCGCCGGCGTTGGAGGGACAACTGCTTCGGTTGCACGTCGGGCTGGAAGACCCGGCCGACCTGATCACGGACCTCGAAGCCGGCCTCGCCGCGTGGCGGGCTGCTAGCTGAGTTTGGCGCGGGCCGACTTCAGCTTCGCCTTCAGCGCGTCACGCGCCCTTGAATGGCGGCTGCCCAGAGCGTCCGCCTCCCTGGCCAGGGCTGCCTGACGCTCCGCCAGGCTCCTGCGTTCGCGCGCATGGGTCTGATCAAGGGCATCCAGTTCGCGTTCGAGAGCCTCGACCCGCTTTCGAACTGCGGCGTCGCTCTTCGGCTTCGGTGTTGCGGCCGTTCGGGCGGCCTCGCCGATATCGACGGTGAGCCCTCGCTCGATCAACTCGCCGGGAGCCTTCAGGGCCGCATCACGGTCAGGACCGCTTTCGATCTCCTTCGCCGAGCCATCCCTGAACAGGTCGCGCTTGACGCCGAAGGCGGACAACGCCTTCGCTCGTGACGGAGCGGCGACGGTCCAGACGTGGAAGCCGTCGGAGTAGCAGAAGGTCTTCAATGCACGAGCCATGACGCGCGAACGTCCGGCGCAACCCGCGGGTTCAGCCCGTCAGACGTCTGAGGAAGGCCGGCGGCCTGTAGCTGGAGCGATTGACGACCACGCCGGCGATCTTGCCGCCGACGGCTTCGATCTCGTCTCTCAGGATCAGCGGATCGCCGGGCGCAGTGCTTTCAGCCGCCACGACCAGCACGGTCGCATCGACGAACGGCGCAAGGACGATGGCCGTGTCGCTGCGGTCGGTCGACGGCGAGTCGATGACGACCGTGTCGGCATGGCGGCGCAGGGAGTCCCAGTAGCGGGCGTCGGCGACGACCTCGGCCCGCTGGCCAGAGCGCAGGTTCTCGGTCGTGAATCGGGTCACCCACAGGCGTCCGCCGAGGCAGGGACGTGCGCTGATGAGGCGGGCCGGGTGGACCGGCTTGCCCTCGCGATCCGCCACGCGCGGCGTGACAGCGAAAAAGATCGAGCCGTCCGGCGTCGCCAGGGCCGCCTTGCCGATCCGGCCGAAACGGTCGGGAGCCGCGGCGACCTGTTCGGCCTGGCTTTGCTGGGACAGGTCCGCATCGATCAGCCAGACGGGACGGCGGGCCCGGACGGCGGCCAGCCGCGCGTACTCGCGAGCGACCGTAGACGCGCCCTCGCCCGAGTTGGCGGACACGACCTGTATGACGCGCCCGCGATGGGCCGGCGCCGGACCCAGCGCCGCCCACAAGGCCGCCATTTCGGAAGTGAGATCGACCATCGAATCGTCAGATGCGGACAACAGGGTCGCAGACTAGCACGCAGCGACACGCGAACCGCGTCATCTGGCCTTCACGGGCGCAACGGCCAGCACGGGCAGCTCGAGGGTTCGTCCTGCCGATTCCGGCGTGGTGAACCCCCGGCGGGTGAAGACCCGCAGCAGGCCGACGCACAGGGCGGTGAAGCCGGCGAACAGAATGACCGCCGCCAGCATCGGCAGCTTCAGGCTCGAACCGCGAGTCGGCGCCTCGGCGCGAGCGATCACCCGCACATTGTCGGCGCCGGCGGCGACAAGCGCGCTGTCGGCGCGGGACTGGCTCTCGCGTTGCTGGAAATCGCGGACCGCGGCGCTGAGATTGTCGCGGTTGCCCATCAGGGTCGCGTTGGTCGATTCCAGCCGGGTCAGTTCGGCCTGACGCGAGCGCAGCTGGTTCAACTGACCCTCAAGGACCGCCAGGCGCGCGCGCAGGGCGTCGCGATCGGCGGCCGCATTGATCCGGGTCGTCTCGATCTCGGTGAAAATAGTGCTGGGGCCGGTGCGGACTTCCTTCGGACCGACCGTGGTCCCGGTGGCGACATAAGCCTGCAGGCCGGCGATACGCTCGTCGATATCGCGGATCGGCTGGGCGTCCTCGGTGTAGCGGGCGAGCAGGTTCTCGCGTTCGGTCCGAAGTTGCAGGATCTGGTCCTGGGCCGAGATGTTGAGATCCTGCTGAAGAACGACCTCGGCCGGCTGGCGGGCCAGCTGGGCTTCGAGCGTCGCCAGACGCTGACTGGCCTGGTTCAGCTGGGCCCGGACCGACAGGGCGTCGGCGAAGACGGTCTGATAGGTCGCCGCCAGCGTCGCCTTGGAAGTGGCGAAGTCGCCGATGTTGTTGGACTGCAGGAAGGCTTCATAAGCCTCGTCCGCCGACGCAAGCTCGTCCTCGAACGCTTCGCGTTGTTCGGCGAAGGCGTCTCCCCCCTGCCCCCTGAACACGGCCCGACGCTGGATCAGATACTGATCGACAATCGCGTTCAGGATCAGGGCCGCACGATCGGCATCGTCTGATTTGAAGGCCACAGAGATGATCGCGCTGCCCGGGGTGACGCCGACACCCAGTCCGCCGTCGAGCACCTTAAGCGCCGCCACTTCGCGCTCTGCCGCCGTTCCCTTTGCCTTCGGACCGAGTATGCGATCCGCGCCCAGCGCCGAGACCGTGCGACGTTTGACCTCCAGACTGCCCATGATCGCGGCTTCCGCCTGAGCGACCGCGTCGGCCTCAAGCGGTTGGCCTGAACGATCCGTCGGGATGGCGCCCACGCGGGGCTGGTAGACATATTCCTGTCCCACGCCGGCATAGACAGTCGAGGTGGCGGTGTAGCTGCGCTTCAACGTCAGGACCGCCGCCGTGCCGATCGCGAAGATCACGAGGAAGATCACGATCATCAGCAGCAGTTCGCGGAACAGCAGTCCGATGACATCGGCGATCCCGTAACGCGGGCGGACTGTCGTGTAGGCCGTGGCGCGCATACGAAAAGCGGACTGATTCCATGGAAACGGAGCTGTTGGAGACCAGCCTTCGCTCACCGGCGTTAACCATGGGTTACCCATAACCGTAACAACCTGCACCCAACGTCGCTTCGGGAACGATTCCGCCATGTCCATCGACCGCCGCCTCATGCTGCTGGGCCTCATCGGCGCCAGCGGAGCCATGGCGTCCGGTTGTGGCGGAGGCGGCCTCATGGGCGAGGACCCGCGGATGCCCCTGCCCTCCCAGGCGGGAGCGGGTCGGGTTCAGGCCGCCGGCCGCACCTCCTTCCCGGAGATCGGCTTCGCCACATGGACGGACATGGAGCCGGAATATGTCCTCTATCCCGGCGACGAGATCGAGATCGCCACGCCGACCGCATCCGAACTGACGCGGACGCAGCGGATCGGCCCGGACGGCCGGGTGTCCCTGCCTCTGGTGGGGCAGATCATGGCGGCGGACCGCACCATCGCCGAACTGGAGGCCGACGCATCCAGCGCCTACGCCAGCCAGCTTCGGCGGCCGGTGGTGGAAGTGACGCTGAAGACCGCGGGCCCGATCCGCGTCTGGGTGGGCGGCGAGGTGCGTACGCCCGGCATGATCGAGATGAACGGCGATCTGGACGCCTACCAGGCCATCATCCAGGCGGGAGATTTCCTGCCGACGGCGAAGCAGGGCGAGGTCGCGCTGATCCGGCGCGGTCCCGGCGGCGTGCGAATGATGAGGGCCGCGGACCTGCGACCGCGTCGCGGCGAGGTCATCGCCCTGCGCCGCGGGGACATCATCTTCGTGCCGCGGTCGACGCTTGGCGAGGTCGCCAACTTCGTGACCCAGTTCCGCAACGCCCTGCCGGTCGGATTCACCTATGCCCTGGGCGGGCAGTATCAGAGCTTCTGACGGAATCGCTCAAAGGTTGTGCTCCGAAGTGATTAGTGGTTAGTGGTTAGTGGTTGGCTGAGCGTCAACCCCTCACATGGCAGCGGGGTGCCATGACCACGGGCGTGAGCAGCTTTCGGGATCTGCAGGTCTGGCGCGCCGCTGTCTCTGTGGCGTCGAACATCGCCGAAGGAGCAGCCCGGCGCACAACCGGTGAGTTCATCCAGTTTATCGGCATCGCGCGAGGATCACTTGCAGAAGCAGAGACGCAGCTGCTCCTCGCTGATTGATTGGGCTATCTGCCCGGCAACGACGCGCGGACATTGCTCATCGGAGCGGAAGAGATCAGCCGAATGTTGGTCGCTCTCGCAGGCACTCTCGGGCGGCGTGCGAAAGCCTGATCAACACCCACCAACCACTAACCACTAACCACCCCGATCAAGCCGCCAGCGTCACCACGCCCGCGTCGATCCAGCGACGCGCGGCCTTCTGGGCTTCGCTGATTTCCTCGCGGTCCATCTCCTGGCTCATCTCGCGCCGATAGACACGCGCCTCGGTGGAGCCCTTGAGAG
>JBQVQW010000004.1:0-16161 GCA_052441165.1 Caulobacteraceae bacterium | reverse complement strand
CTTGAGAGCGGCCAGGTTGAAGATCATGTGAGCCGAGACCCGATCCATCGGGCAGCCGCCCTGACCGGTCGAGTACATCATGCCCAGACGGAACAGGTCGTCCCCGTTCATTTCGGCGGTCGGCAGGGGCAGAGCCTCCTCGACCATGTCAGGCGCGATTTCTTGCGCGTTCATCACCGTATCTCCCGGGCCCCCGGCCTTTCTGGCCCCGCCCTCTGACACGAATGAAATACCCGTGGTTTGAAGGTAAGATTAACAGCAAGGCCCCTGAAGGCTCCATTTGGCCTCTTCGGAGGAAAATAATGGCTGCCGTAAAGACCTCTGAAATCTCTCCGAAATCTTCGGTTTACGCACCCTAACGAAGAGTCACCGGGAGGTTGTCACAGGGTTACCGGGCGCGCTGTCCGAACAGCACCTTGCGGGCGTCCTCGGCGGCTTTGCCGGATGCGGCGAGGTTCCTGCGCATCTCGTCGCCCAGCGCCCGGCCCCGCTGCACCGCCGGCCGTTCGCCGACCCGGGCCAGCCAGGCCTCAAGGTGCGGAAACTCGTCGAGCGACTGCCCCTGCAGCGCTGGCAGGATCCACGGCCAGGTCGCCATGTCGGCGATCGAATAGTCGCCGGAGAGGAAATCGCGATCCGCCAGCCGCCGGTTCAGCACGCCATAGAGTCGGTGGGTCTCGTTGGTGTAGCGGTTGACGCCATAGGCCAGCTGGCGCTGATCCCTGACAATGGCCGGAGCATACTGGCGGAAATGGTGCGTCTGGCCCGCCATCGGCCCCAGCCCGCCGACCTGCCAGAACAGCCATTGATCGACCTCGGCCTTGCCGCGCGGGTCCTGCGGATAGAAGCGGCCGGACTTCAAACCCAGATACTGGAGGATCGCGCCGGACTCGAAGATCGACAGCGGCTGTCCGTCGGGACCGTCCGGATCGACGATGGCCGGCATACGGCCATTGGGACTGATCGCCTGGAAGGCCGGGTCGAACTGTTCGCCCGCGCCGATGTTCACCGGCTTCATCTCGTAGGGCAGTTCCATCTCCTCCAGGGCGATGGAGACCTTCCAGCCATTGGGCGTGGGCCAGTACCAGAGGTCGATCGAACGGGTCATGTCGGCTCCTGCAACGCTGACCTCGACATGGGCGCGCGCGCGCAGGCGCGCAACGGCTGAAGCTGACAGAGGCGTTCAGGGGCAGTTCATGCGGCGGGGCCGACCTTCGCCTCATGATTAACGGGACCGCCCCGACATTCCGTCGCCGGCCCGACAGGAGATGGATCATGAACCGCTTCATCAAGGCCGCGATCATCGGGGTGGCGCTGACCGCCACGGCCGCGCCGATCGCCGCGCAGGCACAGGATCGGGGCGACCGACGCGAGTGGCGCCAGGATCGCCGTGACGATCGTCAGGACCACAGGCAGGATCGACGCGAGGATCGTCGCGAGTTCCGTCAGGAGCGGCGCGACGACCGCCGAGACTGGCGTCAGGGCGACTACGACAATCGCCGGGACTACCGCCAGGACCGACGTGACGATCGCCGCGACTTCCGCGAGGAACGCCGGGACGACCGTCGGGACTTCCGCAACGAGCGTCGGGACGACCGCCGCGACTGGAACAACGGCCGCTTTGATCGCAACAATCGCGACTGGTGGCGTGGCCGCAGCGACTTCCGCGACTATCGCGGCGCCCGCAGCGGCTACTGGTACGCCCCGAGCTACGGCTATTACCGGGTCGAGCCGCGCTACTACGGGTACCGCTGGCAGCGCGGCGGCTATCTGCCGTCGGCCTACCGCGGCTATTACGTCCGCGATCCCTACGTGTACGGCCTGAGGGAGGCCCCGCGCGGCTACCGCTACGTCCATGCCGGCAATGACATCGTCATGATCGCCATCGCCACGGGCCTTATCGCCAGCGTGATCTCGGGCGTCTTCTAGATCCCGACGACAGGTCTCAACGACGCCCTGCAGGCTCCGGCTTGCAGGGCGTTTCTGTATTCAGGGACGACGCTGTTCGTTCAGTCACGGTTCATCGACGCGGAGCGAACCTTGCATCAAGCCGCCTGACAGGGGCGTGCGGGGACAATAACGAGAATGAAGCGCTCTTTCATGGTGGCGGTCGCGGTCACGACATTCGTCGTGCCGGCGGTCTCTCCTCTTGCTGCGGTCGCACAGGACCGCGGTCAACGGCGCGGAGCCGCCGAACAGAACGGCGGCGAGGAACGCCGGATGCGGTCCATGCCCGAGGCGGGAAGTCCGCCCGAGCAGCGTCAGGAACAGCCGCGCCCGCCGCGCGCCGAGCGGCCCGACACGCCGCGCAACGAAACGCCGAGGCCGCCGCGGACCGAGCGGCCCGACAACGGCGGCGACCGGGGCCAGAACCGCGACCGCCCGAACCGCCCTGACGGACCGCGGCAGGAGCGGCCCGATCGCGGCGACCGTCCGGATGGCGGCCGGGACCGCGGCCAGAACCGGCCTGACCGACCCGACCGTCCGGATCGTCCCGAGCGCCCGGATGGTCCGCGGCAGGACCGGCCCGATCGCCCGCGTGGCGACGGCGACCGGAATCGCGACCGCGACGGCGGCTGGAACCGGCCAGGGCAGCCGGGTCAGCCGGGCCGTCCGGATCGCCCCGGGCAGCCGAACCGTCCCGATCGTCCCAACGGCGACTGGAACCGCGACCGCGACCAGAACCGCGACCGGGGCGACTGGAACCGGGACCGCGATCGCAACGGCGGCTGGAATCGCGGGCGTGACCGGGATCGTGACCGCCAGGACTTCCGCCGCCGTTTCAACGGCGACCAGTGGCGTCGGGACTGGCAGCGTCGCAACGGCTCGGGCTGGTGGCGGAGCGACCGCCGCTGGCGCGGCTACACCGGCGTCCGGATCGGCTTCTATTTCGCGCCGGGCTACGGATACTACAGCGTGCCGCGAAACTACTGGAACCAGCGCTGGTACGCGGGCGACTTCCTGCCCTCGATCTTCTGGCGCTATCGTCTGGACGACTGGCGGACCTACGGCCTCGGCTATCCGCCGGAAGGCACGCGCTGGGTGCTGGTCGACAACCACATCTATCTGATCGACGAATACGACGGATACATCATCGACGTGATCTACGACGCCTGGCGCTGGTAGATCGTCAGACCACTGAGGAAACGCCGTCCGACGCAGGTCGGGCGGCGTTTTTTCGTTACGGATCCGAGGTTGCGGCGAGTGACCTGACGGGTCAGAACCGTCCGATGACCGACGCCGCGATCACCGACAGCACTACCGGCGAGGAAGTCCCCTCTTCCCGCGCGCCCCAGTTCCGGCTGTCGGAAGAACTCATGGCGTCACCCGCGCGCTTCTTCAATCGCGAGACCTCGTGGCTGGAGTTCAACGGCCGGGTCCTGGAGGAAGCCGCAAACCCCGCCCACCCCCTGCTGGAGCGCCTGCGCTTCCTGTCGATCTCGGCCAACAATCTGGACGAGTTCTTCATGACCCGCGTGGCCGGCATCAAGGGCCAGGTGCGCGAGCGGGTGCGTGTGGTGTCGCCGGACGGTCTGACCCCGACCGAGACGCTCGACAAGGTCTATGTCGCCGCCAATGTGCTGATGACCGAGCAGCAGCGGCGCTGGCGGAAGCTGAGGCGTGAACTGGCCGTCGCCGGGATCGAGGTCGTCGATGCGGGCCGGATCACCAAGACCGAGCGCGAGCGTCTCGAGCCGGAGTTCCTGAACCAGCTGTTCGCGGTTCTGACGCCCATGGCGATCGACCCGGCGCACCCCTTCCCCTTCCTGCCGAACCTTGGCTTCTCGCTGGCGCTCAAGCTGAAGCGTCGCTCGGACAACCGGACCCTCTACGCCCTGGTGCCGGTTCCGACGCAGGTGAAGCGGTTCTGGCCGCTGGCGACCGACGGACGCTCGACGCCCGGCCGCAGACGCCACGTGACGCTGGAGAGCCTGCTGATGCTCTTCATCGACCACCTGTTCCCGGGCTGCGACGTGCTGGAGCGCGGCGTCTTCCGCCTGATCCGCGACAGCGACATCGAGATCGAGGAGGAGGCCGAGGATCTGGTCATGGAGTTCGAGGAGGCGCTCAAGCAGCGCCGCCTGGGCTCGGTGGTGCGGATCAAGATCGAGGCGTCCATGCCGGACGACCTGCGCACCTTCATCACGGACCAGCTGGACGCGGCGCCACAGGACACGGTGCTGGTCGACGGCATGCTGGGGCTGGCCCAGGTCGCCGAACTGATCCCCGGCGGGCACCCGGACCTGAAGTTCACCGGCTACGAACCCCGCTATCCGGAGCGGGTGCGCGACAACGGCGGCGATATCTTCGCGGCGGTTCGCGAGAAGGACATGCTGATCCACCATCCGTTCGAGAGTTTCGACGTGGTGGTGCAATTTCTCCGTCAGGCTGCCCGTGACCCGAACGTCATCGCCATCAAGCAGACCCTGTACCGGACCTCCAAGGACAGCCCCATCGTCGCCGCCCTGATCGAGGCGGCCGAGAACGGCAAGAACGTGACCGCCCTGGTCGAGCTGAAGGCGCGCTTCGACGAGGAAGCCAATCTGAAGTGGGCCCGGGCGATGGAGCGCGCCGGCGTTCACGTCGTCTTCGGCTTCGTGGAGTGGAAAACCCACGCCAAGGTCAGCGTCGTGGTCCGCCGCGAGGGCGATGGTCTGCGGACCTACTGTCACTTCGGCACAGGCAACTACCATCCGGTGACCGCCAGGGTTTACACCGATCTGAGCCTTTTCAGCTGTGACCCGGTCCTGGTCCGGGATGCGTCACGCGTGTTCAACTATATTACCGGTTACGCCCAGCCCGACGAACTGGAAGCGCTCGTCGTCTCGCCTCTCAACATGAAGAAGACGCTGATCGACCTGATCTCGAAGGAGATGTCGGCGGCGGCGATGGGCAAGCCTGCGGCGATCTGGGCGAAGATGAACGCCCTCGTGGACCCCGAAATCATCGACGCCCTGTATCGCGCCAGCCAGTGGGGCGTGCGCATCGAACTGGTCATCCGCGGCATCTGCTGCCTGCGGCCGGGCGTCGAGGGGCTGAGCGAGAACATTCGCGTCAAATCGATCGTCGGCCGGTTCCTCGAGCACAGCCGGATCGTCGCCTTCGCGAACGGTCGCGACCTGCCGAACGACAGGGCGAAGGTCTATATCTCGTCCGCCGACTGGATGCCGCGCAACCTGAACCGCCGGGTGGAGTTGATGACGCCGGTGCTCAACGCCACGGTTCACGATCAGGTGCTGGATCAGATCATGGTCGCCAATCTGAAGGACGACGCCCAGAGCTGGATCCTGGATGCCGACGGGACCTATCACCGCGTCGCGGCCGTCGATCCCGAGCGACCGTTCTCGGCCCACAAGTACTTCATGACCAATCCCAGCCTGTCCGGCCGCGGCCGCAAGGTGAAGACCCTCCCCGGTCTGATCACCTACCGCCCCGACCGGAAGAAGCGTTGATGCCCGAGGCCCTGCTGTCGGCCATCGGCGCCCCGCGCGACGTCGCCGCGATCGATATCGGCTCCAACTCCGTGCGTCTGGTGCTGTACCGGCTGGAAGGCCGGGCGATCTGGACCGTGTTCAACGAGAAGGTGCTCGCCGGCCTTGGACGCGATCTGTCCGCCACCGGTCGCCTGTCCGTCGAGGGCGCCGCGCAGGCGCTGACGGCGCTCAAGCGCTTCGCCGCCGTGATCGAGGGCGTTCAGCCCGCCCACGTCTTCGTCGCCGCCACCGCTGCCGTGCGCGAGGCGGAGGATGGCCCTTCATTCTGCGACACCGTCGCCGCCGAGACCGGACTGAAAGTCCGGGTCCTGTCCGGCGAGGAAGAGGCGCGATACGCGGCGCTGGGCGTCCTGGCCGGCATTCCCCACGCCCAAGGCGTGGCCGCCGACCTGGGCGGCTCCAGCCTCGAACTCGTGCGCATCGAGGACGGTCAGGTCGGCAAGGGCATCACTCTGCCGCTGGGCCCCTTCGCCCTCGCCGACGGCAAGGCGTTCGACACCGGAAAGCGCCGTGACGAGATCGGCCGCCGCCTGAAGCCCGCCGGAGATTATCAGACCGACACCCTCTACGCCGTCGGTGGGGCCTGGCGCACGCTGGCGCAAGTGCAGATGGACGTATCCGGCTATCCGCTTCACATCGTCCATCAGTACGCGATGAACGCCGACGAGGCGCGGGACGTCGCCCGCCTCGTCGCCCGGCAGTCGAAGGCATCGCTGGAGAAGTGGCCGGGCCTGTCGAAAAAGCGGGCCGAGACCCTGCCGCACGCGGCTCTTGTGCTCGAAGGCCTGATTGAGCGGCTGGGCCTCAAGACCATCGTCCTTTCGGCCTGGGGCGTGCGCGAGGGGTTGCTGTTCGAGGCGCTGGATGACGATGTCGCCTCGGTCGATCCCCTGCTGGCCGGCTCATCGGCGTTGGGCGCGCGACAGGGGATATCCCCCACTCTGCCCGGCGCGCTCAGGGCATGGATCGACCCGCTGATGGCCGCTCTGCCGACCGGCTTCGATGGCAAGCGCGACGGCGAACTCGCGGACGCACTGTGCCGCCTCGCCGACCTTGGCGCGCGCCTGCACCCCGATCACCGCGTCGAGCTGACCTTCGACCAGGTGCTCAGGGCGCCCGTGCCGGGCCAGACCCACGCGGAGCGGGCTTTCCTCGCCACGGCGATCAATGCCCGATACGGCGGCCCTTCCGGCACGCCGGAGCCCGAGACGATCGGTCGCCTGCTGAACGAGGAGCAGCGTCAGGCCGCGCGGGCCCTGGGCCTCTCGATCCGCCTCGCCTGCGACCTCTCCGGCCGTTCGGCGCAGTTGCTGGTCAATGCGCGGGCCATGGTGAAGGGCGGCGTGCTCTCGCTCACCGCCTCCGACGGCTATGCCGATGTGCTCCTCGGTGAACAGACCCGGCGTCGCGCCAAGGCGCTCGCGGACGCCGCGGGACTGAAGCTGCAGATCGACGGGCGGGACTGAGCCTCAGTCACCCATCCACCAGCGCATGCGCACGGCCTGCGGGCGGGCGTCGCCGATCTTCAGCGAGCCTGTCAGGACCGCACCTTCATCCCCGAGGTTGCGGCGCGATGCGGACAGGGCGCCCTGATCCAGACGGCCGTCGAAGCTGACGCGGCCGAGCTCGGGCGACTGGCCCTCGAACCTGATCTGCGCGTCGTTCACCGTGTACGAGGTCGGCAGCACGCGCACCGTCACGCTGTGGGCCTCGCCGATCTCGCTCTGGACCATCGGGCTTGTGCTGTCGTCGAACTGGAGCATGACGGGCCCGAAGGTCCCGCTGCGCTGGCCCGCCTGCCAGCTCTCGAACTCCGAAGCCTGCCCCACGAACATGTGATGCAGGGTCCACTTGCCGGACTGAACCGGGTCCAGCGGCAGATAGTAGCCCGAGAGATCATAGCCTGCCGCATAGCTGGACGCCGCCGGCGCGACGGGCGGGTTCGAGCCTCCGGCGCCGGAATCCCCACAGGCCGAAAGGGCGAGAACGGACAGGATGGCGGTCAGGGCCGGGACGTGACGCATGGTGATCTCCTCGCCCCTCAGGCTGAGGCCATGACGCCCGTCTGTCTAGCGGTCCAGCGCACGATCCAGCGCCCGGAAGGAGGCGATCGACAGGCTGGTGGCGCTGACGAAGACCGAGGGCGTGATGCGTTCGAAATCATCCGACGGGCGGTGATAGTCCGGATGATAGTTCACGCCCAGATACAGGAACGGGATCTGCGCCCGGTAGAAGGCGCCGTGGTCGGACGCCTCGACCCAGTTGTCCGAGCCCGTGTCCTGCGGCGTGTCCTTGCCGAACGCCAGCGAGACCGCGCCGTCGGCCGCAATGCCTTCGAGGATCGGACGGAAGGTCGGGTTCTGATAGGTGCCGGTGACCCACAGCTTGCCGTCGGTCTCGGCGCGCGCGGTCATGTCGAAATTCAGGTTCATCGAAATCGACGCCAGAGGCACCGGAGGAGCCTCGACGAAATGCTTCGCGCCGAGCAGGCCGCGCTCCTCGCCATCGAGGGCGACGATGAACACGCTGTGTTCCGGAGCCTGCCGCTTCAGATCGGCGGCGAGGGCCAGCATGGTGGCGACGCCCGACGCGTTGTCGTCGGCGCCGTTGAAGATCTGGCCGTCATTCGTACCGACATGATCGTAGTGGGCGGTGACGACGATGTACCTGTCCGTGACCCGGGTCCCGGGAATGACGCCGAGGATATTGACGCCGTTGTAGGTCTTCGGCCCGGCGCGCGTCCGTCCGGTCATTTCCCAGGGCTGCAGGCGGCCCATCGCCGGAGCGACGACGCCCAGCGCTTCCAGACGACCGACGATATAGCTGCGGGCCGCCTCGCCGCCCGGCGAGCCGGTGTCACGGCCGGCCATCTCGTCCGAGGCGAGGATGCGAACGTCCTCCAGCAACTGCGTCTGGAACCCCGGAGCCATCTCTACCGTCGGCGTCGGGGCCGTCTCCGTCGGGGCGCACGAGGCGAGGACGAGGGCGGCGGCTGCGGACGACAGGGCGAGGTGGAAGCGGGCCAAGGGGATTCTCCTGATGTGGCCGGAACGCTAGCGGCCGGAAGGCGCGCCGTCAGATTAACTTCCTGTCATCGCCGGGACCGGGCGGTGCTAGAAGGTGGGTCGAATCCGGAGCGCCCCATGACTGACCTGCCCGTCGACCAGTTGAGCGAGAGCGCCGCCCGCGCGGAGCTGGACCGACTGACGGCGGAACTGGCTCGCCACGACGCCCTCTACCATGGGCAGGACGCGCCGGAGATCACCGACGCCGAGTACGATGCGCTGAAGCGCCGGGCGCTGGAGATCGAGGACGCGTTTCCGGACCTGACCTCAAGTTCATCCCCGTCGCAGGTGGTCGGTGGCCCGGTCTCCAGCCAGTTCGCCGAAGTGCGCCACGGCGTCCCCATGCTGTCGCTGGACAACGCCTTCTCGCAGGATGAGGTCGCGGACTTCGAGGCGAGGATCCGGCGGTTCCTGAAATTGCCGACCGACGAGCACGTCGCATTCGTCGCGGAGCCGAAGATCGACGGCCTGTCCGCCAGCCTGCGCTACGAGAAGGGCGTCTTCGTGCAGGGCGCGACGCGGGGGGACGGCCGCAAGGGCGAGGACGTGACCGCCAACCTGCGCACCATCGACGACATTCCGGCGAAGCTGTCGGGATCCGGCTGGCCGGACGTCATCGAGATCCGCGGCGAGGTGTATGCGCCCAATGCGGAGTTCGACGCCTTCAACGCCGCCGCCGAGGCCGAGGGCGGACGCACCTACGCCAACCCCCGCAACTTCGCCGCCGGCTCCCTGAGGCAGAAGGATCCGGCGATCACCGCCACCCGCCCGCTGCGCTTCTTCGCCTACGCCTGGGGTGAGACTTCGGAGCCATTCGCCGACACCCAGGCCGGCGCGCTGGAGGCGCTGGAGCGCTGGGGCTTCAAGGTCAATCCGCGCTCGAAACGGGTGAAGGACGCCGCCGGCCTGATCGCCCTTTACGACGGTCTGCAGACCGACCGGGCCGGGCTGGGCTATGACATCGACGGCGTCGTCTACAAGGTCGACCGGCTGGACTGGCAGCAGCGCCTCGGCTTCGTCGCCCGCACCCCCCGCTGGGCGATCGCGCACAAATTCCCGGCGCAGCAAGCGCAGACCGTGCTGGAGGGCATCGACATCCAGGTGGGGCGGACAGGCTCCCTGACCCCGGTGGCGCGCCTGCATCCGGTGACGGTCGGCGGCGTGGTGGTGCGCAATGCCACCCTGCACAACGAGGACGAGATCGCCCGGCGCGACGTGCGCATAGGCGACACGGTGATCCTGCAACGCGCAGGAGACGTGATCCCGCAGATCCTCGGCGTGGTCGCCGACAAGCGACCGACGGACGCCGTCCCCTATGTCTTTCCGACGCACTGTCCGGTCTGCGGCTCGGAGGCGGAACGGCCAGAGGGCGAAGTACGCCGGCGTTGCACCGGAGGGCTGGTCTGCGACGCCCAGCTGGTCGAACGACTCAAGCATTTCGTCGGGCGTCGCGCGTTCGACATCGAGGGGTTGGGCGAGAAGCAACTGGTCGCCTTCCACGAACGCGGCTGGCTGAGGGAGCCCGCCGACATCTTCCGGCTGGCCCGCGACGAGGAGCGGCTGGCGCTGCTGCGCGCCGAGGACGGCTATGGCGAGACCAGCGTGCGCAATCTCGTCGCCGGCATCGACGCCCGGCGGACGATCGCGCTGGACCGGCTGATCTTCGCGCTGGGCATCCGGGACATCGGCGAGCAGACCTCCATTCTGCTAGCCCGCCACTTCGGGTCGTGGACCGCCTTCCGCGACGCCTGCCGGCAAGCCGCACAAGGCATTCCCACTGCGGAGTGGACCCAACTGGCCGAGGGTCACGGCGTGTCCGCCCGCACACTGGCGGTCATGTCCGGGGCGCAGTTGTCTCCCGCCGATCCCTGGCCGGAAGCGCCGCTGGACCAGAAGCTGGCGCTGGCCTTCCCCGGCGTCGCCGCCCCTGCCCGCCGCGCCCTGGCCTTGCTGGCGCCCGACTGGCCGGCGATCGTGGAGTTGGCGCGGGTCGCGCGCGAGGACGGACCGTCGATGACGCTGGGCGAGATCGCCGGCATCTCGGGCGTCGGTCCGGTGGCGGCCCGGGCGCTCGCCCAGTTCTTCCACGAGCCGCACAACCGCGCCGTGGTCGACGCCCTGGTCGAGCAGCTGGACGTGATCGAGGACGCCGAGAAGCCGAAGAGCAATACCCCCGTCGCCGGCAAGACCGTCGTCTTCACCGGCGCGCTCGAACGTTTCACCCGCGACGAGGCGAAGGCGCGGGCGGAGAGCCTTGGGGCCAAGGTGTCCGGCTCGGTATCGAAGAAGACCGACTACCTCGTCGCCGGCCCCGGCGCCGGCTCCAAGCTGGCCGAGGCGCAGAAGCATGGCGTTGCGGTGTTGACCGAGGACGAGTGGCTGGCGCTGATAGGCGGATAGCAGCCAGGGAGGCGACCATGCCTGTGACCGGTATCGGCGGACTGTTCTTCCGGTCGAAAGACCCCAAGGCGCTGGGCGAGTGGTATCTCACGCATCTGGGCGTCGGCGCGTCCGAGGGCGTCTGGATCTGGAATCAGCAGGCCGGACCGACGGTGTTCCAGCCCTTCAAGGCCGACAGCGACTACTATCCGGCGGAGCAGCAGACCATGCTGAATCTGCGGGTCGAGGGCCTGGACGATCTGCTGGCGAGCCTGCGTGCCGCCGGGATCGAGGTGATCACCAGGCCCGAGTGGGACGCCCATCCCGAGATCGGCCGGTTCGCCCGGATCCACGATCCCGAAGGCAACGCCATCGAGCTGTGGGAACCGGGCGCGCCGCCTGCGAACTGATCTAGCGATTCAGGGCAGAGCGGCCGGCCGGCGCATAACGCTCGCCCTGCGCCGCACCCTTGGGGAAAACGGCTTCGATGCGGGCAAGGTCCTCCGCCGACAGCACGATGTCGGCAGCCGCCGCGTTGTCCTCCAGCGTGCGGATGCGCCGGGTCCCGGGGATGGGAACCAGATGCGGCCCTTGCGCCAGCACCCAGGCCAGCGCCAGCTGGGCCGGCGTCACGCCCTTGTCCGCCGCGATGGCCGCGACCGCGTCGACGAGGTCGAGGTTCTTCCGGAAATTCTCGCCCATGAAGCGAGGGTTGGAGCGGCGGAAGTCGCCCTCCTCCAGATCGTCGATCGACTTGATGTCGCCCGAGAGGAAGCCGCGACCCAGCGGGCTGTAGGGCACGAAGCCGATGCCCAGTTCGTTCACGGTGGCGAGGATCTCGTCCTCCGGCTCGCGGCTCCACAGCGAGTATTCCGTCTGCAAAGCGGTGATCGGATGCGTCGCGTGCGCCTTGCGAATGGTGCCCGGCGCGGCTTCGGACAGGCCGAGGAAGCGGACCTTGCCCTCCTTCACCAGCTCGCCCATCGCCCCGACGGTCTCCTCGATCGGCGTGTCCGGGTCGACGCGATGGAGGTAGTACAGATCGACGTGATCCATGCCGAGTCGCTGCAGACTGCCTTCGATGGCCCGGCGGACATTGGCCGGGGAGCCGTCGACCTTCAGGGCCGTGCGGTCTGCGTTGTAGCCGATGCCGAACTTCGTCGCGACGAAGGCCCGGTCGCGCCGGTCTGCCAGCGCCTTGCCGACCTGAAGCTCATTGGTGTGCGGACCGTACATCTCCGCCGTGTCGAGGAAGGTGACGCCGAGATCGAGCGCGCGATGGATCACCGCCGTCGCCTGCGCCTCGTCGGACGCCTGACCGTAGAAGGCCGCCATCCCCATACAGCCCAGACCGACGGCCGAAACCTCGGGACCTGAACGGCCCAGCGTGCGCGTCTTCATCGGCGGCTCTCCTGCCCTCTGTGAGAAACGGCGACGGGAGCGCGCCGGTCTTTCAGAACTGGGCGCCGACGGGCTTTACTGCAAGGGCGCGCAGACGGTCTCCAGCCAGGTCTTCGCCTCACCGTCCAGCAGCGGCCCGACCTTGGTCAGCGTCTCGGCGTGGTAGGCGTCGACATAGGCGCGCTCGTCCGGCGTCAGCAGAGCGACGTCGATCAGTTTGCGGTCGATCGGGGCGAAGGTCAGTTGCTCGAATCCGTGCATCGGCCGCTCGCCGCCCGGGATCGGGGCCGGTTCGGTCACGACCTGCAGGGTCTCGATCCGAATGCCCCAATGGCCCTCCCGGTAATAGCCCGGCTCGTTCGACAGGATCATGCCGGTCAGCAGCGGCTGGGTGTTCACCGCCTTGGCGATGCGCTGAGGTCCTTCATGGACGCCGAGATAGCTGCCGACGCCGTGACCCGTTCCGTGGTCATAGTCGAAGCCCTGCATCCACATCGGCAGTCGCGCCAGCGCGTCCAGCTGGTGCCCCGTCGTGCCGGCCGGGAAGCGCACGGTCGCCATGGCGATATGGCCCTTCAGCACGAGGGTGAACATCCGCTTCTGGTCCGCCGTCGGCGCGCCGATCGCCATGGTGCGGGTCACGTCGGTGGTGCCGTCCAGATAGTGTCCGCCGCCATCGACCAGCAGCAGGCTGCCGTTCTCGATCTTTCGAATGGTGCGGGTCACCGGCTTGTAGTGCGGCAGGGCGCCGTTCGGCCCGGCGCCGGCGATGGTGTCGAAGCTGAGGTCCTTCAGCGCGCCGGTTTCCTCGCGGAACCGCTCCAGCGTCTCGGCAACGACTCGCTCGTCAGGCAGCTCCGCCTGTGCCGTCGTATCGACCCAGTGAAGGAAGCGGGCCAGCGCCGCCCCATCACGGATGTGGGCCTGACGCGAGCCCTCGATCTCCACCGGGTTCTTCGTGGCGCGCGGCAGGGTGCAGGGGTCCATGCCGCGCACGACGGTCGCGCCCGCCGCCTCGAGCCGGTCGAAATACCAGGCCGAGGACTGGCCCGGATCGATCAGCACCTTCTGACCCGCCATGGCGCCCAGCGCCGCCTCCAGAGCCTCGGGCGTCTCGACCGTCACCGCGTCGCCCAGCCAGCCCGGCAGTTCGTTGGTCACCTTCCGCGGATCGATAAACAGCCGCGCTGAACCGTCGGCCTTCACGATCGCCTGCGACAAGGGCAGCGGCGTGCGGATGACGTCTCCGCCGCGGACGTTGAACAGCCAGGCGATGGACGACGGCGCGGTCAGCACGGTCGCATCGGCGCCGGCCTTCCTCACCGCCTCGCCGATGCGGGCGCGCTTCGAGGCGCTGCTCTCGCCGGCGTACCTGTCCTCGTGCGGAACGACCGGAGCTGCCGGCTGGGCGGGGCGCTCATCCGCCCACGCCTGGTCGACGGGGTTCACCTCGACCGGCTTCAACTCCGCCCCCGCCCTGGCCACGGCGCGTTTCAGAACAGCCAGTGCATCGGGGCTGTGCAGTCGCGGATCATAGCCGATGACCGCGCCCTTCGGCGCCTTCTCCAGATATGCGGGCACGCCGCCCTCGACGAGATCGAGAATCTCGAACTGCCCGGCATCGACCTGGGCGCGGACCTGAACCGTGTATCGACCATCGGCGAACACCGCCGCGCGATCCTTGAGCACCACGCCCGCTCCGGCCGAACCGGTGAAGCCGCTGATCCACGCCAGCCGGTCGTTGGCCGCCGGAAGATACTCGTTCTGATGCTCGTCCTCATGCGGCACGAGCATGCCGTCGAGACCCTGCTCGGCCATGCGGGCGCGGACGCGCGGAAGGTGTCTGGCCCCGAAGGACGGATCGGTGGTTTCGTCGTAGGTCTGGCGCATGGGGCGGAAACTAGCGTTCCCCGCCCCTACCGCAAGCTCAGTTCTGCGGCGCGGTCGGCCGGATCGTCGCTTCGGCGGCCGGCATGGCCGGCGCGGGCGAAGCGGTCTGCCGTTCGACAATGACGGGTTCGGCGGCACGGGCCTCTGCTGCGCGAGCGTCGGCGCTGGCCCGGGCCGCCTCGGTTTGGGAACGGGCAGCGTCTGCGCGGGCGATATCTACGCTCGCCCGGGCGCTGGCGACCTGACCGGCGATCGCGGCGCGGTCGGCGGCGGCCTGGGCCTCGACCGCATCGACCTGGGCGTCGAGCAGCGCCTGATCCGTGACCGGCGCGCCCGATCCACGGGCGAACAGGATCCAAAGCACTGCGATCAAAACGACGCCGCCCAGGATGCCCGCCACCCACCAGCCGGTGTTGGACTCGCGCACCACAACCGTCTCGACAGTCTCCGTGCGCGGCCCGCGGGTCACGACGGTCTCGCGGACGATCTCGCCCGGCGCAGGATCGAGACTCGGATCAGGATAGGTCACAGGCGTTCCTCCAGAACATTTTCGGCGAAACGACCTGAAGCGCCGCCCTGTTCCGGCGTTAACCCATCCGCCTCAGCACCAGCGCGCTCCAGGCGTCGCGATGGATGCGGCGCTCCACCACGAAGCCGCGCGAAAGATAGGCGGCCGTGACGCGTCGCTCCTGCGTCCGCAGCAGACCCGACAGGATGGCGACGCCGCCGATATGGAGCGCTTCCTTGATGTCCTGTGACAGGGCGATCAGCGGCGGAGCCAGGATGTTGGCGAACACCAGATCGTAGGGACCGTGACTGCGAACCTTGCGGTCGTTCAGGCCGGAGGCATGAACGAACTTCGCATCGGCCATGTTCAGCTTCGCGTTCTCGTTCGCGATGCGAACCGACGGCGCATCAATGTCGGTGCCGACGGCGATTTTCGAGCCCGTCCGCGCCGCGGCGATCGCCAGCACGCCCGTGCCGCAACCGACGTCCAGCACGCGCTCGAAGCGCTCCTTCTTGAGCAGTTCGTCGAAGGCGATCAGACAGCCGACCGTCGTGCCGTGGTGACCGGTGCCGAAGGCGGCGCCGGCGTCGATCTTCAGGTTCACGCGATTGGGCGGCACACGGCCCTGATCGTGCGCGCCATAGACGAAGAAGCGCCCGGCCTCGACCGGCGGCAGGCCTGACAGCGACATCGCCAGCCAGTCGGCGTCGGCCAGTTTCTCGACCGTCACGACCAGGCCGTCATGCGCCTTCAGCCGCACCTCGATGCCCCGGGCCTCCTCATCGGTCGTCGGGAAAGCGTCGATCCGCCAGACGCCCTTGTCCTCATCCTCTTCGAGAATGGAGTAGGTCGCGCCCTCCAGCAGAACGTCGGAATCCAGGTCGGCGGCGGCGGCTTCTGCAACACTGCGAGAACCGCGTGCGATTATTTGAACTGCGGACTCGGACATTTCTCAAACGCCGGTATGCTGTCGAATCGAGACACGCGCTGGCGTGCGCTCTACCGCCAGCACACGCAACAACTTCCGAGGGGTCGGGGATACCATGGCCAAAGCACCGTCCAAGTCGAGTACCGCCAAACCGAAAGCGGCGGCGTCCGCCGCTTCCAAGCCCAAACCGGCGGCAAAGTCGAGCGCCGCGTCGAAACCGGCCGCCGCAAAAGCGCCGGCCAAGGCCGCTGCGCCCAAGCCCGCTGCCGCCCCGAAGGCCGCCGCCAAGCCGGCCGCCAAGGCTGCTGCGCCGAAAGCCGCCGCGCCCAGGGCCGCTGCGAAACCCGCCGCCAAGCCGGCCGTGAAGACGGCTGCTCCAGCCAAGGCCCCGGCCGCAAAGGCTGCCCCGAAGGCCGCCGCCAAACCGGCCGCCAAGGCCGCGGCGCCGAAGACTGCGGCGAAACCCGCAGCGAAAAAGCCCGCCGTCGCCAAGGC